>CAYLUX010000068.1:0-13555 GCA_964386935.1 uncultured Janibacter sp.
CCGAGGATGTCGGTCAGGGCCGCGTAGCGGGTCTCCCCCTCCACGGTGTCCGAGACCAGACCCATGGCGATGCCGGCGACCGGGGCGCGCAGCGGCACACCGGCGTTGAGCAGCGACATGGTCGAGGCGCAGACCGACCCCATCGAGGTCGAACCGTTGGACCCGAGGGCCTCGGAGACCTGACGGATCGCGTACGGGAACTCCTCGCGCGTCGGCAGCACCGGCAGCAGCGCCCGCTCGGCGAGCGCACCGTGGCCGATCTCGCGGCGCTTGGGGCTGCCGACACGACCGGTCTCACCGGTGGAGTACGGCGGGAAGTTGTAGTTGTGCATGTAGCGCTTCTTGGTGACCGGGCTCAGCGAGTCGATCGTCTGCTCCAGCTTGAGCATGTTGAGCGTGGTGACACCCAGGATCTGGGTCTCGCCGCGCTCGAAGAGCGCCGAGCCGTGCACCCGCGGCAGCACCTCGACCTCCGCGCCCAGGGCACGGATGTCGGCGAGGCCACGGCCGTCGATGCGGACCTTGTCGCGCAGGATGCGCTGGCGCACCTGTGTCTTCTGGACCGCGCGGTAGGCGGCGGAGAGCTCCTTCTCGCGACCGAAGAAGTCCTTGGGGTCCTCCTCGGTGCCCGCGAGGGAGACCTTCATGGCCTCCTTGATCTCGTCGAGCCGGTCCTCGCGCTCGCCCTTGCCGGCGATCTGGAGGGCGCTGGCCAGGTCGGCGGAGGTGGCCTTCTCGACCGCCTCGAGGGCGTCGTCCTCGTAGTCGAGGAAGATCGGGAACTCCTCGACCGGCTTGGCCGACTTCGCGGCCAGCTCGGCCTGGGTCTCGCAGAGGACCTTGATGAAGGCCTTGCTCGCCTCGAGACCCTCGGCCACGACCTCCTCGGTCGGGGCGGTCTTGCCCTGGTTGTGGACCAGGTCCCAGGTGGCCTCGGTGGACTCGGCCTCGACCATCATCACGGCCACATCGTCACCACCGGCTGCGTCCTTCACGACCCGACCCGCAACCACCATGTCGAAGGTGGAGCGCTCGCTGTCGGAGTAGTTCGGGAAGGCGACCCACTGGCCGTCGATGAGGGCGACGCGCACGGCGCCGATCGGCCCGGAGAAGGGCAGACCGGAGATCTGCGTGGACGCGGACGCGGCGTTGATGGCCACGACGTCGTACTGGTGGTCCGGGTGGGACGCCAGGACGCTGATGACGACCTGGACCTCGTTGCGCAGGCCCTTCTTGAAGGTCGGGCGCAGCGGGCGGTCGATGAGGCGGCAGGTGAGGATGGCGTCGGTGCCGGGACGGCCCTCGCGCCGGAAGAAGCTGCCCGGGATGCGCCCTGCGGCGTACATCCGCTCCTCGACGTCCACCGTCAGGGGGAAGAAGTCGAAGTGCTCCTTGGGGTGCTTGCCGGCCGTGGTGGTCGACAGCAGCATGGTCTCGTCGTCGAGGTAGGCGGCGACGGCTCCGCCGGCCTGCTTGGCCAGGCGCCCGGTCTCGAACCGGACGGTGCGGGTGCCGAAGCGACCGTTGTCGATGGTGGCTTCGGCGCTGTTGATCTCAGGACCCTCCATCGGGTCCTCCTTTTCTCTCTACGTCCGGGGGCATCGTCGTTGTGCCCCGGGGTGCGATCTTCGGTGTTCAGTTGTGTCCGGGACCGTGGGACCCGGATACGCGAACGAGCGGTCCCCGTCGGTGGGAACCGCTCATCGCGAAGTCCTTATCGGCGCAGACCGAGTCGCTTGATCAGCGAACGGTACCGCTCGACGTCGTTCTTCCTCAGGTAGCTGAGGAGCCGGCGGCGGCGACCGACGAGCAGCAGCAGGCCACGACGGCTGTGGTGGTCGTGCTTGTGGTCGCGCGAGTGCTCGGTCAGGTCGGTGATGCGCTGGGTGAGGAGGGCGATCTGCACCTCCGGGGAGCCGGTGTCGCCCTCACTCGTGCCGTACTCGGCCATGATCTGCTTCTTGACGTCAGCGGTCAGCGGCATGCTGGGACACTGCTCCTTCTCTGGGTTTCGTTGCGCGGCGCGCCCGGGCTGGTCCTCCGGGGCTCTGCGGATCCGCGGCCGATCGAACGGCAACCACAGAAGGTTACCAGCGCCGTCGCCATCGCCCCTAATCGCCGGGGCGGCGTCAGTCCCCCGAGCCCCCGAGGAAGTCCCGCACCAGCTCGGCGAAGGCCCCGGCGTGCTCGATCTGCGTCCAGTGGCCGCAGCGGCCGAAGAGGTGGGCCCGGGAGTCCTCGATCCAGTCCAGCATCGTCAGCGTGGTCTGCGGCGGGATCACCCGGTCATCCCGCCCGTGCACGAGGAGCGTCGGGTGCGGGATCGCTCGGATGTCCTCCTCGGGGTGGGCCATCGCGTCGACCCAGCGCTGCCGCGGGGCGGGGAACATCGACTCGTAGGCCTCCCGGCTGGCCGGGCGCAGGCTCGCCTCGTGGCGCATCCGGACCAGCTCGTCGGTGATGAGCGACGGGTCGTGGGCGAAGGTCTCGCGCATGAGCCGCCCCATGGCCTCCTCCGAGGGGGTGAACCCCCACACCTCGTCCAGGCCCTCGGTGAGCTCGAAGGGAACCCCGACCGAGCCCATGAGCACCATCCGCTCCACCCGCTCGGGATGGGAGATCGCCAGGGCCAGCGCCATCGACCCGCCGAAGGAGTTGCCGATGACGTGCACCTTCGCCACGCCGAGCGCGTCGAGGAAGTCCACGACCTGCTGCAGCCAGACCTCACGGCTGTACTCGATGCCCTCGGGCACCTCGGAGAAGCCGAAGCCGGCCAGGTCGGGGGCGAGCAGCCGGTGGCGCGAGCTGAGGTCGCGGATGGTCAGGCGCCAGTTGGCCATCGCGCTCACGCCGGGGCCGGACCCGTGCAGCAGCAGCACCGGCACGCTCGTGTCCGCCTCGGGCCCGGCGACGTCGTGGTAGTTGGTGACGATGTCACCGGTGGCGATCTGCTGACCCACCTCGGGGTTCTCGCTCGTCGTGCTCACGTGGGGCCCTCTCCTCGCTCGGCGCTGGTCCGCCCAGCGTGCAGAGCCGGGCCATGACGAAGGGGGTGCGGTCCGCCCAGCGGAACGCACCCCCTTCGCTCGAGGCGGGCGAAGAGCCCTAGAGGTTGATCATGTGGCCGGCGATGCCCTCGACGGCCTCCTTGACCGCTTCGGAGAGCGTCGGGTGGGCGAAGACGTTGCGGGCGACCTCGTCCGCGGTCAGGTCCCACTTCTGCGCGAGCGTCAGGGCGGGCAGCAGCTCGGTCACGTCGGGGCCGATCATGTGCGCGCCGACGATCTCGTTGTGCTCGGAGTCGGCGACGATCTTCACGAAGCCGGTCGCGTCGCCCAGGCCCATCGCCTTGCCGTTCGCGGTGAACGGGAAGGTCGCGGTCTTGACGTCGAAGCCCTTCTCCTTGGCCTGGTCCTCGCTGTAGCCGAAGGAGGCGATCTGCGGGTGGCAGTAGGTCGCCCGCGGGATGAAGTCGTACTCGACCGGCATCGTGTCGGCGCCGGACATGTGCTCGGCCGCGACGACGCCCTGCGCCTCCGCGGTGTGCGCGAGCATGAGCTTGGCGGTGCAGTCACCGATGGCGTAGACGTTCTCGAGGTTGGTGCGGCAGTACTCGTCGATCGCGACGGCGCCGCGCTCGGTCAGCTCCACCCCGATCTCCTGCAGGCCGAAGCCCTCGACGCGCGGGGCGAAGCCGATGGCGGAGAGCAGCTTGTCCGCCTCGATCACCTGGGACTCGCCCCCCTTCGCCGGGGTGACGGTGACCTTGACGCCGGAGCCGGTGTCCTCCACCGAGTCGACCTTGGTGGAGAGCATGACCTTCACGCCGAGCTTCTTGTAGTGCTTGGCCAGCTCCTTGGAGATCGCCGGGTCCTCGGTGGGGACCATGCGGTCGAGGAACTCCACGATGGTGACGTCGACGCCGAAGTTCTTCATGACGTAGGCGAACTCGACGCCGATCGCGCCGGAGCCGGCGATGACGATCGAGTCGGGGAGGTTCTCGTCGAGGATCTGCTCCTCGTAGGTGACGACGTTCTGGCTGACCTCCACGCCGGGCAGCATCTTGGTGACCGCGCCGGTGGCGATGATCAGCTTGTCGAAGGTGATGCTCTGCGAGCCGCCGTCACCGAGGGCCACGTCCATCGACGTCGGGGAGGTCAGGGTGCCCCAGCCGTCGATCTCGGTGATCTTGTTCTTCTTCATCAGGAAGTGGACGCCCTTGACGATCCCCTCGCTGACCTTGCGCGAGCGCGCGTGCGTGGGTCCGTAGGACATCGTGGCGTCGCCCTCGATGCCGAAGGTCTTCTTGTCGTGGGTCAGCGTGTGCGCGAGCTCGGCGTTCCTGATGAGCGCCTTGCTGGGGATGCAGCCCACGTTGAGGCAGACACCTCCCCAGTACTTCCGCTCGACCACGGCGACCTTCTTGCCGAGTTGCGCCGCGCGGATCGCCGCGACGTAACCACCGGGTCCAGCACCGAGCACTACGAGGTCGAAGTCAGCCATGCGCGACAGCCTAACCACCGCAGTGGCCGGGGCGTGACCCCGGCCACCTGACGATCACAGGCCGGGGAACCAGATGCCGATCTCGCGCTCGGCCGACTCCGGGGAGTCCGAGCCGTGGACGATGTTCTCGTCGACGGTGCCGGCCCACTTGCGGCCGAGGTCCCCGCGGATGGTGCCGGGCGCGGCGTCGGTGGGCTTCGTGGCGCCGGCGAGGGAGCGGAAGCCGCGGATGCACTCCTGGCCCTCGATGACAGCGGCGGTCACCGGGCCGGAGGACATGAAGTCCAGCAGCGGCTCGTAGAAGGGCTTGCCCTCGTGCTCGGCGTAGTGCGCCGCGAGCTGCTCACGGGTCGGGGTGACCACGGCGAGCGCGGCGAGGGTGTACCCCTTCGCCTCGATGCGGCGGATCACCTCACCGGTGAGGCCACGACGGAAGCCGTCGGGCTTGATCAGGACGAGGGAACGTTCGGAAGCGTTGGTGTCGGTCACGCGGACAGCGTAGTCAGGCCGACAGGACGCCCGTACCCAGCATCGCGAAGAGGCCCAGTGCGAGCAGGATCCGGTAGACCATGAAGGGGGTGAAGGTGTGCGTGGTGATGTAGCGCATGAACCAGGCGATCACCGCGTACCCGACGACGAAGGCGACCGCGGTCGCGGCCCAGATCGGCCCCCAGCCGGCCCCGCCGGAGCCCTGCGCGTCACCGGTGAGGACCTCCACGACCTGCAGTCCGCCGGAGGCGACCACCGCGGGGATGGCGAGGAGGAAGGAGTACCGCGCGGCGGCCTTGCGGGTGTAGCCCATGAAGAGACCACCGGCGATGGTGCCGCCGCTGCGGGAGACGCCGGGGACGAGCGCCAGGGCCTGGAAGAGCCCGTAGCCGATGCCGTGCTTCCAGGTCAGCTCGGTCAGCTCGCGCTGCTGCCGGCCCACCCGCTCGGCCACCATGATCACGAGGGCGAAGACGAGCAGCATCGTCGCGGTGAGCCACAGGCTGCGCAGCGTCGTCTCGATCTGGTCCTTGAAGAGGATGCCGAGCAGCCCGATCGGGATGGAGCCGATGATGACCAGCCACCCCATCCGCACGTCCGGGTCGTCCCGGGCCTCCTTGCCGACGAGGGCGAGGCACCACTTGCGGATGATCGTCGTGATGTCCTGCCAGAAGTAGAGGACCACGGCCGCCTCGGTGCCCAGCTGGGTGATCGCGGTGAAGGCCGCACCGGGGTCCTCCTCACCGACCAGCTGCCCCACGATGGAGATGTGGGCGCTGGAGGAGATCGGCAGGAACTCGGTCAGCCCCTGCACGAGGCCGAGGAGCAGCGCGGTCAGGTAGTCCATCAGTCCTCCGGGTCGGTGGTCGCGGTGGCCTGCGCCGCCCGCTCGCGGTCGATGCGGACCCCGACCCGCAGGCAGTACAGGTAGATCGCGGCGAAGATGATGCCGACGAGCACCATCATCGGCAGCCACACCCCGGAGAGGATCACGAGGACCTGGATGAGCAGGCCGAGGCCGGGGCCGGCGGGGCGCTTCATCAGTCCGGCGACGACGATCGCGGCGACCGCGAGCACCACCATGAGGACGAAGGGGGTCACCCCCGCCACGACCGGGGCCTGGTCGGGGTGCAGCCCACGGTTCACGAGCGCCCCGAAGAAGATGACGACGGACTCACCACCGAGGACGGTGGCGAGCATCCGCCAGGTGAACTTGCCCTGCGTCCGGGCACGCCGGGGGGCGGGGTCACTGGCAGCAGGCATGGGGCACAGCGTAGATCGAGACCCTCCGGATCCGTGCACGGCCTCGCCGCGCACGGACATCAGTCAGGCTCGCCCAGGTCCACGGGCTCCTGGACCACCGGGGGCGCCGGGGGCTCGACCTCGGTCACGCCGAGGAGCATCCGCACCTCGCCGACGGTGACGATGGAGCCGGTGGCGAGGACGCCGCCGGAGACTCCCCCTTCGTCGGCCATCTCGGCGGCGCGGTCCAGCGCGTCCGGCAGCGCCTCGACGACGATGACCCGGTGGTCGCCGAAGATGTCCGCGGCGATCTCGCCGAGCCGCTTCGGCGTCATCGCCCGCGGGGACGTGGAGCGGCTGACGACGATCTCGTCGAGGGCGGGCTCGAGCGCCTCGAGGATCCCGACGACGTCCTTGTCCTTGAAGATCGAGACGACGCCGACGATCTTGGCGAAGTGGAAGGAGTCCTTCATGGCCTCCGCGAGCACGAGCGCCCCGTGGGGGTTGTGGGCGGCGTCGACGATCACGGTGGGGCTGCGCCGGACGATCTCCAACCGGCCCGGCGAGGTGGCCCGGGCCAGCCCCGCGGCGAGCACCTCCTCGGCGAGCGGCTGCTCACCGCCGCCGAGGAAGGCTTCGACCGCGGCGACCGCGAGCGCGGCATTGCTCGCCTGGTGGGGTCCGTGGAGGTTCAGCAGCAGGTCGGGGTGGTCTCCGGCCAGGCCGCGCAGCGAGAGCATCTGCCCGCCGACGGCGACCTCCCGCTCCAGCACCCCGAAGTCATTGCCCTCGAAGAGCAGTCGCGCGCCGACCTCGTGGGCCCGCTCCAGCAGCACGTCCGCGACGTCGGGCTCCTGGGGCGCGCTGACGGTGATCGCGTCCTCGTGGATGATCCCGGCCTTCTCCCGGGCGATGTCGACCGTCGTGCTCCCGAGGAAGTGCTGGTGGTCCACGCCGATCGGGGTGATGACCGAGACGTCGGCGTCGATGACGTTCGTCGCGTCCCAGGAGCCGCCCATGCCGACCTCGACCACCGCGACGTCGACCGGCGCGTCGGCGAAGGCGGTGTAGGCCAGCGCGACGAGGACCTCGAAGTAGGTCATCCGCGGGCCGCCCTCGGCGACCGAGCGGGTGTCGACCGCGTCGACGTAGGGGGCGATGTCGGCCCAGGCGTCGAGGAAGGCCTCTCGCGTGATGAGCTCGCCGCCGATGGTGATCCGCTCCCGGATGTCCTGCAGGTGCGGTGAGGTGAAGCGCCCGACCTTCAGGCCCGACTCGCGCAGCACCGACTCGATGATCCGGGCGGTCGAGGTCTTGCCGTTCGTGCCGGTGATGTGGATGGCGGGGAAGGTCCGCTGCGGCTCGCCGAGCAGGTCCAGCACCGCGACGATCCGGTCCAGGCTCGGCTGCAGGTCGTGCTCGGGCGCCCGGGCGAGGATGTCCTCCTCCACCTCGCGCACCCGCTTGCGCAGGTCGAGCTGTTCGGCGGCATGACGACGGTCGGCGTCGGGGGCGGGACTCATGGGCCCGATTGTCGCACCCGTCAGCTCGCCCTCCGGGCCCGCAGGACGATGTCGTGCACGTGGTGCGTGGAGACCGCACCGGCGGGGCGCTCCCGACGCTCGTGCCGCTCGAGGACCCAGTCGGGTCGCTCGGCGAGCGCCGCGGTGATCGCATCGGTGTCGACGAAGGCCTCGTGGTCGAAGGGACGCGCATGCTCGGGGTCGGCCTGCTCCGCCGCGGCGTCCATGTCCTCGGTGTCGTGGCCCACGACGACGAGGTGCCCACCCGGAGCCACGGCATCGACGACGGCGGCGACGCCCCGTCCGTCCGGGGTGCGCGGGATGGACGCGTAGGCGGCGGTGACGAGGTCGTACTCCACTCCCGCGAAGGGAGTCGCGCCGTTGGCGTCGGCCTGCAGCAGGGAGACGTGCAGACCTCGCTCGCGGGCCGCGGCGCCGGCCCGCTCGAGGGCCCGTGCGGAGATGTCGCTGGCCGTGACCTGCCATCCCTGCCCGGCCAGCCAGACGGCGTCTCCCCCTTCACCGGCGCCGACGTCGAGCGCCGAGCCGGGAGTCAGGTCCTCGACCTCGGCGACGACCGAGCCGTTGGGGTTGCCGCTCCACCGCAGATCACCGGAGTAGCGCCCGTCCCAGTCCGCGGCGTGCGCGAGCGGCCGGGCCGCGGACTCGAGGTCCTCCTGCGCGAGGTCGACGGCGATCATGCTGCCCACCCAGCTGCCCGCGGCGGCGGTCGGGAGGACCTGGAGCATCGGGTCGGCGAGCGTGCCGGCCACGTAGACCCCCGGGACCTCGGTGGCTCCGGTCATCGCGTCGGCCACGACGTGGGTCGCGGCGCCACTCGGGTGCTCGCTGGCCGTGAGGCCCACCCCGGCGAAGGGTGCCACCCGGGCGTGCATTCGGGTCCCGACGAGCACGGCGTCGGCGTCGACGACCGCGCCGCCCTCGAGCCGGATCCCGCGCAGGGCACCGCCATCGTCGGTGACGACTGTGTCGGCACGCTCCACGACGACCCGCACCCCCGCGTCGCGAAGCACCTGCAGCTGCGGTTCGTCTGCGCTGACGCCCTCGTGCACGAGGACGGTGAGCTCGGCGGTCAGTTGGCGCAGCAGGGGCAGCGGGTGCAACCCCTTGGGCGAGGTGACGAGGGCGACGATGCGCTGGTCACGCATCTCGTACCCGTGGCAGAAGGGGCAGTGGAAGACCGCGCCTCCCCAGTGCTGGGCGATCCCCGGGACGTCCGGCAGCTCGTCGGTGAGCCCCGTCGCCGCGACGACACGGCGGGCGTGGACGACGTGCCCGCCGGCGAGCGCGACGCGGAAACCGCCCTCCTCGCGGGTGACGTCGGCGACCCGGCCGGTGAGCACCTCCGCGCCGTAGGAGCGGACCTCCTCGCGAGCAATCCGGAGGAAGTCGGCCGGTGGACGCCCCTCGTGCCCGAGGTAGCTGTGCATGTGGGTGGCCGAGGCGTTGCGGGGCTCGCCGGAGTCGATGACGATCACCGAGCGACGTTGCCGGGAGAGCTGGAGGGTGGCGGCGAGTCCGGCCGCGGACCCGCCGACGACGGCGACGTCGACGTGCCGCTCGATGACGGCGTGGGCCTGCTGGTCGTGATCGTGGCTGCCGGGGTGGTCTGGGGAAGTCCTCATGCGGCAACCGTAGGACCGCTTGTCACATCGTGCATAATTGCTTGCAGTATTCGCAATATCCGACGGAGGACCCCATGAGCGAGATCGAGCAGACCGTCCGCACCCGACTGCGGAGCCTGCGTCGAGCCCAGTCCCTCTCCCTCGAGGACCTGGCCGAGCGCTCCCACCTGAGCCCCTCGACGATCAGCCGGATCGAGACCGGCAAGCGGGCGATCAGCCTCGACGTGCTGCTGCCGCTCGCCCGGGCGCTGCGGACCGACGTCGAGACCCTGCTCGCCGAGGACGCCGACGAGGACGTCGTCATCCGCCCGACGCCGACCCGGGAGCGCGGGCGGACCACGTGGATGCTCACCAAGGCGACGGGGACGACGACGGCCATGAAGGTCCGGCTCGACCCCGGCCCCCGCCCGCAACCCCGCGTCCACCCCGGGCACGACTGGTTCTTCGTCCTCGAGGGGCGCGTCGAGCTCACCCTCGGCGAGCGGATCGTGCGCGTGGAGGCCGGCGAGGCGGCCGAGTTCGCGACGATGACGCCCCACGCCTTCGTCGCGGTCGACGGGCCGGCCGAGGTCATCATGATCTTCGACAGCGACGGTCACCGCGTCCATCGCCACGACGGCGGGTGACCTGGCGAGCGGCGCTGGTGCAGGGTGGAGGCCATGTCGGGCGCCACCATCATCGATCTCCTGCTGCTCCTCCTGATCGCGGGCCATGCGGTGACGGCCTACCGTCTCGGGCTCGTCGCGAGCGGGATCTCCCTGGTCGGCCTGCTCGGCGGCGCCCTCCTCGGCCTGTGGCTGCTGCCGCTGCTCCTCTCCGCGTGGGATCCCGGCGACCTCCTCATCCGGGTCCTGCTGCTCGTCGTGGGCACCGTCATGCTCGCCTCACTCGGCCAGCAGCTCGGGCGGCTGCTGGGGTGGCGGCTGCGCACCCTGGCGCCGGAGGGCCCCCTTCGCACCGTGGACTCGGTCCTCGGGGCCGTCGCGGGGGTGGTGGTGACGGCGCTCATCGCGTGGTTCCTCGCCGCCGCCGCGCTCCCGGCTCTCCCTCCCCCGGCAGCGGGTGCGGTCACCGACTCGCGGGTACTCCAGGGCGTCGACCGGATCATCCCGGGGACGGCCGACCGTGTCGTCGCCCGCGCCGGGACGATCCTGGGCGAAGGGGGCGTCCCCCGCGTCTTCTCCGGGCTGACGCAGGAGCCGATCCGTCCGGTCGACCCGCCACCGAAGGGGGTCGCCGACGGGCAGGGCGTGGAGGCCGCAGGCCGCTCCGTCGTCGAAGTGCAGGGCACCGCCGCCACGTGCAGCCGCGAGCAGGAGGGCAGCGGCTGGGTGGCCGCCCACGAGCGCGTCGTCACGAATGCCCACGTCGTCGCCGGACTGGACCACCCGAGCGTCCAGGTCGGCGGGCAGGGCGAGTCCCTGCCCGCCACGACGGTGGCCTTCGACCCCAAGCGTGACGTCGCCGTGCTGGCCGTCCCGGGGCTGGACGCACCGCCGCTGCCCACGGGCGAGTCGCTCGAGCACGGGGACCCGGTCATCGCCGCCGGGTTCCCCCGCGGCGGGGCCTACCACCTCTCGACAGGGGCGGTGCGCTCGCAGCTCATCGCGCGCGGCAACGACATCCAGGGCAACCCCGGCGCCGTCCGGCAGGTCTACGCCACGAGCGCGAAGGTGGTGCCCGGCAACTCCGGCGGTCCGCTGCTCTCCCCCACCGGCCAGGTCGTCGGCACCGTCTTCGCCACCTCGACCGCCGATGCGACCACGAGCTACGCACTGACTCTGGAGGAGACCCGCCCCGTGGTCGAGGAGGCCTCGGGCAGAACGGAAGCCGTCCCCACGGGCTCCTGCGTCTCGGCCCCCTGATTGACAGGTGACCTTTTGGTCACCTATTTTCGAAGGGTGGACGACGACACCGTGTTCAAGGCCCTGGCGGATCCGACCCGCCGGCTGCTCCTGGACGCGCTCTTCGAGCAGGACGGGCGCAGCCAGTCCGAGCTCGAGGAGGTCGTGCGCGAGCACACGGAGATGACGAGGTTCGGGGTGGCCAAGCACCTGCGGCTGCTCGAGGAAGCGAACCTCGTCGTCTCCCGCAAGGAGGGCCGGGTCAAGGCGCACTTCCTGAACCCAGTGCCCATCAGGGCGATCCACGACCGGTGGATCGGCAAGTACACGGCAGCCCGCGCAGCGGCGCTGCTGGACCTCAAGAGAGCACTGGAGGACGAGACATGAGTGACATCCAGATCCACCGCATCTTCATCGACGCCACCCCCGAGCAGGTCTGGGAGGCGATCACCTCCCCGCAGTTCAGCCGGCTGTACGGCTATGCCGGGGAGGTGAGCTACGACCTCTCGCCCGGGGGCGACTTCGAGCACCACGCCGGCGAGGACCTGCTGGCCGTCGGCATGCCCGAGGTCGTCGTCACCGGCGAGGTCATCGAGGCCGACCGGCCCCGCCGCCTCGTGCAGACCTGGGCACCGGTGTGGATCGAGGACGAGGAGCCCGGCACCGTCACGTGGGAGATCGAGGCGAGCGCCCACGGTTCGACCCGACTCACCCTGACCCACGACGTCACCGGCCGGCCGACGACAGCCGAGCAGGTCGCCGGCAACCCCGACGCGAGCAACGACGGGGGCGGCGGCTGGCCGTGGGTGCTCTCCGGGATCAAGACGGTCCTGGAGACCGGCAAGCCGATGGAGGAGTCCGCCGCCTGACCGACGCCGGGCTGTCACAGGACCAGCAGCACCACCGGCACGAGCAGGCTCGTCAGCAGCGCGGTCAGACCCATCGACAGCCCGGCGAAGGCCCCCTCGAGCGGGTCCTCGTGCAGCGAGCGGGCCGTGCCGATCCCGTGGGAGACCGCCCCCATGGCCAGGCCGCGGGCCCGCCGGTCACGCACGCCGAGCCGGTCGAGCAACCAGGGGCCGAAGACCGCCCCGATGATGCCGGCGACGATGGTGAAGACCGCCACGAGTGCGGGCACTCCCCCGGCGTGCTCGGTCACCGCGATCGCGACGGGGGTCGTCGCGGACTTCGGCGCGAGGGTGCGCTCGAGCACCGCGTCGCCGTCGAGGCCGCGCACGAGCAGCACCGCCGACCCGATGGCGACCACGGCGCCGACCGGCAGGGCGACCAGCACCGGGACGAGCATCTCCTTGAGGTGGTGCGCCTGCCGGTGCAGCGGGACCGCGAGCGCCACCGTGGCGGGCCCGAGCACGAGGTGGATGAAGGAGCCGCCCGTCATGAAGGTCTCGTAGTCCACGCCGAGCACGAGCAGGATCACGATGATCAGGGCGGTGGCGGTGAGGACCGGCTGGGCCACCGGGTGGGCACCGGTGCGGTCACGGAGCCAGACCCCGGCGCGGTAGGCGGCCAGGGTGAGGAAGACCCACGTGAGGGGCGAGTCGCGCAGGTACTCCAGCGTCTCGTTCATGCCGCCGCTTCCCCGCCGGCGGCCCGGCGTCGTGCCAGCCAGGTCGCGAGGACCGCGACCGTGACCAGCCCCGCCGCCCACGAGAGGACGAGCCCCCCGGTGGCCGGGAGCCACTCCGAGCGCAGCGAGGCGATGTGGGCCATGACCCCCACGGCTGCCGGCACGAAGAAGAGCTGCAGGTGCTTCAGCAACCCGTCCGCGACCCGCAGGGTCCCCGAGCCCTCAGCGGGTCGGCGCAGGGACAGCACCGCGAAGAGGAGCACCATGCCCACGACCGGGCCCGGCACCGGGAGGCCGAGCGAGCGCGCCAGCACCTCACCGACGAGCTGGCACCCCACGATCCACAGGGCGCCGGTGATCATCGGGTGGGGGTGTCGATCCGGATCCGCGCCCGCTCACCACCGGCGAGCTCGACCTCGGTGACCCCCTCGCCGGTGGGCAGCGTCTCCACGTCGCCGGCGGAGCCGAACTGCACCGCGAGGGTCTCCTCCATGATGAGTGCCTGGTGGGCGACGACGGCCTCCCACGCCTTGGGGGTGCTCGTCACCGTCAGGCTGATCCGGTCCGAGACCTCAAGGCCCGCTTCGCGGCGCGCCTGCTGGACGGCACGGACGACGTCGCGGGCCAACCCCTCGGCGGCCAGCTCGTCGGTGACCTCGGTGTCCAGGACGATGAAGCCGCCGACGTCGGAGGGCAGCATCGCGGTGGCGCTGCTGCTCC
>CAYLUX010000069.1:0-13285 GCA_964386935.1 uncultured Janibacter sp.
GAGCCGGTCACCCGGCAGACGCCGCAGCAGATCGTCGACCGCCTCCTGGAGCTGCCGGAGCGCACCCGCTTCCAGGTCCTGGCCCCGGTGGTCCGCTCCCGCAAGGGAGAGTTCGCCGACCTCTTCTCCGAGCTGCGGACGAAGGGGTACAGCCGCGCCCGGGTGGACGGCGAGGTCGTCACCCTCGAGAAGGCGCCCACCCTGGAGAAGCAGGTCAAGCACACCATCGACGTCGTCGTCGACCGACTCGTCTCCAAGGGGCCCGGCGACTCCGCCGGCAAGCAGCGCCTCACCGACTCCGTCGAGACCGCCCTCGGTCTGGCCGGCGGGGTGCTCGTCGTCGACTTCGTGGACGTCGACGAGGAGGACCCGCAGCGACAGCGGCGCTACTCCGAGAAGATGGCCTGCCCCAACGACCACCCGCTGGACATCGACGAGATCGAACCGCGGTCCTTCTCCTTCAACTCCCCCTTCGGCGCCTGCCCCACGTGCACCGGCATCGGCACCGAGCTCGAGGTCGACCCGGACCTGGTCGTCCCGGACGAGGAGCGCTCCCTGGGTGAGGGCGCGATCGCGCCGTGGGCGCAGGGGACCCAGTCCGCGCAGTACTTCCAGCGCACGATGGCCGCGCTCGGCGACGACGTCGGCTTCGACATGGACACGCCGTGGCGGGCGCTGCCGGCCCGGGCCAAGCAGGCGCTGCTGCACGGGCACAACCACAAGGTGCACGTGCGCTACCGCAACCGCTTCGGTCGGGAGCGCTCCTACAGCACGGGCTTCGAGGGGGTCATCCCCTTCATCAAGCGGCGCCACCAGGAGACCGAGTCGGAGTGGAGCCGCGACCGCTACGAGGGGTACATGCGCGAGGTGCCGTGCCCGGCGTGCGAGGGCTCCCGCCTCAAGCCCGAGGCGCTCGCCGTCCGCGTCGGCGGGCACAACATCGCCGAGGTCTCGGCGCTCTCGATCGCGGACGCCGCCGGCTTCCTGGACACCGTCGACTTCACCGACCGCGAGCGGCAGATCGCCGCCCAGGTCATCAAGGAGGTCAACGCCCGCCTCGGCTTCCTGCTCGACGTCGGCCTGGACTACCTGTCGCTCTCGCGGGCCGCCGCCACCCTCTCGGGCGGCGAGGCCCAGCGCATCCGGCTGGCCACGCAGATCGGCTCCGGGCTGGTCGGGGTCCTCTACGTGCTCGACGAGCCGAGCATCGGCCTGCACCAGCGGGACAACCACCGGCTCATCGAGACCCTGACGAGGCTGCGTTCGCTCGGCAACACCCTCATCGTCGTCGAGCACGACGAGGACACGATCGCCGCCGCGGACTGGATCGTCGACATCGGTCCCGGGGCGGGCGAGCACGGTGGCCGGGTCGTGCACTCCGGCCCGCTGCAGGAGCTGCTGGACAACGCGGAGTCCCTCACCGGGCAGTACCTCTCGGGGCGGCGCCAGCTCGAGGTCCCGGCCGTGCGGCGCCCCCGCGTCCCCGGACGGGAGGTCACCGTCCACGGGGCCCGGCAGCACAACCTCCACGGCATCGACGTCACCTTCCCGCTGGGGACCTTCGTGGCGATCACCGGGGTCTCCGGCTCCGGCAAGTCGACCCTCGTCAACGACATCCTCTACAACGTCCTGGCCAACCAGCTCAACGGCGCCCGCAAGGTGCCGGGCCGGCACCGGACGGTCAGCGGGCTGGAGCACCTCGACAAGGTCGTGCACGTCGACCAGAGCCCGATCGGCCGGACCCCGAGGTCGAACCCGGCGACCTACACCGGCGTCTTCGACCACATCCGTCGCCTCTTCGCCGAGACCAACGAGGCGAAGGTGCGCGGCTACCAGCCGGGCCGCTTCTCCTTCAACGTCAAGGGCGGCCGGTGCGACGCCTGCTCCGGTGACGGCACGCTGAAGATCGAGATGAACTTCCTCCCGGACGTGTACGTGCCGTGCGAGGTCTGCCACGGTGCGCGGTACAACCGCGAGACCCTCGAGGTGCGCTTCAAGGGCAAGAACATCGCCGAGGTGCTCGACATGCCGATCGAGGAGGCCGAGGAGTTCTTCTCGGCCGTCCCGGCCATCGCCCGGCACATGAAGACGCTCAACTCCGTCGGCCTCGGCTACGTCCGCCTCGGGCAGCCGGCGACGACGCTCTCCGGGGGCGAGGCGCAGCGCGTCAAGCTCGCCGCCGAGCTGCAGCGGCGGTCCAAGGGCCGGACGGTCTACGTGCTCGACGAGCCGACGACCGGCCTGCACTTCGAGGACATCGGCCGGCTGCTCGACGTGCTCCAGGGGCTCGTCGACAAGGGCAACAGCGTCCTGGTCATCGAGCACAACCTCGACGTCGTCAAGAGCGCGGACTGGATCATCGACATGGGCCCGGAGGGTGGCGAAGGGGGCGGCCGCGTCGTCGCCGAGGGCACCCCCGAGCAGGTCGCCGCGAGCTCCACCTCCTACACCGGCGCCTTCCTCAATGACGTGCTCGCCAAGTCCGACGTCACGCCGATCGTCGGTGAGATCGTCGAGGAGCCCGCCCCGGAGGCGCCGCAGAAGAAGGCGACGAAGAAGTCCGCCGGCAAGAAGGCATCACCGAAGAAGACGGCAGCGAAGTCGGCGACCAAGAAGACGACGGCGGCGAAGTCCACGCCGAAGAAGAGCACGCCGGCCCGCGCCACCAACGGCACGAAGGTCTCCTCACGCGCCTCGGCGGCCGCCCGCCGGGCCAAGCGCGCGGGCTGAGCCCGAACGGGCGACGCCCGCTGCCACCACCCAGCACCACCGATCATGGAGGTCCGATGAGCATCAACCGACGAACCGCCCTCGGCGTGGCCACCGCCACGGGTGTCGGCGCGCTGTCCGCGTGCGGCGGCTCGGAGCAGCAGCCGCGCGACCCCGGTGGCGAGGACGGCGAGCTGCACCTGCCCACCTCCGACGTCCCCGAGGGGGGAGGCGTGATCCGCGAGCGCATCGTCGTCACGCAGCCGAAGCCCGGCACCTTCGAGGCCTTCGACGCCACCTGCCCGCACCAGGGCTGCGCCGTCGACGAGGTCACCGAGAAGGCCATCGTCTGCCCCTGCCACGGCAGCGAGTTCGACCCGACCGACGGCTCGGTCACCCACGGTCCCGCCGAGAAGGGCCTGACCCGCATGAAGGCGACCGTCAAGGGTGACGAGGTCGTCGTCAAATCGTGATCGCCCGTGGCTGATCCCTCGACCTACAGACCCGCGGCGGGCTCCATCCCGACCGACCCGGGGGTCTACCGCTTCCGTGACCAGCACGGGAGAGTCATCTACGTCGGCAAGGCGAAGTCGCTGCGCTCCCGGCTGTCCAACTACTTCCAGGACATCTCGGCGCTCCACCCGCGCACCGCGACGATGGTGCGTACCGGCGCGAGCGTGGAGTGGACGGTCGTCGCCAACGAGGTCGAGGCGCTGCAGCTGGAGTACTCCTGGATCAAGGAGTTCGCTCCCCGCTTCAACGTCAAGTACCGCGACGACAAGTCCTATCCCTACCTCGCGGTGACGATGGGCGAGCAGTTCCCCCGCGCCCAGGTCATGCGGGGTGCCAAGCGGAAGGGGACGCGCTACTTCGGGCCCTACACCCACGCCTGGGCGATCCGCGAGACCCTCGACCTGCTGCTGCGGGTCTTCCCGGTGCGCACGTGCAGCAAGGGCGTCTTCAAGCGGGCCGAGCAGTCCGGCCGCCCCTGCCTGCTCGGCTACATCGACAAGTGCTCGGCGCCGTGCGTCGGTCGGGTCACGCCCGAGGAGCACCGGGAGCTGGCCGAGGAGCTGTGCGACTTCCTCGCCGGCAACACCGGCCGCTTCGTGCGCCGGCTGGAGCGGGAGATGAAGGCGGCCGCGGCCGACCTCGACTTCGAGCTGGCCGCCCGGCTGCGTGACGACGTCGCGGCCCTGACCAAGGCCCTCGAGAAGTCCGCGGTCGTCCTCCCGGACGGCACCGACGCCGACGTCTTCGCCCTGGCGGACGACGAGCTCGAGGTCGCGATCCAGGTCTTCCACGTGCGCGGCGGGCGCATCCGCGGCCAGCGGGGATGGGTCGCGGAGAAGGAGGCCGAGGACCTGCCGGTGATCGTCGAGCACCTGCTCCAGCAGGTCTACGGCGGCGAGGACGTGCCCAAGGAGGTCCTCGTGCCGGTCCTGCCCCCGCAGGATGACGACGTCGCCGCCTGGTTGAGCGAGCGAAGGGGGAGCCGCGTCGACCTGCGCGTGCCGCAGCGTGGCGACAAGCGCGCCCTGATGGAGACAGTGGAGCGCAACGCCACCCAGTCCCTGGCCAGGCACAAGGTGGCTCGCGCCGGGGACCTCACCGCCCGCAGCCAGGCACTCGAGGACCTGCAGGAGGCCTTCGGCCTGACCGAGGCCCCGCTGCGCATCGAGGGCTACGACATCGCCCACATCCAGGGCAGCGACGTCGTCGGGTCCATGGTCGTCTTCGAGGACGGCATCCCGCGCAAGGCCGAGTACCGCAGGTTCATCGTCCGCGGTGACATCGACGGACGGACCGACGACACCGCGTCGATGCACGAGGTGCTCACGCGACGCTTCTCCCGCTACCTCAAGGACGCGGACCGCGGCGGGGTGGACCCGGAGACCGGGGAGGCGCGGCGCTTCGCCTACCCGCCGAACCTCGTCGTCGTCGACGGGGGTGCGCCGCAGGTCGCCGCCGCCCAGCAGGTGCTCGACGAGCTCGGCATCGACGACGTCGCGCTCGTGGGTCTCGCCAAACGCCTCGAGGAGGTCTGGCTGCCGGGGGAGGAGTACCCGGTGATCCTCCCGCGCAACAGCGAGGCGCTCTACCTGCTGCAGCGCCTCCGTGACGAGGCGCACCGCTTCGCGAACACCTTCCACCGCCAGCGACGGAGCCGGTCGATGACCCGCAGCGCCCTGGACGGCGTGCCCGGTCTGGGCGAGGCGCGGCGCAAGGCCCTGCTGGCCAGGTTCGGGTCGGTGAAGAAGATCCGGGCGGCCAGCGAGGAGGAGCTGGCGGAGGCGCCGGGGATCGGGCCTGCCCTTGCCGCGCGGATTGCGGCAGAGTTGGCCACCAAGGAGAGTGGCCCCGCCGTGAACCTCACCACGGGTGAGGTCATCGACGAAGGAGACGACAGTGACTGAGGCAGTGCCAGCGCAGGAGGACGAGGCCCGCGAGCTCGTCGTCGTCACGGGCATGAGCGGGGCCGGCCGCTCGACCGTGGGCAATGTCATGGAGGACCACGGCTGGCACGTCATCGACAACCTGCCGATCGCCCTCCTGCCCGAGCTGCTGAAGCTCGCCGACGCCCCACGCCCCCCGGCCGCTCCCGCCTCGCCCATCACCCGCCGACCGACCCGCATCGGGGTCGTCGTGGACGTTCGGGCCCACGGCTTCGAGACCCTCGTCTCCTCGCTGCAGACCCTCCGGGACCGGGGATGGCGCACCCGGGTGGTCTACCTCGACGCGACGAACGAGGCCCTGGTCCGCCGGTTCGAGAGCGTGCGACGCCCCCACCCGCTCCAGGGCCGGGGCCGGCTGCTCGATGCCATCCTGCGCGAGCGTGAGGTCCTCGCGCCGGTGCGTGGCGCGGCGGAGATCGTCGTCGACACCTCCGGCCTGAACGTCCACCAGCTCAGCCGCAAGACCAGCCCCATCTTCATGACGCAGGCGGCCGAGCGGGTGCGTCTCGCCGTGCTCTCCTTCGGCTTCAAGTACGGCATCCCCCTCGACGCCGACTTCGTCTTCGACCTGCGCTTCCTGCCCAACCCGCACTGGGTCCCCGAGCTGCGGCCGTACACCGGCCGGGAGCGGCAGGTCTCGCAGTACGTCCTCGGCCAGCCGGGGGCGCAGGAGTTCATCGACGGGGTGGGAGCGGTCATGGAGCCGGTCATCGCGGGCTACCTGCGGGAGAACCGCCGTTACGCGACGGTCGCCGTCGGCTGCACCGGCGGGAAGCACCGATCGGTCGCGGTCGCCGAGGCGCTGGCCGCCGAGCTGCGGACCGAGGAGGTCGCGACCTTCGTCGTCCACCGCGACCTGGGGCAGGAGTGAGCATGAGCGACGCACTGCGCACGTCCCGAGTGGTGGCCCTCGGAGGAGGACACGGCCTCGCGGCCGCGCTCTCCGCCCTTCGCCTCGTCTGCGAGCAGGTGACCGCCATCGTCACGGTCGCCGACAACGGTGGTTCCTCGGGGAGGCTGCGCGCGGACTACGACGTGCTGCCGCCGGGCGACCTGCGGATGGCAGTCACCGCGCTGTGCGAGGACACCGAGTGGGGTCAGACCTGGAGCGACGTCCTCCAGCACCGGTTCACCGGGGACGGCGACCTCGCCGGTCACGCCCTGGGCAACCTGCTCATCGTCGCCCTCTGGCAGCTGCACGAGGACCCGGTCACCGGGCTGGACCTCGTGGGCCGACTGCTGAGTGCCCGGGGGAGGGTGCTCCCCATGGCGGCCGTGCCCCTGGACCTCGAGGCGGACGTCACCGGCCTGGACCCCACCGACCCCGACGCCTCCCGGACCGTGTCCGGACAGGTCGCGATCGCGAGCACCGAGGGGCTCGTGGAGACGGTGCGCCTCGTGCCGGAGGACCCACCCGCCCGGCCGGAGGCCGTGGCGGCGGTGCTCGAGGCCGACAACATCATCCTGGGGCCCGGCTCCTGGTACACCTCCGTGCTCACCCACCTGCTCGTGCCGGGTCTGCGGCGGGCGCTGTGCACCACGCAGGCCCGCAAGGTGCTCACCCTCAACCTGGAGATGAACACCGCCGAGACACGTGGCTTCTCGGCCACCCGGCACATCGAGACGTTGCACACCACGGCACCGGACCTGCGCATCGACACGGTCCTCGCCGACCCGCGGGCCATCGACTGCAAGGAGCGCATGGCCGAGGCCTGCCGACGGCTCGGGGCGGAGCTGGTGGTCACCTCCCTCGCGCGGCCCGAGCGCGAGGGTGAGCACGATGCCCTACGTCTCGCGGCGGCCTACCGTGACATCCTTGGCTGAGCGGGACACCCACCGGAAGGAACCACCCACCATGGCCATGACCGACAAGGTCAAGGACGAGCTGAGCCGTCACGAGGTGACGCGCACCTGCTGCCGCAAGGCAGAGGTGGCAAGCCTCCTTCGATTTGCCGGAGGCCTGCACAAGGTCGGGCGGGAGATCGTCGTCGAGGCGGAGCTGGACACCGCCATGGCCGCACGGAGGGTCCGCAAGGACATCCACGACCTGTACGGCTACCGCTCCGAGCTGATGGTCCTGCAGGCCGGGGGGCTGCGCAAGAGCAGCCGGTACATCGTGCGCGTCAGCGCCGACGGCCAGGCGCTGGCCCGCCAGACCGGTCTCGTCGACGCCGAGCGCCGGCCCGTCCGGGGGCTGCCGCCCCGCGTCGTCGGCGGCGGTGAGTGCGACGCCGAGGCCGCGTGGCGCGGTGCCTTCCTCGCCCACGGTTCGCTCACCGAGCCGGGCCGCAGCTCCTCCCTGGAGATCACCTGCCCCGGTCAGGAGGCCGCGCTCGCCCTGGTGGGCGCCGCCCGCCGGCTCGGGATCGCGAGCAAGTCCCGTGAGGTCCGCGGGGTCGACCGGGTCGTGATCCGCGACGGCGACGCCATCGCCGCGATGCTGACCCGGCTGGGCGCCCACGACAGCGTCCTCGCCTGGGAGGAGCGGCGGATGCGCCGCGAGGTCCGGGCGACCGCCAACCGGCTGGCCAACTTCGACGACGCCAACCTGCGCCGCTCCGCCCGCGCGGCCGTCGCGGCCGGGGCCCGCGTGCAGCGGGCGCTGGAGATCCTCGGTGAGGACGTCCCGGACCACCTGAAGGAGGCCGGTGAGCTCCGGCTGCGGCACAAGGAGGCCTCGCTGGAGGAACTGGGCCAGCGCGCCGAGCCGCCGATGACCAAGGACGCGGTCGCCGGTCGGATCCGGCGGCTGCTCGCGATGGCCGACAAGAAGGCCGAGGAGCTCGGGGTGCCCGGCACGGAGGCGTCGCTCACCTCGGACATGCTCGACGGCTGAACGGGCCCGTACCCCTGAGCGGGGGCGTCGGGAGGCATAGGGTGGCCGTGGAGTACGGACCCCGAGTCCGCGCCGCAACCAGCAGTTGGAGGCAGCACCATGACAGTTCGCGTCGGCATCAACGGATTTGGTCGCATCGGTCGGAACTTCTACCGGGCCGTCAGGGCCTCGGGGGCCGACGTCGAGGTCCTCGCCTTCAACGACCTGGGTGACGACACGACCCAGGCCCACCTGCTGAAGTACGACTCCGTCCTCGGCCGCTTCGACGGGGAGGTCTCCGTCGTCGAGGGCGGGATCGACGTCGACGGCTCCCGGATCCGCTCCCTCGCGGAGACGGACCCGGCACGGCTGCCGTGGGGCGACCTCGGTGTCGACGTGGTGCTCGAGTCCACCGGCCGCTTCACGGACGCAAACGATGCGCGGGCCCACCTGGAGGCCGGCGCGAAGAAGGTCGTCATCTCGGCCCCTGCCAAGAACGGTGACCTCACGGTCGTCATGGGCGTCAACGACGACCGCTACGACCCGGCCCGGCACGACATCGTCTCCAACGCGTCCTGCACGACGAACTGCCTGGCTCCCATGGCCAAGGCCTTCAACGACGGCCTCGGCATCACCAAGGGCCTGATGACGACGATCCACGCCTACACCGCCGACCAGAAGCTGCAGGACAGTCCCCACAAGGACCTGCGCCGGGCCCGGGCGGCCGCACTGAACATCGTGCCGACGACCACGGGCGCCGCCAAGGCGGTCGCACTCGTCCTGCCCGAGCTGGAGGGCAAGCTGGACGGCTTCGCCTTCCGCGTCCCGGTCCCCACCGGATCGGCCACGGACCTGACCTTCGAGGCGGACCGGGAGACCTCGGTGGAGGAGGTCAACGAGATCATGCGGGCCGCCGCGAGCGAGGGCCCGATGAAGGACGTCGTGAGCTACACCGAGGAGCCCATCGTCTCCAGCGACATCGTGACCGACCCCGCCAGCTGCATCTTCGACGCCGGAATGACCCGGGTCATCGGCAACCAGGTCAAGGTCGTCGGCTGGTATGACAACGAGTGGGGCTACTCCAACCGCCTCGTCGACGTCGTGACCCTCGTCGGCTCCCACCTGTGAAGACCCCGTACCCCGACCGACGGCAAGAAAGGCATCCGTGAAGACCATCGCTGACCTCGGCGACTTGCGTGGCCGACGCGTCCTCGTCCGCTCCGACCTCAACGTCCCGCTGGACGGGGAGCGGATCACCGACGACGGCCGCATCCGGGCATCGCTGCCGACGATCTCCACCCTGGCCGACGCGGGAGCCCGCGTCGTCGTCTGTGCCCACCTGGGCCGCCCGAAGGGGGCACCGGACCCCCAGTTCTCCCTGGCCCCGGTCGCCGCCCGGCTCGGTGAGCTGCTCGGGAAGGACGTGGCCTTCGCCTCCGACACCGTCGGCGACTCCGCCCGGGAGACCGTGGCCGGACTGCAGGACGGGCAGGTCGCCGTCCTGGAGAACCTGCGCTTCAACCCGGGGGAGACGAGCAAGGAGGAGTCCGAGCGCGCGGCCTTCGCCGACGAGCTCGCCTCGCTCGCCGATGCCTACGTCTCCGACGGCTTCGGCGTCGTGCACCGGGCCCAGGCATCGGTCTTCGACATCGCCACCCGGCTGCCGGCCGCAGTCGGCGGTCTCGTCCAGACCGAGGTCGAGGTGCTCCGGCGGCTGACGAGCGACCCGCAGCGTCCCTACGCGGTCGTCCTCGGCGGCGCCAAGGTCAGCGACAAGCTCGGCGTCATCGACAACCTGCTGGGCACGGCCGATCGACTGCTCATCGGCGGCGGCATGGTCTTCACCTTCCTCAAGGCGCAGGGTCACGAGGTGGGCCGCAGCCTGCTCGAGGAGGACCAGCTGGACACGGTGCGCGAGTACCTCGCCCGGGCCGAGCGGGACGGTGTGGAGATCGTCCTGCCCACGGACGTGGTCGCCGCCACCGAGTTCTCCGCCGACGCCGACCACGCGGTCGTGCCGGTCGACGCCATCCCCGCCGACCGGATGGGTCTGGACATCGGGCCCGACTCCGCGAAGCTGTTCGCCGACCGGCTGGCCGACTGCCGCACCGTCTTCTGGAACGGGCCCATGGGGGCCTTCGAGATGGCGCCCTATGCCGCTGGCACGAAGGCGGTGGCCGAGGCCCTCGTCGCGGCGACCGGTGCCGGAGCGCTCACGGTCGTCGGCGGCGGTGACTCCGCGGCTGCCGTGCGACAGCTCGGCTTCGCGGACGAGAACTTCGGCCACATCAGCACCGGCGGTGGGGCCAGCCTCGAGTACCTCGAGGGAAGAGAGCTGCCCGGCCTGGCCGTGCACGAGGGCGAAGGAGGCCTGGGATGACCGCGCGCACCCCGCTCATGGCGGGCAACTGGAAGATGAACCTCGACCACCTGCAGGGAACCCATCTGGTGCAGAAGCTGGACTGGACCCTCGAGGACGCCAAGCACGACCACTCCGAGGTCGAGGTCGTGGTGCTGCCGCCCTTCACCGACCTGCGGTCCGTGCAGACCCTCGTCGAGGGCGACAAGCTCCCGCTGCGCTACGGCGCCCAGGACCTCAGCCCGGAGGACTCCGGTGCCCGGACGGGCGACATCTCCGGTGCCTTCCTGGCCAAGCTCGGCTGCAGCTACGTGGTCGTCGGCCACAGCGAGCGGCGCGACGGCCACGGTGAGACCGACGAGGTCGTCGCGGCCAAGGCTGCGGCTGCCTTCCGGCACGGTCTCGTCCCCATCGTCTGCGTCGGTGAGGGGCTGGAGGTGCGACAGGCCGGAGAGCACGTCGCGCACGTCACCGGCCAGGTGGCCGGCAGCCTCGATGGCATCACCGCCGAGCAGGCGGAGTCGGTCGTCATCGCCTACGAGCCGGTGTGGGCCATCGGCACCGGTGAGGTGGCCACGCCGGAGGACGCCCAGGAGGTCTGCGGGGCCATCCGGGAGCAGCTGGCCTCGCTGTACTCGCCGGAGCTCGCCGACCGGGTGCGGGTCCTCTACGGGGGCTCGGTCAAGTCCGGCAACGTCGCGAGCATCATGGCCGGTGAGGACGTCGACGGCGCGCTCGTCGGGGGAGCCTCGCTGCAGGCCGAGGAGTTCGCCGCGATCTGCCGCTACCGCCACCACCTCGGTGCCTGAGGCGGTGCACACGCGCTCGAACGGGGCGGGTGGCCGGAGCCACCCGCCCCGGGGAGTATCCTGCGTGGTGTCGCCGTGTTCGAGCGGCACCATCCGCACCCGCGACGAGAAGGACCCAGAATCGTGAATGCCGTCCGCATCGGACTGCAGGTGATCCTCGTGCTCACCAGCCTGATCCTGACGCTGCTGATCCTCATGCACAAGGGGAAGGGCGGCGGCCTCTCGGAGATGTTCGGCGGCGGTATGTCCGCCTCGCTCGGCAGCTCGTCGGTGGCGGAGCGCAACCTGACCCGCTTCACCATCGTCGTGGGCCTCATCTGGACCACGGCCATCGTGGGTCTGGGCCTCATCGACCGTTTCGACGCCTGAGCGTCCCGACCCCCTTCAGGAGCCCGACAATGACGTCAGCTGGCAACGCGATCCGCGGCACCCGCATCGGTGCCGGTCCATCCGGTGAGGGCGAGCGCGGTGAGCCCGCGCCGAGGCACCACGTCTCCTACTGGTGTGCCAACGGTCACGAGGTGCGCCCCTCCTTCTCGGTCGCTGACGGGGTCCAGGTGCCGGACGAGTGGGAGTGCACCCGCTGCGGGCTGCCGGCGGGCCGCGACAAGGAGAACCCGCCCTCGCCGCCGACGGCCGAGGTCTACAAGACCCATCTGGCCTACGTGAAGGAGCGCCGCTCCGACTCGGAGGGCGCCGCGCTGCTGGACGAGCGGCTCGAGGACCTGCGGGGCAGGGGCCTCATCCGCTGACGGGGCGCGCCTCCTCGTCGACGAGCCACAGGGTCGCCCGGCGGCCCGTCACCTGCGCCGCCGTGCTCCGGGCCGCGGGAGCGCCCTCCAGCCCGTCACGCACGGCAGCCGCCTTGTCTCGTCCCGAGACGAGGAACCACACCTGCTCGCTGCGCGAGAGGCACTCGATCGTCAGTGACACCCGCTCCGGTGGCGGCTTGGGGGACTCGCGGACACCGACCGCGACCGCATCGGCGGTCAGCTGAGCCGGGTGGCCGGGGAAGAGCGATGCGACGTGCCCGTCCGGGCCGACCCCGAGCATGACGACGTCGAAGTCGCCCGTCCCGCGGTCCCGGACGACCCGTGCGTACTCCGCCGCCGCCTCCTCCGCAGAGCCCGACTCGTCAGGTCCCGGGACCCGGTGGACCAGATCCGGGTCCAACCCGAGCCGGCCGAGGCCGGCCGCATCGGCCTGGGTGTCGTTGCGCTCCGGATCCCCACGTGGCAGCCAGCGTTCGTCGCCCCACCACACCTGGACCCGGCGCGGGTCGACGGCGGCCCACGCGGGCTCGGCGAGGAGCGCGGCGATCGTCAGGCCGCCCATGGAGCCACCGGTGAGGCAGATCTCCGCCAGCTCCTTGCCGGCCTGGGCGTCGAGCGCGGCGGTGGCCAGCCGGGCGGCGATCCCCGCCGCCAGCCGTTCCTTGTCCGGGTGCGGCACCAGCACGGGAGCCATCCCGCTCACTCCGTCGTCTCTCGTGCCCCGGACCGGGCGGCCTTGGTGGCCAGCTTCCGCCGGGCGGCACCCTTGACGGTGTCGGTGTCGCTGCCGGCCTCCTCGGGGGAGGTCTCGACCATCGCGTTGCGGATGCTCGCGTCGGACTCCTCGGCGAGCTGCTCGGTGATCTCCCGCGCCTCGCTGGGGGAGGGGGCCATGCCGGCCCGCACCGCCTCGGTCATCGTCATCCGGCGCCGGGTGATCTTGGCCCACCCCCGGGTGAGGGCATCGTCGTAGACCTCGTCCGGGTCGAGCCGACGCAGCTCGTCAGCGAGGCACTCGGCGTCGCTGCGGGGCGCCATGGCGATCCCGCGCTGCGGCTGACCGGGCTGCTCCAGGGTGGCCGTGTCGGTGCCGCGGGGCCGCACCAGGTCGATGGGCCCGGACTCCCGCTCGAGCCGGACGCTGACGACACCGGTGCCGGCGCGCGAGCGCACGAGCGAGACCGGGCAGTCGAGGCGGTGACGCAACCATCCCGCGAGCAGGTCCGCGGAGGGCGAGTCCTTCGCGCCGACGACCGTCGCGGCCGTGACCGGGTCGAAGGGAGCCCGGTCCAGCGTCGTCGCCAGCATCCCGCGCCACAGCGTGATCCGCGACCAGGCCAGGTCGGTGTCACCGGGGGTGTAGG
>CAYLUX010000070.1:0-13251 GCA_964386935.1 uncultured Janibacter sp.
GCTCGTGGTACTTCTGGTTGCTCAGCGCCTTGATCGGCGTGGTGTAGAAGGCCTTGCGCCCCCGGGCCAGCGCCAGGTGGACGGCGAACTCCCCGACGACGGTCTTGCCGGCTCCGGTGGGTGCGGCGACGAGCACCCCGCTCCCGGACTCGACGGCCTCGCAGGCCTCCACCTGGAAGGTGTCGAGGTCGAAGTCGAACCCGGATGCGAAGGAACCGAACTCGCTTCGTCCTCGGGCCTGCCGCCGACGTGCGGCGGCGAATCGCTCGGCGGGGCTGGACATGCCCCCACGCTATGTCAGGCGGGCCCGACTGCCCATCAGGTCAGCGGTGAGGCCTCGTCGTCGGGCAGGTCGGACCAGTCGGGTTCCTCCCCGCGGGCGACCCTCCGACGGTCCATGAGCAGGCAGGCGCCGACGGCGCCGAAGTAGAGCACGCACAGCGGGCCGGCCATGAGGAACATCGTGAAGGGGTCCGGCGTCGGCGTGATGATCGCCGAGGCGACGAAGATCAGCAGCACGGCGACCCGCCAGGACTTCAGCAGGGTGCGCCCCGAGAGGACCCCGACCGCGCTCAGACCCACGAGGAAGACCGGCAGCAGCCAGGCCGCGCCGAAGGCGAGGATGAAGCGGATGACGAAGGAGAAGTAGTCCCCCGCCTGCTGGATGTTGGCCGACTTGTCGTCGTCGGGGGTGAAGCCGAAGAGGATGACCAGTGCCTTCGGCAGCGTGTAGTAGGCGAAGACGCAGCCGGTGAGGAAGAGCGGTAGCGCGGTGAGGAAGACCCCGGCGGAGATCTTCTTCTCCCGCTTCGTCAGCCCGGGCAGCAGGAAGGCCCAGATCTGCCACACCCATACCGGGCTGGAGATGATGATGCCGACGAAGAGCGAGATCGACAGCTGTGTCGTGAAGGCGGTCGTCGCGTTCCCGAAGTTCAGCAGCGCCGCCGCGCTGTCCGGGTTGGACTCGCGGTACTCCTCGAAGGGCAGCGTCAGCTGGTTGTAGATCGGGGCGTAGAAGGTCCACGCCACGATCGCCCCGATGATGATCGCCGCCGCCGAGACCATGAGGCGGTTGCGGAACTCGAGCAGATGCTCCTTGAGGGGCATCCGCCCCTCGGGGTTCTTGGGCGTGCGGTGTCGTCGGGCCATTCGGTCGTGGTCGCGGTGGAGTCGTTCAGGCGCTCGGGCCGGACTGGTTCTCCGTGCTGGAGTCGGTCCTGCTGGACTCGGAGTCGCTCGATGCGGAGTCGGATCCGGTGTCGGCGTCCGCCTTCTTGGCGGCCTCGCGGGCCTTGTCCTCCTCCTTCATCTCGCTCACCTCGGCCTTGAAGACACGGGCGGACTTGCCGATGCTGCGGGCGGCGTCCGGCAGCTTCTTGAAGCCGAAGAGCAGCAGGATGACCAGGACGATCAGAAGGATCTCCATGGGTCCCAGGTTGGGCATGATGGACCTTTCTTCGGTGCGGACCTTTCCAGTGTACGGGCGCGTGCTCCTCGCTCCGGACACCAGTTCAGCGTGTGTACCCGGCCAGCGCCCCGGCGGCGTGCTCGGCGATCGATTCCCGCAGCTGCTGCGGCTCGAGCACCTCTGCCGCGCCCCCGAGGCCGAGCACCAACCGGCGCACCAGGCCCTCGTGACTCGTCGGCAGGGTGACCAGGAGGTCCTCCCCCTTCGTCTCCCGGTGGGTGACCGGGTAGTACTCGGCGACCCAGTGCGCCGCGGGGCCCAGCCGGAGCAGGACCGGCACGTCGTCGGCCCCGGCCTGGTAGGCGCCCGTGCTGAGGTCCCGTGCGGTCACCCCCTCCGGCAGCTCGGCGGGCTCCTCGAGCAGTCGCGCGGCCTCGATGCGGTCCACACGGAAGAGGCGAACGTCGCGGGCCCGGTGGCACCAGCCCTCGAGGTACCAGTGGCCCTCGACGTGGGCGAGGCGCATCGGGTCGACGTCGCGCTCGGTGCGTTCGTCACGGCTCGGCACGTAGTAGCCCAGGTGCACCCGGCGGCGGTTGGTCAGGGCCTCCCGGAGCGTGGCCAGGACCGCGCCGTCCCGCGCGGACTCCTCGGGGGCGACGAGCACCCGGTCGACGCCCGGCACCGCCCCGGTGGCGGCCTCGAGCTTGCCGAGGGCCCGTTCGACGGCGTCGGACTCCCCCGCGCCGGTGGCGGCGAGGGAACGCAGCCCGACGATGAGTGCGATGGCCTCGTCGACGGTGAGGCGCAGGGGACGTTCGATGGTCTCTGCGTTCTCGACGAAGACCCGGCCGCCCTCGTAGCTGGCCTCGATGAGCTCGTCCGGCATGGGGCCGGCTCCGCAGAGGAAGAGCAGGTCCAGGTCGGCCCGCAGCTGGGCCTGCGAGATGCCCAGGCCGACCGCCGCCTCCTCGATCTCGATCCCCTGCCGGCTCACGAGCCACGGCACCATCGTGAGCAGCCGCTGGACGCGGCTGGTCGCG
Organism: uncultured Janibacter sp.; assembly: GCA_964386935.1. GTDB lineage: Bacteria > Actinomycetota > Actinomycetes > Actinomycetales > Dermatophilaceae > Janibacter. Next base: position 2,452 of record CAYLUX010000070.1, read on the forward strand.
GACTCCACGGGTGGCCGGGCCATCAGCGCCCTCCCCCGTGCGCGGCGAGGACGGAGCGGAGCCGGTCCACGACGGCGTCACGCAGCTCGGCGGGCTCCTCCACGACGACGTCGGCGCCGTAGCCGGCGATCTCCTGGGCCAGCATGTCCCGGTCGCCGTCCCGGAGCTCGAGGCGGTCCCACTGCCCGTCGAGCGAGCTGCTCGCCACGGCCCGCCGACGCAGGCCGTGCCCGGCACCGACGCGCACCCGCAGCTCGGCGCGGCCTCCCGCCTGCTGACCCGTGGCACTGCTGGCGATCATCCGGGTCGGGTCCAGGTCGGAGGGACGCTCCGCGGTGGGGGCCTCGCCGGTGACCGTCACGGTTGAGGCGACCCTCGAGAGCCGGAAGACCCGCGAGTCCTGCCTGTCCAGGTCGTACCCGACGAGGTACCACCGGCCACGCCAGGCGGTGAGCGCCCAGGGCTCGACGTGGCGGGAGTGGCTGCCTCCCTCCCCCGACCGGGCGTACTCGAAACGCACCGTTGCAGAGGCGATGACGGCGTCCTTGAGGTCGTCGAAGGCGGGTTCGCCGCCGCCCAGGCGCAGCTCCAGACCGGCGAAGGGGGCTTCGCTCCCGTCATCACCGGCCGCGACCTTGCGCCAGGCGGTGGCTGCGGGGCCGCCCATCGCGGCGTGCGCCCAGGCCCGGCTGGCCAGGCCCACGACCGCCAGCTCGTCGGCGGTCAGCTCGATCGGCGGCAGGGCGTAGTCCCGCTGGTCGATGCGGTAGCCCAGCTCCTCGTCGAGGGCACTGATCTCCTGGGTGACGAGCGGGATGCCCATGGCCCGCAGGTCCTCCTTGTCCCGCTCGAACATCCGGTCGAAGGCCTCGTCGGACTCGACCGCCCGGTAGGCCTCGACCATGCGGCGGATCCGCTGCTTGGGGACGGGGATCCGCGCAGCGAGCAGCGCCATCGTCAGGTTGAGCAGGCGTTCGGTCTTCGCCTGCGGGGTGTTCGGTGCCGCCACGGCCGCTCCCTTCGTCACGGGCAGGGTAGTCGCCCGCTGCGGGGGTCGGCTCAGCCGGCCTTGACGAGGTCGACGACGAAGATCAGGGTCTCGCCCGGCTTGATGACGTCGCCGGCCCCGCGGTCGCCGTAGCCCAGGTGCGGCGGGATGGTGATACGGCGGCGGCCGCCCTCCTTCATCCCGATGAGGCCCTGGTCCCAGCCCTGGATGACCTGGCCGATCCCGGCGGTGAAGGCCAGGGGCTGGCCGCGGTTCCAGGAGGCGTCGAACTCCTCGCCGGTGGAGTGGGCGACTCCGACGTAGTGCGCCTGGATGGGCGATCCCGGGGTGACCTCGGCGCCGTCGCCGACGGTGATGTCCTCGACGACGAGCTCCGTGGGCGGGGTGTCGCCGGGGAAGTCGACCTCAGGCTTGGTGGTGTCAGGGTCGAAGGGCATGTCGGTGGTCCTTCCTGTCGTGCGGATGGTGCTCGGTTGCTGTGCTCAGGCCTTGCCGAGGACGTCGATGGTGAAGACGAGGGTCGAGTTCGCCTTGATCGGGCCCTGCGCCTGGCTGCCGTAGGCCTCCTTCGGCGGGGCCACGATGACGAGCCGGTCACCGACCTTCGCTCCCTCGAGGCCCTTGTCCCAGGCCGGGATCACCGATCCCTGGCCGACGGGGACGGTGAAGGGGTCGCCCCTCCCGCTCTTCTTGGAGGAGTCGAAGACCTTGCCGTCGTCCCATGTCACGCCCGTGTAGTGGACGTAGGCCATGTCGCCCTTCTCGATGGTCGGGCCGTCGCCCTCCTTCAGGTGCTCGACCTGCAGCTTCTTGGGCTTCTTCGCGTCCTTCGGGATGGTGATCTCGGCCGGCTTGTTCGCCGACCACTTCACCTGCGGCGTGCCCTTCTTCGGCTGCACGTCCTTGCCGTCGGCCGCCTTCGGCAGCACGCCCCGCACGTCGAAGACGACGATGAGGTTGTCCTTGCCGTTGATGCCGAACTGCTTGTTGCCCTTGGGCCCGAAGACGTCCTCGGGCGGGAGGACGGCCACGCCACGGGTGCCGATCTTCTGGCCGTTCATCACCTTGATCAGGCCGGCCAGCCCCTGGGGCTGCTTGGAGAGCGGCAGGTAGGTCGCGCCCTCCCCGTAGGTGCTGGAGCGCTTCAGCGGCTTGCCGTCGCCCTTGAACATCGCGACGTCGACCTTCGCGAAGTCCCCGATGCCGACCTTCTCGCCCGAGCCCTTCTTGAGCACGTCGAGCGTCGTCTGGGAGACGGTCACCTTGTCCTCGACCGAGACCTTGGGGCCCTTGTCCCCCTTCGGCGGGGTGACGTCGATGCTCTCGACCGCGTCCATGTCCTTCTGCTTCGGCTCCGCGAGCGTCGTCGGAGCCGACTTGGCGGTCTCCTTCTTCTTGCTCGAGGCGGAGTCCCCGTCATCGGAGCCGCACGCGGAGAGGAGCAGCAGGGTTGCGGTGGCCGCGGCGGCGGCACTGGTCAGGCGAGCTCTGGGCATCGACACAGGGGGGGCCTTCGGGGCGTGGAGGGTTGGGCAGTGCTCACCCTAACCACCGAGGCTGTGGCTCGCCTGCCGCAGGGTCGGCCCCGGCGCACGTCCCAGGGCAGCTCGCCGATGACTCCGTGATCACACGGGCCCGGCGCGGCGCCCCCGCTCCATCGCATCGATGAGCCGCTCCACGCGGGCGTCGACGGCGACGAAGGGGTCCTTGCACAGGACCGTGCGCTGGGCCTCGTCGTTGAGCTTCAGGTGCACCCAGTCGACGGTGACGTCGCGGGAGTGCTCGCGGGCGACCCGCACGAAGTCGCCCCGCAGCTTCGCCCGGGTCGTCTGCGGCGGCGTGTCGACCGCATCGTCGATGGCCTCGTCGGTGACGACGCGAGCAACCTTGCCGGCACGCTGCAGCACGTTGTGCACCCCGCGGGTCGGGTTGATGTCGTGGTAGGCGAGGTCCAGCTGGGCCAGTCGCGGGTCGTCCATGTCGAGGCCGTGCCGGGCGGCGTAGGCGTCGAGCAACCGGTACTTGATGACCCAGTCGATCTCGGTCCCGACCGCGGCGAGGTCCTGGGTGCGCACGGCCTGCAGCGTGCGGCCCCAGAGGTCCAGCACCCGGCGGGTCACGTCGTCATCGATGCCCTCGCGCTCGGCATACGCGCGGGTGCGCTCGAAGTACTCCTCCTGGATCTCGAGGCCGCTCATCCGCCGCCCGTCCGCAAGACGGACCGGGGTCGTGCCGGTCATGTCCAGGCTGATGTCACGGATCGCGCGGATCGGGTTGTCCAGGGCCAGGTCCGGCATCGCCACGCCGTCCTCGAGCATCCGCAGGACCAGGTGGGCCGAGCCGACCTTGAGCAGCGTCGTCGTCTCGGTCATCGTCGAGTCGCCGACGATGACGTGCATCCGGCGGTACTTCTCGGCGTCGGCGTGCGGCTCGTCGCGGGTGTTGATGATCGGCCGGGAGCGGGTGGTGGCCGAGGAGATGCCCTCCCAGATGTGGTCCGCCCGCTGGCTCACCGAGAACTGCGTGCCCCGGCTGCTCGTCATCAGTTTGCCCGTCCCAGCGATCAGCTGGCGGGTGATGAGGAAGGGCAGCAGCCCCTCGGTCACCGAGGCGAAGTCGCCGGTGCGCTCGACGAGGAAGTTCTCGTGACAGCCGTAGGAGTTGCCGGCCGAGTCGACGTTGTTCTTGAAGACGTAGATCTCGCCGTTGACGTCGTCCTCGGCGAGCCGCCGCTGCGCGTCCTCGACGAGGTCCTGGATGATCCGCTCCCCCGCACGGTCGTGGGCGACGAGGGTCTCCAGGTCGTCGCACTCCGCCGTGGCGTACTCCGGGTGGCTGCCGACGTCGAGGTAGAGCCGGGACCCGTTGGCGAGGAAGACATTGCTCGAGCGCCCCCAAGAGACCACCTTGCGGAAGAGGTAGCGGGCGACCTCGTCCGGCGTGAGCCGTCGGTGCCCGTCGGAGACGGCGGTGATGCCGAACTCCGTCTCGATGCCGAAGATTCGTCTGTCCACGTCTGCAGGCTAGTCAGTACTCGTGGTGGACCCGGTGATGCTCGCGCCGCTCAGCCGGCGGAAGCACCGCCGGGTGCGGGTGCGGTCGAGCACCGCGACCTCGAGGTTCTCCGCAGGGATCCTGCTCACGGGAGCCTCGTCCCCTTCGCCCCGCACGGAGAGGACGTCCACGGCGAGGTCGTAGGCCTCACGGAGTCCCATCCCGGTGCGCCACCCCTCGCGCAGCATGGTGTTGAGGCGCTCGCTGTCCCCACCGATGGCCACGAAGCCGAACTCGTCGGCCACGGACCCGTCGTAGGTCAGCCGCAGGATCCGGTCGGTCTCCGTCGTGGTGCCGACCTCGGCGACGACGATCTCGACCTCGTAGGGCTTCTGGTCCTGGGTGAAGACCGTGCCCAGGGTCTGGGCATAGGCATTCGCCAGGGCGCGGGCCGTGACGTCGGTGCGGTCGTAGGAGTAGCCCCGCAGGTCGGCGTAGCGGATGCCGGCGACCCGGAGGTTCTCGAACTCGTTGTACTTGCCGACCGCGGCGAAGCCGATCCGGTCGTAGATCTCGCTGACCTTGTTCAGCGACCGGCTGCTCGGGTTGTCCGCGACGAAGAGGACACCCTCCTCGTGGCCGAGGACGACCACCGAGCGACCACGGGCGATGCCGGCCCGGGCGAAGTCCGCCCGGTCCTTCATCACCTGCTCGGGCGAGACGTAGAAGGGGGGTTGGGTCACCGGGCACCTCCCGGGTCGTCGCTGCGGTCGGCGAGGATCGCCCGGACGACGGTCTCAGTGCGCTCGTCGTCGAGGAAGCGGTAGCCGTCGCGGTCGACGAGGCCGACCATCGGCCAGATCCGGCGGTGCACGTCCGGCCCGCCGGTCGCGGAGTCGTCGTCGGCGGCGTCGTAGAGGGCCTCGAGGGCGCAGCGCACGGCCTCGTCCTCGCTCATGTCGGCCCGCCACAGCTTCTTCAGCGCGCCGCGGGCGAAGAGCGAGCCGGAGCCGACGCTGTGGTGCTGGTGCTCCTCGTAGCACCCGCCGGTGACGTCGTAGGAGAAGATCCGCCCGACCCCGCGGGCCCGGTCGAAGCCGCCGAAGACCGGCACGACGCTCAGCCCCTGCATCGCGAGGCCGAGGTTCGCGCGCAGCATCGTCGCGAGCCGGTTCGCCCGGCCCTGGACCGACATGTCCACGCCCTCGATCTTCTCGTAGTGCTCGAGCTCCACCTGGAAGAGGCGCACCATCTCGACAGCGACCCCCGCGGCGCCGGCGATCCCCACGAGCGAGGACTCGTCGGCGGCGAAGACCTTCTGCATGTCACGGTTGGCGATGAGGCTGCCCATCGTCGCGCGTCGGTCACCGGCCATGAGCAGGCCGCCGGACCACACGAGCGAGACGATCGTCGTGCCGTGCGTGGTCTCCACCCGCTCCGCGGGCAGCGTCCGCCCGCCGGGCAGCAGCCCCGGGGCGTGCCGCCCGACGAACTCGGTGAACGAGGCGCCCCCGGCCGTGAGGAAGGCCTCCGGCAGGCGCCCCGCCGCGGACGGGTCGTTCACTGGCCGCCCTTCTGCACGAAGCCCTTGACGAACTCCTCTGCATTGGACTCCAGGACGCCGTCGATGTCGTCCAGCACCGAGTCGACCTCCTCGTCGCGGGCGGCGTTGTTCGCCGAGACCTGACCGAAGTCGTCCTCCTCGGGACCCTCGTCGTCACCACCGCCGCGCTGCGGACGGATTCGCTCCTGTGCCATGAGTTGCTCCTTCGTCGACTCGTGTCTCGAGCCTATGCCCCCAGGTCGGCCACGAGGCCCTCGAGGTCACCCTTCGAGAGGAGTGCCTCGGTCCGCGCCCTGTCAGTCGCCAGGGGGTCGCTCAGCGACACCCTCGTGATGCGCCCCGAGTCCGGCAGCCGCACCACGAGGCTGTCCCAGGACGCCGAGACGATGTCCTCGCCGAAGAGCTCCACTGCCCGTCCCCGCAGCCACGCCCGGGTCCCCTCCGGCGGGGTGTCGACGGCTGCGGCCACCTCCTCGTCGGTGGTCAGCCGGGTGATCCGGCCGGCGGCCTCGAGCTTGTGGAAGATCCCCTTCTCGGCGCGGACGTCGGAGAACTGGATGTCGATCGCGGTCAGGCGGGGGTCGCTCCAGGAGAGCGAGTCCCGCTCCCGGTAGCGCTCCAGCAGAGCCAGCTTCGCGACCCAGTCGATGTCCGCCGCAGCGTCCATCGGGTCGTGGGCAAGCAGGTCGAGCAGCCGCTCCCAGTGGGCCAGCACCTCGTCGGTCTCGGGGTCGCTGCCCTCGCGCTCGACGAAGGCGGTGACCATCTCGAGGTACTCGGTGAGGATCTGCACCGCCGTGAGGTCACGGCCGTCGCGCAGCCGCACGCTCGTCTGCAGGGTCGGGTCGTGGGAGAGCACCTTCAGCGCCTGGACGGGGTGGAGCACCTCGAGGTCGCGGTCGATCGCGTCCGCCTCGATGAGCCGCAGCACGAGCGAGGTCGAACCGATCTTGACGAGGTTCGCCACGTCCGCCTGGCTGGCGTCGCCGATGATCACGTGCAGCCGGCGCCAGACGTCCGGGTCGGCGTGCGGCTCGTCGCGGGTGTTGATGATGGGCCGCTTGAAGGTCGTCTCCAGCCCCACAGTCGCCTCGAAGAAGTCGCTGCGGGAGCTGATCTGGTAGCCGGGGTGCTCGCTCTCCTGGCCGATGCCCACGCGCCCGGAGCCGCACAGCACCTGCCGGGCGAGGAAGAAGGGGGTCAGCCCCGAGACGATCCGCTCGAAGGGGGTGGACCGGGTCACGAGGTAGTTCTCGTGGGTCCCGTAGGAGGACCCCTTGCCGTCGGTGTTGTTCTTGTAAAGGTTGATGCCGGGCGGCCGCTCGGCGAGCCGGCGGACGGCCTCGCGCATGACGAGCACGCCGGCCCGGTCCCAGACCACCGCGTCCCGGGGCGTGATCACCTCGGGCGAGGAGTACTCCGGGTGGGCGTGGTCGACGTAGAGCCGGGCGCCGTTGACGAGCACGACATTGGCCAGCGTGGGGTCCTCGACGTCCGTCAGCTGCGACTCGTGCGCGCGTTGGCGCGGCAGCTCGAAGCCCCGGGCGTCGATGAGCGGATGCTCGTCGCTGTAGTCCCAGGCCCCGTGCGCGGCACGCAGCCCGTGTGCCCGTGCGTAGGCCGTGACGACGTCACCGGAGGTCACGACCGGGTTGGCGTGCGGGTCCCCGGGCACCGCGATGCCGTACTCGGTCTCGATCCCCATGACGCGACGCACACTCATGGCCTCAGGGTAGGCCGCACCCCGGACGTGTTGAATGGTGGCGTGAGCACGCAGACATGGATGCCCTGGCGCACCCGGGTCCTGGACCTGCTGACCCGGTCCGCCCACACGGCAGAGGAGATGACGCCCGCCGAGCTCTCCCGGATGCGCGGGAGCGTCCCCCTTCGCCCGCCGGCCACGTGGGTGGTCGGCTCCCCCGCCGACGGCGTCACGAGCGAGGACCACCGGGTGCCCGCACGCGACGGCTTCCGGATGCGGGTGCGGGTTCACCGCCCCGACGTGCCCGGCCCCCTCCCGCTGCTGATGCACTTCCACGGCGGGGGCTTCGTCATCGGCAACATCGGGATCTACGACCCCTACCTGACGCAGGTGGCCGCCCGGGCCCGTGTCGTGGTCGCGACGGTGGGCTACCGGATGGCGCCCGAGCACCGCGCCCCCTCGGCGGTGCACGACTGCCGGGACGCGACCGCGTGGGCGCTCGAGCACGCGGATGACCTCGGGGTGCGCACCGATGCCGTCGGCGTCACCGGCGACTCCGCGGGCGGCAACCTCGCCGCCGGCATGGCCCAGCACCTGCGCGACGAGGGCTTCACCGGGCTGCGCCACCAGGCGCTGGTCTACCCGGCCCCCGACCTCACCGACCGCGAGGCCGTCGGCCTGGACCGGCACTACCCGATCCTCACCCCCGAGATGATGCGCTCCTTCCGCAGCGTCTACCTCGACGGCGCCGACGACCACGACCCGACCCTCTCCCCTGCACTCGGCCGGCTGGACGGTCTCGCCCCGGCGCTGGTGCAGACGGCGGAGGCGGACCCCCTTCGCGATGACGGGGAGGCCTATGCGGAGGCGATGCGCGCCGCCGGCGTCGAGGTCCGCCACACCCGCTACCGGGGTGCGCCGCACGGCTTCGTGAACTTCCCCGGGCTCAACTCTGCCGGCTACCCGGCCCTGGAGGAGCTCATCGGCGAAGTCCACCACCACCTGCACGAGGAGTCGGCATGAAGCCCCCCTACCCCGGCATGGCACCGCTGACCACGGCCCTGACCTTCTACCTGGACAACGTCGGCCGCCGCCCTATCGAGGAGGCGACCCAGGCCGACATCGACGCCTCCCGTGCGCAGGTGTACCCGACCTTCCCTCCCTTCTCCTGGATCACCGGGAGGATCGCGAAGGGGGTGACCATCACCGAGGAGCCGGTCACCACCGACGAGGCGGTGGAGCTCCCCGTGCGGTGGTACCGCCCCTCCGCACCGGCGTCGCGATCCCGGCCGCTGCTGATGTACTTCCACGGGGGTGGCTGGGTGCAGGGCTCGACGCAGATGTACGACCCGCTGTGCAGCTTCCTCGCCGAGCAGGTCGATGCGGTCGTGGCCAACGTCGACTACCGGATGGCGCCGGAGCACCGTGCGCCGACCGCGGCCAACGACGCAATCGCCGTCACGCGCACCCTCGCCGACCGCGAGGCCGCCCGCCACGACCCCGGCCGCATCGGCCTCGTCGGTGACTCGGCGGGCGGCAACCTCTCGGCGGTCGTCGCGCAACAGCTGCGCGACCTGCGGCGGGACGGGCGGCCTGTCATCCGCCACCAGGCGCTGCTCTACCCAGCGACCGACATGACGCTGGCCTCCCCATCGATCCGGGAGCACGCGGAGGCGCCGATCCTGCGAGAGGCCGCGCTCCACGCCTTCCGCCGTCTCTACCTCGGGGAGGACGGCCTCTCGCTGCGTGACCCGCTCGTCTCACCGCTCTTCGGCGACCTCGCCGGGGTGGCACCGGCGCTGGTCCAGACCGGTGAGCTGGACCCGATCCGGGACGACGGGGTGCGCTACGTCGACGCGCTCGAGGCGGCCGGGGTCCCGGTCCGGGGGACGACCTACGTCGGGGTCCCCCACGGCTTCGCCTCCTTCCCGGGCGCCACGCCCGTCGGGGCCCAGCACCGCGCCGAGCTCGCGCAGCAGATCCGCACGCACCTGCAGGAGGAGGACTCATGAGCGACCCGGAGACGCCCGAGACCTTCGACCCGCCGAAGCGGTTCCCGACGAGAGTCGTCCTCACGGCCGTCATCGACGTGGTCGTCGTGCTCGTCTTCACCCTCGTGGGACGGGCCACCCACGCCGAGCCGCTCGACCCGGGCGCCTGGTGGCACACGACGTGGCCCTTCCTCGCCGGCCTCGGACTCGGCTGGGGGGCGGTGCTGGCCGCCACCCGCTTCTGGCCCACCCGTCTCGCCCAGGGGGTGCCGGTGTGGATCGCCACGCTCCTCGGGGGCATGGTGCTGCGCGCCATCACCGGTCAGGGCACCGCGACCCCCTTCGTGATCGTGGCAAGCATCTTCCTCGCCGTCACCCTCATCGGCTGGCGGGTCGTGGCGTGGTTCGTCCTGGACCGGGAGCGCTAGACGTACCGGTCGGACTACTCGCGGGTACGACGGGCACTTGCCCGGCCGTCTACCCGCGACACCCGTCCCTGCGGCGAAGTGCCGCGGCGCAGCCGCGTGAGTGCCCGTCGTACCCGCGAATCACGTCACCGTGCTCGCTCCAGCTCGTCAGAGATACTGCCCGGTCCGTGAGCCGGTGTCGATGGAGCGGCCGGGCTCGGCGCCGCCGACCTTGCCGCCGATGAGGGTCCGGACGTAGACGATCCGCTCGCCCTTCTTGCCCGAGATCTTCGCCCAGTCGTCGGGGTTGGTCGTGTTCGGCAGGTCCTCGTTCTCCTTGAACTCCGCGAGGCAGGCATCGAGCACGTGGCCGACGCGCAGCCCCTCGGTCCCGGTCGTGATGAAGTCCTTGATGGCCGCCTTCTTCGCGCGGTCGACGATGTTCTGGATCATCGCCCCGGAGTTGAAGTCCTTGAAGTAGAGGATCTCCTTGTCGCCGCCGGCGTAGGTGACCTCGAGGAACTGGTTCTCGTCGTCCTCGCTGTACATCCGCTCGACGGCGGCCTCGATCATGCCCTCGACGGCCGCGACGGCGTCACCGTCGTGCTCCTCGAGGTCCTCGGGGTGGATCGGCAGGTCCGGGGTGAGGTACTTGCCGAAGATCTCCTTGGCACCCTCGGCGTCGGGCCGCTCGATCTTGATCTTCACGTCGAGCCGGCCCGGGCGCAGGATCGCCGGGTCGATCATGTCCTCGCGGTTCGTCGCGCCGATGACGATGACGTTGTCCAAGCCCTCGACACCGTCGATCTCGGCGAGCAGCTGCGGCACGATCGTCGTCTCCACGTCGGAGGAGACACCCGACCCGCGGGTGCGGAAGAGGCTGTCCATCTCGTCGAAGAAGACGACGACGGGGGTCCCGTCGCCGGACTTCTCCCGCGCCCGGTGGAAGATCAGCCGGATGTGACGCTCGGTCTCGCCGACGTACTTGTTGAGCAGCTCCGGGCCCTTGATGTTCAGGAAGTAGGCGGTGCTGGACTCCTGCCCGTCCCGCTCGGCCACCTCGCGGGCCAACGAGGCCGCGACGGCCTTGGCGATCATCGTCTTGCCGTTGCCCGGCGGCCCGTAGAGCAGGA
>CAYLUX010000071.1:0-10370 GCA_964386935.1 uncultured Janibacter sp.
ACCCAGTCCAGGGCGAAGGCCATCTGCTGGAAGCCCATCAACGGGCGGACCTTCTCCTGGCCGACGTAGTGGGCCCAGCCACCGCCGTTGCGCCCCTGGCACCCGGTGATCGTCGTGAGCACCATCATCGTCCGGTACGCCTGGTCGGCGTGGAACCAGTGGTTCACGCCGGCTCCCATGATGATCATCCCGCGGCCCTCGGTGTCGATCGCGTTCTGCGCCCACTCGCGGGCGATCCGCACGATCTGCTGCGGCGGGACCCCGGCGATCTCGGCACCCCAGGCGGGGGTGGCCGGCACGCTCGGGTCCTGGTAGTCCCGCGGCCAGGTGCCCGGCAGGCCGTCCCGGGCCACGCCGTAGTGGGCGAGCATGAGGTCCAGGACCGTGGTGACCAGCCGGCCGCCGACTCGGCGCACCGGCACCCCGCGCCGCTCCCGGCCCATCGCGCCCTCGACGTTGTCGAAGCGGGGGAAGGAGACCTCCACCGACTCGGTGGCCCGTGGGTCGTCGTAGAGGGTCAGGCGGGGCCGCACGTCGCCGAGGTCGAGATTCCAGCGGCCCTCCTCGGAGCCGAAGCGGTGTCCGATCGACCCGCCCGGGATGACCACCTCACCGGTCGCCTCGTCGATGACCGCCGGCTTCCACATCGCGTGCTCGGAGCCGGACTCCGGGTGCTCCAGGTCCCCGGCGACGACGAACTTCCCCGGGCGGAAGCCCCCTTCGTCGGTCTCGTCCAGCGCGATCAGGTACGGGGCGTCGGTGAAGCGCTGGTTGTACTCCGTGAAGAAGTCCACCTGCCGGTCGACGAAGTACTCCTTGAGCACCACGTGCGCCATGGCCATGGCCAGCGCACCGTCGGTGCCGGGTGCCGAGCTGACCCACTCGTCGGCGAACTTGACGTTCTCGGCGTAGTCGGGGGAGATCGCGATGACCTTCTGCCCCCGGTAGCGGGCCTCGGTCATCCAGTGCGCGTCGGGCGTTCGGGTCAGCGGGACGTTCGAGCCCCACATGATGAGGTACCCCGCGTCCCACCAGTCGCCGGACTCGGGGACGTCGGTCTGGTCGCCGAACATCTCCGGGGAGGCCGGCGGCAGGTCCGCGTACCAGTCGTAGAAGGAGAGCATCGGGGCCCCGATGAGCTCGTGGTACCGCGCGCCGGACGCATAGCTGACCTGCGACATGGCGGGGATGGGGGAGAAGCCGGCGATCCGGTCCGGGCCCCAGCGCTTGATCGTGTAGACCTGCGCGGCGGCGACGATCTCGATCGCCTCCTCCCACGAGGTCCGCACGAGGCCGCCCTTGCCGCGGGCCTGCTTGTAGCTGCGGCTGGCCTCCTCGTCCTGGACGATCGCGCCCCACGCGACGACGGGGTCGCCGTAGGTGGCCTTGGCGCTGCGGTAGAGCTCGAGCAGCCGGGCGCGCGCGTAGGGGTAACGCACCCGGGTGGGGGAGTAGGTGTACCAGGAGAAGGCGGCGCCCCGCGGGCACCCGCGCGGCTCGTACTCCGGGCGGTCGGCGCCGGTGCTCGGGTAGTCGGTCTGCTGGGCCTCCCAGGTGATGATCCCGTCCTTGACGTAGACCTTCCACGAGCAGGACCCGGTGCAGTTCACGCCGTGGGTGGAGCGGACCACCTTGTCGTGGCTCCACCGGTCGCGGTAGAAGACGTCACCGGAGCGGCCCCCTTCGAGGAACATCGCCCGCTGGTCCGGGCTGACACCGGCCTTGGTGAAGAACCGTCGGGTGCCCACCAGCGCCTCGGAGAGAGGGCCGTCCAGTCCCGCGGACCGGGGCAGGTCGGCGTCGGTGCGTCCGCTCGTCGTGGTCATGTGGTTCCTCCTGGTGCGGTGGGCGTGGTCACGAGTGCCCGGCAGCGGTTGGGGCCGACGAAGAGCTCGAGGGTCATCCGTGCCTCGGCCTCGCCGAGGCGGTCGAGGGTGCCCCGGATGAGGCCGGCGTGGATGCCGCAGGCGACCTCCGGGTGGCTCCGGGCCAGCTCGACGAAGGGGCAGCCGACGAGGTCGATGCGCGTCGTGCCTCCGCCGTCCTCGACGCCCACGTCCGGGTGGTAGCCCCACGTGGTGAGGACGTGGAGGAGGCTCTCGATCGCGGCCCACCCGCGGGCGGCGCCGGCTCCGTCGGCGGAGAAGTGGGCGTGGGCCCACCGGGCACCGACCTCTTCGGGGCGAAGGGGGCTGCCGTCCCCGTGGCGGGCGCCGAAGGACTCGGTCAGCAGCTGCGCGAGCAGCTCGTGGGGGCGCTCCGGTGCGTCCGGGGTGGCCGTCGGGAGCGTGCGGTAGCACTTCGTGGGGCGGCCGGCGCCCGGGGTAGGCACCGAGTGGCTCGCGATGAGCCCGCCCTCGAGGAGGCGGGTGAGGTGGAAGCGCACGGTGGTCACGTGCAGCCCGACGTGCTCGGCGAGCTCGGCCGCGCTCAGGCCCGTGGAGCGACGCTCAGGGGGCAGGTCGGCGAGGACGTCGACGAGCTCACGGCGCACGGCAGAGCGGAGCAGTCCCTCGGGGGTGTCACCGGAGCCGGTGCCCCCGGGCGAGCCTGCCGCGGAGACCATCACGGGCCTGACGCTGCCAGATAAAGATGATGCCGGGCAGGGGGTGCCGGGCGATCGTTACGCTCTCGATTTGGGCAACGGCGAGGTGGCCGAATTGCCTGGCATGTCGGGGATGTGGCGGGTGCCGTGCTCCACCGGACAGGACCGGGACCCTGTACCGAGCGGTAGCCTCGCCGGCTCCGGACGAGGGATTTGGAGGAATCCCGGGTCAGCTCTCCTTGACCCGGACCATGCCCTCCTGGGCGATCGTCGTCGTCAGGGTCCCGTCCCGGGTGAAGACCCGCCCGAGGCCGAGGCCTCGTCCGCCCTGCGCGGAGGGCGACTCCTGGGCGTAGAGCAGCCACTGCGAGGGGTCGACCGGGCGGTGGAACCACATCGAGTGGTCGAGGCTGGCGACACGCAGGCTGGTGTCGGTCCACACCCGGCCGTGCCGGCGCAGGACCGACTCCAGCAGCGTGTAGTCCGAGAGGTAGGCCATGACGCAGGCGCGGAGGAAGGGGTCCTCGCCGACCTCGGAGACGACGCGGATCCACACGTTCTGCCGGGCGTCGTGGGGCCCGTCGATGCGCATGGCGATGTCGCCCTCGACGTAGCGGTGGTCCACCGGACGGGCGATGAGGTGCTGCGCGCGGGGGTGGTCGATCTGCCCGTACTTCGAGGCCAGCGAGGGCAGCTCCTCGGGGCCCGGGACGTCCGGCATCGGGTCGTGGTGGTCCAGACCCCCGGCCGGGTCCTCGTAGGAGGCGGTGAGGGAGAGGATCGGCCGGTCGTTCTGCAGCGCGTGCACCCGCCGGGCGGAGAAGGAGCGCCCGTCGCGCATCCGCTCGACCGAGAAGCGCACCGGCCGGGTGTCGTCGCCGGGCCGCAGGAAGTACGCGTGCAGCGAGTGCGGCAGCCGGTCCGGGTACTGCTCGCGCACCGTGAGGTTGGCCGCCATGAGCGACTGGGCGAGCACCTGGCCGCCGTAGATCCGGTGGTGCGGCTGCTCGAGGCTGTCGCCCTCGAAGACGTCGATCTCCTGGGCGCCGACGCCGACGGCGTCCTCGTCGGACCCGGTGACGCTGATCCTCCCCGTACCCAGCCGCCGCAGCTGCAGGATCGAGAGCATGTCAGCCATGGAGCGTGCCTGGCGCTCGCTGATGCTGGTGGGGTCAGGGCTCACGCGATCTCCTTGGTGACGGTCTGCCCGAAGACTATGCGATCACCCGTCGAGTCCCAGGACCAAGGGGAGCACCTCGTCCACGCCGGCCCGGCGCAGCGCCCGGCCGGCGACCGTGAGGGTCCAGCGTGAGTGCGCGACGTCGTCGAGGAGCAGCACCGGGCCGGTGACGCCGGACAGGGCGGCGCCGAGCTCCTGCCCGACGACCAGGCGCTCCCAGACGCCGGCGAGCCGGTACGCGGAGTTGCCTCCCGGCTCGCCGATCGGCCCGCCGTCGACGAGGTCGAGGGTGCCCAGGACGGGGAGCCGTCCGATCTGCCCCAGCTGCTCGGCGAGCGAGGAGACCAGGGTCGGCCGGCTGCGTGAGGGCACGGTCACGATCCCCACCGGGCGGGTGGCCCAGCCCCACTCCGCGAGCACGCGCACGACGGCGCGCACCGTGGTCTCGGGCACGGGCTGGTCGGCCGCGAGCAGCTCACGCACGCGCGGCCCCCACCCCAGGTCGGTGACACGGGCGAGGGCGCGGCCGGGCGCGAGCGCCTCGTCGGCGGGGATGCGTCCCTTGACCGGCACCCCGAGCCGGTCCATGCCGGAGGGCCACTGCGCCCGCGGGGCCAGGTCGACGCCCGCCCGGTCCAGGCTCGTGCGTGCCGAACCCACGGCCTCGTCAGGCACCTCCGCCTCGATCCACGGGCCGGCGCAGTTGTCGCACCGCCCGCACGGCGCGGCACTCGGGTCGTCGAGGCACTCCTGCAGGAAGGCCATCCGGCACTGCCCGGTGGTGATGTAGTCGAGCATGTGCTGCTGCTCGGCCTCGCGGGCGGCGGCAACCCGCTCGTACCGCTCGGCGTCGTAGGCCCACGGTTGCCCGGTGCTGGTCCACCCGCCCTTGACGCGCTGCACGGCGCCGTCGACGTCGAGGACCTTCAGCAGCAGCTCCAGCCGGGTCCGTCGGATGTCGACGATCGTCTCCAGGGCGGCGGTGGACAGGGCCTCACCGGACTCGGCGAGGGCGGTCAGGACGGCGCCGGCCTGGTCCTCGCGCGGCATCGACGCGGAGGCGAAGTGCTTCCAGATCGAGACGTCGTCGTGCCCGGGCAGCAGCACGACGTCGGCTCGCTCGGTGGCGCGGCCGGCGCGACCGACCTGCTGGTAGTAGGCGACGGGGGAGGAGGGCGCGCCGAGGTGGACGACGAAGCCCAGGTCGGGCTTGTCGAAGCCCATGCCCAGGGCGCTCGTCGCGACGAGCGCCTTGACCTCGTTGTCGCGCAGCGACTGCTCCATCGCGGCCCGCTCCTCCGTCCCGGACCGGCCGGTGTAGGCAGCCACCTCGAACCCGGCCTGCTGCAGGGCGGCGGCCACGTCCTCGGCCGCCCCCACGGTCAGGGTGTAGACGATGCCGCTGCCCCGGAGCTCTCCCAGGTGGGTGGTCAGCCAGGCGAGGTGGTGGTCCATGCCGGCGCGGGGGAGCACCGCCAGGCGGAGGCTGTCGCGCGCCAGCGGACCCCGGATGGTCAGCGCCCCGGCCTCGGTCCCGACCGCCAGCTGGTCGGCGACGTCGCGGACGACCCGCTCGTTCGCGGTCGCCGTCGTCGCCAGGACGGGGGTGCCCTCCGGCAGCTCACCGAGCAGGTCCTTGATCCGGCGGTAGTCGGGACGGAAGTCGTGCCCCCAGTCGCTGACGCAGTGCGCCTCGTCGACGACGAGCAGCCCGCAGCGACGGGTCAGGTCGGGCAGCTGCTCGGCCCGGAAGCGCGGGTTGTTCAGCCGCTCGGGGCTGACGAGGAGGACGTCGACCTCGTCCGCCGCGAGGCGGGCACGCACCTCGTCCCACTCCTGGGCGTTCGAGGAGTTCATCGACACGGCGCGCACGCCCGCCCGCTCGGCGGCAGCGATCTGGTCGCGCATCAGCGCGAGCAGCGGGGAGACGATGAGGGCGGGGCCGGCCCCCTTCGCCCGTTGCAGCCGGGAGGCTACGAAGTAGACCGCCGACTTCCCCCACCCGGTCCGCTGGACGACGAGGACTCGGCGGCCGCCGTCGACGAGGGCGTCGATCGCCTCGAGCTGACCGTCCCGGAAGGTGGCGTCCTCGCGCCCGACGAGCCGGCGCAGCACCGCGGTCGCGTCGTCGGCGAGGGAGTTGGTCTCGTTGGTCTGTGTGGTCATCGCTGTCAACGGTAGGCGAGCGCCCCGACGGCGCACTCCCGGTGGGGAGGGCTGGGGACGGCGACAGTGGGCTCTGGGAGGATGTGGACATGGTCCAGTCGAGCTCCGCCCACCAGCCCTTCGGCGTCGAGGTCCGGATGCGCTGGGGCGACATGGACGCCTTCGGCCACGTCAACAACGTCGCCTTCCACCGGTACCTCGAGGAGGCGCGGATCCTGGCCTTCGACGAGTGGTTCGGGGGCTGGACCGGTGAGGGCAAGGACCGCCCGGTCGTGCTGCTAGCCCGGCAGGAGGTCGAGTACCTCGCCCAGCTGCACTACAGCCCGCAGCCCCTCTTCATCGAGATGTGGGTCAGCGACGTCGGCGGGGCCAGCTGGGACCTCGGCTACGAGGTGCGCTCGGGACCCGAGCCGGAGGCGACGGTCCACCTGCGGGCCGAGTCCACGCTCGTCGCCTTCGACGTCGAGCACCAGCGCCCCCGGTCCCTCACCGACCGGGAGCGCACGGTGCTCGGTCAGCACAGCGGTGAGCCGGTGCAGATGAGGCGGCGTCGGTGACCACCTTCCGGCTGCTCGACGACGCCAGCGCCGGCGACCTCAAGACCTACCTCGCGAGGGCCCGCAAGGCCGACCCCGACGGTGACGTGCGGCTGCAGGCCGTCGGACCGGTCCTCGCCGCGTGGACCTGCGTCGTGCCGGGCCGGGGCATCAGCAGCTCCGGTCTCGTCCTCGGCCTGCGGACCTTCGCCCTGGCGGAGCACCTCACCCACGACGTCACCGTGCCGGTCAAGGCGGTCAGCGACCGGCTGGCCCGCGGTGGCCGCGAGATCCCCGAGCCCCCGGTCACCTCGGACCCCTCGTGGCGGGCGCTCTCGCCGCCCCGATCCGGCTGGGAGCGAGTGGGGGCACTCCCCGAGGATCAGCTGCGCCGGGTGGCTCTCGACGGCATCGCCGAGGTGGCTCGAGGGGCACCGGACGGGTCCGGCTCGGCGGCGGTCGCCGACCTGCGCTCGCGGGTCTGGGGACGCCCGACCGACAGCGTCCCACCGGTTCCGGCCGGGGGCGGCTACGGCCTGCACGTGCTCGGATTCCTCGGAGGCGGGGCGACGGAGCAGGTCGAGGTGCACACCGTCGGACCCTGGACCCGGCTGAGCACGCCACGCGGCTTCGTCGTCTGCCGCTGAGCCCGACCTAGGGTGGGGCCATGCAGGACTCCACCGTGCCCGGGACCGAGGACCTCCACGAGGGGACCTCCGACGCCGACCTCGCCGCGGAGCTGACCCGCCGTGCCGCCGATCTGGCCCAGCGGATGCGCGAGGAAGGGGTGCACGGCCGCCGCAAGACCTCCGTCTCCGACGTCGTGACCGAGGCCGACCACGCCGCCGAGGAGCTCGTCGCGGGCACCCTCGCCCGGCTGCGCCCGCAGGACGGGATCGTCGGCGAGGAGGGGGCGGCGCGCCCTTCGTCCTCCGGGCGCACGTGGGTCATCGACCCGGTGGACGGCACCTACAACTTCCTCGCCGGGCTGGACACCTGGTGCAGCGCGCTGGCCCTGCGGGAGGGCGATGAACTGCTCCTCGGGTCGGTGCACCGGCCGACCTCCGGGGAGGCGTGGCTCGGTGGCCGGGATCTGCCGACCACCTTGGGCGGGCGGCCCCTCGGGGAGCTGACGGACCTGCCGCTGGCCGAGGTCGCGATGGCGACCTACCTGCACCCGGGCGTGCTCGACCGGGAGGACCTGCGCGAGCCGTGGCTGGCCGCGATCTCCGGCGCGGCGACGGTGCGGATGTTCGGCTCCGGGTCCTGCGACCTCGGCGCCGTCGCGGCCGGTCGGGTCGGCGTGTGGGCCCAGCAGTCCGTGCCCGACTGGGACTGGCTGCCCGGCGCCGCCCTCGTGCAGGGCGTCGGCGGGCGCACGGAGCAGGTGCGGGTGCGCGGGACGGTCTGGAGCGTCGCCGGCCGGCCGACCGCCGTCGAGGAGGTCCTGGCGGCGCTGCGGCGCTGACCCCGCTCAGGGGCGAAGGGGGTGGCCCCGCTCCGCGAGCACGTCCCGGAGGGTGTCGATCCGGTCGCTGACGATCCCGTCGACCCCGAGGTCGAGGAGGCGGTGCATCTCGGCGGCCTCGTCGATGGTCCACACGTGCACGTGCTTGCCCAGCCGGTGGGCGATCTCGACGAGCCTGCCGGTGAGCACGGTCGGGGTGATCGGCCCGATGCGGTGGGTGACCGGGATCTGCAGCGCCTGGGCGGGGGAGCGCAGCAGTCGGGAGACCGCCGCGGGCAGCAGCCGCAGCGAGGCGACACCGGCCGGGCCGGCGGAGGTGGCCAGGCGCGGGCCGAGGGCCCTGCGCACTGCGCGCAGCCGGGCATCGCTGAAGGACCCGACGCAGACCCGGTCCAGCGCCCCGTGGCGGCGGATGGCTTCGACGAGCGGCTCGATCGCGCCGGGGGCCTTGACGTCGATGTTGAACCGGACGTCGGGGAAGGTCTCGAAGAGCTCGTCCATGAGGGGGACGCCCTCGCTGCCCCCGATGCGCGCCTCGGCGACGCGGTGCCACGGCAGGTCCGCGATCGCGCCCTGGGCGTCCGTGACCCGGTCGAGGACCTCGTCGTGGAAGGCGACGAGCCGGCCGTCCGCCGTCGCGTGCACGTCCGTCTCGAGATAGCGGTAGCCCATGTCGACCGCCTCGCGGAAGGCCGCGACGGTGTTCTCCCGCCCGACGTTCGGGGGGTACGTGGACCCTCCTCGGTGGGCCAGCCCGATCGGGGTCGAGTCGGCGAAGTACGGGAAGTCCTCGGCGGCACTCACGTGCTCACCGTACGCGCGCGCGTCGGCGGCGCGTCACTGGTTGGCGACGCAGAACTCGTTGCCATCGGGGTCGGCCATGGTCACCCACCGGAAGTCACCCATCTGCCGCCGCTCGACGATCGTGGCGCCGACGCCCGTGAGTCGTTCGACCTCGGTGTCGAGGTCCGGCGCGCCGAGGTCGAGGTGCAGCCGGTTCTTGCCGGGGGTCGGCTGGTCGACCCGTTGGAAGGCGAGCATCGGCCCGCCGGGCGGCTGGACGACGACGAACCAGCCGTCGTTGGTCTCGACGACCTCTCCATCGGTCTGCTCCGCCCACCACCTGCCCAGGGCGGTTGGGTCACTCGTGTCGGTCGTGATCATGCCCAGTGTCAGTGCCATGGAGAGACGGTAGTGGGGTCCGCCGACAACGGCACCGGCCCGCTGTGATCAGACCTCGGCCCAGACGGTCGTGTCCGTGGGGACGCGGCCGCCGACGAGCCCCTCGGAGGCGACGAGCACCCTTGCGCCGGAGGGCAGCTCGACCGACTCGGGGGAGAGGTTGGCGAGCAGCAGCGTCCGGGTGCCGTCCGGGGCGGTCGCGAGGTAGCCGAGCACGTCCTCGCCGAGCCCGTCGACCTCGGCGAGCCCGGAGCGTCCCAGACCCCGCTCCCGGCGCAGCGCCAGCAGCTGCCGGTACAGCTCGAGGGTGGATCCGGGGTGGCCGTCCTGCTGGTCGACCGCGAGGTCGGCGTAGGAGTCCGGCTGTGGCAGCCACGCGGCGCCGGTGTCGTTGAAGCCGAGGGCCGGGGCCCCCTTCGTCCACGGCATCGGGACCCGGCAGCCGTCCCGGCCCTTCTCCTTCCCGCCCGTGCGGGTGAAGGTGGGGTCCTGCCGCGCCTCGGCGGGCAGCGTCGTGTGCTCGGGCAGCCCGAGCTCCTCGCCCTGGTAGACGTAGGCGCCGCCGGGGAGGCCGAGCATGAGGGTCGTGGCGGCGCGGGCACGGCGCAGCCCGAGACCGGCGTCCGGCTGCGGGTCGTCGGGTCCGATGCCGTTCGGGGGCTTCTCGTCCTGCGGCAGACCGAGGCGGCTGGCGTGGCGCAGCACGTCGTGGTTGCTCAGCACCCAGGTCGTCGGGGCACCGACGGCGTCGCTCGCGGCGAGCGACCCTGCGATGACCTCCCGCAGCGGCTCCGCGAGCCACGGGGTGTCGAGGAACTCGAAGTTGAAGGCCTGGTGGAACTCGTCCTCGCGCACGTAGCGCGCGGCCCGGTCGGCCGGGCTCACCCACGCCTCGGCGCACATGATCCGCTCGGGGGAGTACTCCTCCAGCAGCTCCCGCCAGTCGCGGTAGATCTCGTGCACCCCGTCCTGGTCCCAGAAGGGGGCATCGGAGGTCACCTCGAGCAGTCCACCCGGGGGCGTGCCGAAGGGAGGGAAGGAGGGGTCCTTCACGAGCCCGTGCGCGACGTCGACGCGGAAGCCGTCCACGCCCCGGTCGAGCCAGAAGCGCAGCGTGGTGCGGAAGTCGGCACGCACGTCGGGGTTCTGCCAGTTCAGGTCCGGCTGGCCGGGGTCGAAGAGGTGCAGGTACCACTGCCCGGGACGGCCGTCGGCCTCGGTGACCCGGGTCCAGGCATCGCCCCCGAAGTTGCTCTGCCAGTTGGTCGGTGGCTCCGAGCCGTCCTCGCCGAG
>CAYLUX010000071.1:10470-13114 GCA_964386935.1 uncultured Janibacter sp.
CGCCCCCGAAGTTGCTCTGCCAGTTGGTCGGTGGCTCCGAGCCGTCCTCGCCGAGGCCCTCGCGGAAGTGGTACCGGTCGCGCTCGGGGCTGCCCGGTCCCGCGGCGAGCGCCTCCCCGAACCACGGGTGGTCCGAGGAGGTGTGGTTGGGCACGAGGTCGACGATGATCCGCAGGCCGAGCTCGTGGGCGCGAGCGATGAGCGCATCGGCGTCCGCGAGGGTCCCGAAGAGCGGGTCGACGTCCCGGTGGTTCGCGACGTCGTACCCGGCGTCGCGCTGCGGCGAGGTGTAGAAGGGGGAGAGCCACACCGCGTCGACGCCCAGCGCCGCCAGATGCTCCAGGCGGGCGGCGATGCCCCGCAGGTCCCCGATCCCGTCCCCGTCGGCGTCGGCCCAGGAGCGGGGGTAGATCTGGTAGATGACGGCGTCGCGCCACCAGGGGGCATCGGCCGATCCGGGCAGGTGCAGCTCACGGGTGGCGAAGGGGGCCGCGTCGGTCACAGGGGGTTGCCCTCCTCGTCGGCGTTGATGAGCATGTCCGCCGCGCGGGTGAAGTAGTCGCGCATGGCGGCGTCGTGGGCCTCGGGCAGGTCGAGGGAGTCCATCGCGGCGAACATGTGCCGCATCCACCGGTCCCGCTGGTCGGGGGTCACGGCGTAGTTCACGTGCCGCATCCGCAGCCGCGGGTGACCGCGCTGCTGGCTGTAGGTGTTCGGACCGCCGAAGTACTGCTCGAGGAACATCCGCAGCCGCACCTCGGCGGGACCGAGGTCGGCCTCCGGGTACAGGGCGCGCAGCGTCGGGTCCTGCGCCACGCCCTCGTAGAACCGGTGGACCAGGGCCTCGAAGGTCTCGTGGCCACCGACCTGCGCGTAGAAGCTGTCCTCTGGTTGTGCCGTCACGGGGCCACCATCTCAGATCTCGTGCTCGCCCCCGGTCAGCGGGATGGGCGGCCCGGCGACACCCTCGCGGTCGAAGGCCTCCTTGACGCGGCGGCGGATCTCCCGCTGGATGCCCCAGTTCTCGTTGGGTGCGCACGTGGCGAAGACCCGCACCGTGACCGTGCCCCCGGTGATCGACTCGACGCCGAGCACGCTGGGCGCCTCACGAAGCACGGTGTGCCACTGCGGGTCCCGGTCCATGTGCTCGACCTGCTCGCGGATGATCCCGATGACCTTGGCGGTGTCCTCCCGGTAGGAGAAGGGCAGGTCGACCATGACCGTGGACCACCCCTGGGAGCGGTTGCCGACCCGCAGGATCTCGCCGTTGCGCACGTACCAGACGACGCCGTCCAGGTCCCGCAGCCGGGTGACCCGCAGCGTGACCTCCTCGACGGTGCCGACGGCCTCGCCGGCGTCGATGTAGTCCCCGACCCCGTACTGGTCCTCGAGGATCATGAAGACGCCGGAGAGGTAGTCCCGCACGAGCGACTGTGCACCGAAACCGAGGGCGACACCACCGACACCGGCCGAGGCGAGCAGCGGCGCGAGCGGGATGTGCAGCAACGAGAGCACGGTGAGCACCGTGAGGATGACGATGGCGAAGGTCGCGATGCTGCGCAGCAGCGACCCGGTCGTCTTCATCCGCTGCCGGTAGCGCTCGCCGGCGGCCGCGCCCCGGTCGCGCCCGTGGTGGTCCCGCCGCGCACGAGTGGCCTCGCGCCGGGCGAGCGCCTGGTCCACCGCGCTGGAGATGGCGCGGTGGACCAGGTAGCGCGCGATCCAGGCGAGGACCACCGTCAGCAGGATCCGCAGCGGCGCTCCGAGCAGGAAGTCCGCCGTGGCGGCCCACGTGAGGTCGATGGCCATCAGGTGGTGCACGAAACTCATCAGCCCGAGTGTGCGTCCCGCTCCTGAGCGGCAACTGCACGGGCGACGGTGTCACGGCTCTCCGTGACGAGGCGCCGCAGGCCGGCGGGCGCCTGCGGGTGCTCCTCGAGCCAGGTCCGCGTCGCCGCGAGCAGCTCCGGCCCCGCGAGGGTCATCGGGTAGAAGCCGAGGACGATGCCCTCCGCGATGGCGTGGGTCCGCTCGGCCCAGACCTGCTCGATGACCTCGTGGTAACGCGGGACGAAGGGGG
The DNA here is from genome assembly GCA_964386935.1 of uncultured Janibacter sp. Taxonomy (GTDB): domain Bacteria; phylum Actinomycetota; class Actinomycetes; order Actinomycetales; family Dermatophilaceae; genus Janibacter. The sequence continues at coordinate 12,551 of CAYLUX010000071.1, forward strand.
TCAGCAGCGCCGGGTCGGCGGCCCGGCCGAAGCCGAGGGCGTAGGCGTCGACCACCGAGTTCGGGGTGTCGGTGGCGACCACACCGGAGGCCCAGGCCTCCTCCTTGGCCGCTGCCGTCGGGATGCTCGCGACCGCGCGTGCGGCGCGCTCGCGACCGGTGGCCGTGTTGTCCCCCTTCGCCTCCGCCGCAACGGCATCGGCGTCGGCCGAGCCGGTCGCGGTGAGTGCGGTGAGCAGCGTCCACCGCATGTCGGCGTCGACGGCCAGACCCTCGAGGGTGCGGCTGCCGTCGTACAGGGCGGCGACGAGCGAGGTGTCGTCGCCGGGGGTGAGCATGCCCGCGTGGGCGGTGACCAGCTGCAGCTGGGCGTCGCTGCCCGGGGCGGCCCGCTCGGCGAGATCGCCGAGGAGGCCGACGACACGCGTGCGCAGCGCCTCGCGGTGCTCCGGTGCCGAGTAGGTGCCCACCGCGGTGGCCAGCTGGGCCAGCAGCGTGCGCAGCAGCGTGGAGTCCTCGAGACCGTCCAGGACCGGCAGGACCAGCTCGACGTACTCGCTGGCCG
>CAYLUX010000072.1:0-13039 GCA_964386935.1 uncultured Janibacter sp.
CAGCGCCGGGCGCAGCTGCTCGAAGCGGCGCTGTCCGTCTTCGTGGCCAAGGGCTACCACGCGGCGGCGATGGAGGACATCGCCGCCGAGGCCGGCGTCTCCAAGCCGGTGCTCTACCAGCACTTCCCCGGCAAGCTCGAGCTCTACCTCGCGCTGCTGGAGACCCAGTGCGACCACCTGGAGACCCTCGTCCTGGACGCGCTGGACTCCTCCCCGGACCACGAGGAGCGCGTCTACGCGACGGTCCGGGCCTTCTTCGAGTTCGTCGCGGACGAAGGGGGGGCCTTCCGCCTGATCTACGAGTCGGACCTGACCAACGACCCGGCGGTGCGCCACCGGCTGGACGCCCTCGAGGCCCAGCTCGGGGACGCCATCGCCCAGCGGATCGCCGAGGACACCGTGCTCGCCCCGCAGATGGCGGAGATGCTCGGCATCGCGATGGCCGGGGCCGCGCAGGTCATGGCCCGGGTGTGGCTCGCCCACGGCGCCGCCTTCTCGAAGGAGGTCGCCGCCGAGGTCGCGGGCCACCTGGCCTGGCGGGGGATCGGGGCCTTCCCCGTCGACCGCACCAAGGACCCTGCCGGGACCGATGAGGACGGGGAGTGACACGATGGCTTCGGCCAGCACCCGTCCGGAAGGAGTGACCGTGGAGGTCAAGATCGGCGTCCAGAACGTCGCCCGCGAGATCGTCGTCGACGCGAGCGGCACCGAGGAGGAGATCGAGGCCGCGGTCCACACCGCACTCGAGGGCAAGCCGCTGGTGCTCACCGACACCAAGGGCCGTCGCGTCCTCGTCCCCGGCGGAGCGCTGGGCTACGTCGAGGTGGGCGAGCCGAGCCGCGGTCGCGTGGGCTTCGGCGCCTGACCCCGGCCCGACGGGGCGTCGACCGTGGCCTGACCCGGGGCCGACCGGGCCGGACCCGAGGCCGGAAACCGTCCGGCGCGCCGGGTCCGTCACGCATGTGTACTCAGTGGTCACATGTGGTTATATTCTTCTCGGGAGCCCCATCAGGCTCACACGTTCGTCCGCGTGCGCTCTCGGACAAGAGGAGTTGATCAACCGTGTGGACCATCGTCGTCACGATCGTCGTGGGCGCCATCATCGGCGCCCTCGCCCGCCTGGTGCTGCCGGGCAAGCAGTCCATCTCGACCCTCGTCACCGTCATCCTCGGCATCCTCGGATCGCTCATCGGGTCCTGGGCCTACACCTTCTTCTCGGGTAACGAGACCACCTCCGGCATCGACTGGATCGCCTTCGCCCTGGGCGTCGTCGCGGCCGCCGTCCTCATCGTCGTCTACGGGATGATCGTCGGGCGCAAGCAGGTCTGAGCACCGCGCACCATCCCCGCGAAGGGGGCCCGCCGGCCGGCGGGCCCCCTTCGTCGTCCCGGGCCGGGTCGGTCGCCCCTCAGGGGGCGAGACCGAGCCGCTTCATCCGGACCTGGTGCTTGTCGGTGAGGCGCTGCATCAGCTCACCGATCTCCGCGACGGTGGCGCCGTGGCGCTCGTGGCTGCGGCCGAGCACGAGGTCACCGAGCGCCTCCCGGCGGCTGGCCACCACCTGGCCCTGGGTGAGCGCCTCCCCCATGAGCCGGCGGCCCCACAGCGCGAGCGGTCCTGCCCGGCGCGAGTCCCCCTCGATGCCTCGGTGGACCGCGGCGATGATGACGTCGACGTCCCGGTGGTCGGCCGTGGCCTGCTGGATGATCTTCGCGGTACCGGAGCGCACGTACTGCGCGATCTCCAGGTAGAAGTCCGCGGCGATGCCGTCGCCGATGTAGGCCTTGACCAGCCCTTCGAGCAGGTCCCGGGGGCGGGTGCGGTCGTGGTAGGCGTCGAAGGCCTCCCGGAAGGGCTCCATCGCCACCGTGGGCGTCCCGCCGAGCTCGTCGATGTGGTGCACGAGCATCTCGTGGCCGCGGAACTCCTTGGCCGCCATCCCCGCGAGCGCGCGCTTCAGGTCAAGGTCCTTGGCCATGTCCGCGTCCGCCGCGATGCTCGTGAAGCCCTTGATGGACCCGTAGGCGATGACTCCCAGCAGGTCGATGGTCCCCTCCCTCTCGCGGGACCCGATGGTGTCTGCGGTGGGGTTGTCAGCGGCATCGCTCATGCGGCGAGGATAGCCACTCCGGGGCCCACGTTTGGGCGCTGACGGCGACCGACCGGTACCATGGACGTGACCAGCGGTGCCCGGTCGGCATCCTCGTAAGCGCCGGAGCGAAATCCGGACGGTCGCCCACGCAGGCTGACCGCACTTGACTGTCCTCCGATCGGCCCGTCCACCACGGCGCGTCCCGCGCCGTCGATGCCTGATCGAGAGAACATGACTGCAGACACCAGTACACCCACGGCCGAATCCACGGAAGCCCCCGACGTCACCGACGCCGGGGCCGAGGCCGAGCAGAAGAGCTTCCGTGACTTCGACATCGATCCCCTGATCGTCGACGCGCTCGAGGAGCACGGGATCACCCACCCCTTCCCCATCCAGGCGATGACCCTGCCGGTCGCGCTCGGCGCACACGACATCATCGGCCAGGCCAAGACCGGGACCGGCAAGACCCTCGGCTTCGGCATCCCGATGCTCAACCGGATCGACACCGAGAGCGATGACCGTCGGCCGCAGGCCCTCGCGGTCGCGCCGACCCGCGAGCTGGCCAGCCAGGTCGCGACCGACCTGCAGCGCGCCGGCAAGAAGCGGGGAATCAAGGTCCTCACCGTCTACGGCGGCCGTGCCTACGAGCCGCAGATCGAGGCACTGCAGCAGGGCGTGCACGTCGTCGTCGGCACCCCCGGTCGTCTCATCGACCTGGCCCAGCAGAAGTACCTCGACCTGTCGGCGGCCAAGACCGTCGTCCTCGATGAGGCCGACGAGATGCTCGACCTGGGCTTCCTGCCGGACGTGGAGAAGATCATGGCGATGACCTCCCCGGCGCGCCACACGATGCTCTTCTCCGCGACGATGCCCGCGGCGATCGTCGCGCTGGCCCGCCGGTACATGACCCAGCCGACCCACATCCGGGCCATGAGCGAGGACGGCGACCAGAACGCGCACACCGTCGCGGCGACCGAGCAGCTGGTCTACCGCGCCCACGCGATGGACAAGGTCGAGATGCTCGCGCGCATCCTGCAGGCCGAGGGCCGGGGCCGCACGATCATCTTCTCCCGCACCAAGCGCACCGCCGCCAAGGTCGCCGACGAGCTGGCCGACCGCGGCTTCGCCGCCGCCTCGATCCACGGTGACCTCGGGCAGGGCGCTCGCGAGCAGGCGCTGCGGGCCTTCCGCAACGGCAAGGTCGACGTCCTCGTCGCCACCGACGTCGCGGCGCGCGGCATCGACGTCGACGACGTCACCCACGTCATCAACTACCAGTGCCCCGACGACGAGAAGACCTACGTCCACCGCATCGGGCGCACCGGCCGCGCGGGCAACACCGGCATCGCGGTCACCTTCGTCGACTGGGACGACACCACCAAGTGGGCGATGATCAACAAGGCGCTGGACCTCGGCATCCCCGAGCCGGTGGAGACCTACTCCTCCAGCCCGCACCTCTACACCGACCTGGACATCCCCGAGGGCACCAAGGGCCGGCTGCCGCGCTCGAAGCGCACCCGCGAGGGCCTCGACGCGGAGAAGCTCGAGGACCTCGGCGAGACCGGCGCCCACAGCGGCCACCGTCAGGGTGGCCGTGGTCAGGGCGGTGGCCGCGGCGGTCACCACTCCGGCGGCCGTGGTGGCCAGGAGCGCGGGCAGGAGCGTGGCGAGGGCCGGCCGCGCCGTCGGCGCAACCGGCGCCGCACCCGTGGCGGCCAGCGGACCCAGCAGCAGGGCAACGCCTGACCCTGATCCCCGGGCGTCACCCGATTTCCGGGTGACCCGAGAAAGTGCCCCTTGGCAAGAGTTTCAAACTCTTGCCAAGGGGCACTTTCTCTTGCGAAGGGGGTCAGCCACCCGTCCGCGGAAGGGAGCCGGCCTACAGCGCGGCGAGGATCTCCTCGGTGACCTCGCGGTAGGCGGCGGCGCCCTTGCTGGTGCGGGCGGTCTCGAGGATCGAGCGCCCCGCGGCGGGCGCCTCGGCGAAGCGCACCGTCCGCGGGATCGGCGGGGAGAGCACCGGCAGCCGGTAGCGCGTGCCGAGGTCCTCGAGCACCTCGCGGGAGTGGTTCGAGCGGCCGTCGTACATCGTCGGCAGGATGCCGATGACCTTGAGCTTCTTGTTGAGCAGCTTCTTGACGTCCTTCACGGTGTCGAGCAGCTGGCCGACCCCGCGGTGGCTGAGCATCTCGGCCTGCATCGGGATGATGAGCCCGGTCGCGGCGGTCAGCGCGGCGAGCGTGAGCACCCCGAGGCTGGGGCTGCAGTCCAGGAGGATGACGTCGTAGTCGGCGCGCACGTCGGCCAGTGCCGACTGGAGGATGAACTCCCGGCCGGGCCGGGTGAGCACCTGGGCCTCGGCACCGGCCAGATCGATCGTGGCCGGCAGGAGGTCGATCCCTTCACCGGCCCCGAGGAGCGCCTCCTCGGCCTCGGCCTGGCCGAGGACGATCTCGTTGACGGAGACCTCCACGGCGTCGGGGTCGATCCCGAGGCTGAAGGTCAGCGAGGCCTGCGGGTCCAGGTCCACGAGCAGCACCCGCTTGCCGAGCTCGGCGAGTGCCGCGCCGATGGATGCCACGGACGTCGTCTTGGCGACGCCACCCTTCTGGTTCGCGACGGCGATGATCGCCGCCTTCTTGGCTCGTGCCACCGGGGTCAGCCCTCCTCTGGTGCGGATTCCCGGTCATCCTCGCAGGTCGCTCCCCGCCAGTTCGCGCGACTCCCCGGAGACGAGGGCGGCGACCCGTCAGCGCAGCACGGGGGTGACGCCCGAGGAGGCGGCGACGATGCGCTCCAGCTGGTCCGGGTCGGTGGTGTTCTCGCCGAGCCGGTTCTCCTTGCCCTCGCCGTGGTAGTCGCTGCTGCCGGTGACGATGAGGTCGTGCTCGGTGGCCAGCCTCCGTGCCAGTCGGCGCCCCTCATCGTCGTGGTCGCGGTGGTCCGCCTCGAGGCCGGCGAGCCCGACCGCCGCGAGCTCGGCGACGTCCTCCGGACCGAGCGCCCGCTGCCGGCGACTGGCGAAGGGGTGTGCCGCCACCGGCACACCACCCGCGCCCAGGACGAGGCGCACCGCGTCCTCGGTCGCGATCGCGTAGTGGCGCTCGTAGTAGCGGGACCTGCTGGAGAGCAGCCGCCCGAAGACCTCGCTGCGGCTGGCGGCCACCCCCTTCGCCACGAGCGCATCGGCCAGATGCGGCCTCCCGAGGGTGGCCGGGTGCTCGCCCTGGGCCAGGACGTCCTCCCACGTGATGTCGAAGCCGTCCGCCGCCATGTGCTCGACGATCCGCTGCAGCCGGGGGATCCGGTCCTCCCGGACCTGCCGCATCTCGTCCGCGAGGCGCTGGTCCTCCGGGTCGAAGAGGTAGGCGAGCAGGTGCACCGACCGGCCGTGGTGCTGGGTGGACAGCTCCGCCCCCCGCACGAGGGCGACGCCCTCGCTCGCCGCCGCCTCGGCCGCCTCGGGCCAGCCGCTGATCGTGTCGTGATCGGTCATGGCTACGACCTCGAGCCCGGCACGGGCCGCCTGCGCCACGAGGACGGCAGGCGGCTCGGTCCCGTCGCTGCGCGAGGAGTGGGTGTGCAGGTCGATCACGTCATCACCCTATGACGTGCTCGCTCAGCCCAGGCCGGGCCACTCCGGCCGGCGCTTCTCGGCGAAGGCGCGCACGCCCTCGGCCCGGTCAGCGCTGAAGGCGGTGTCGTGCCAACGGGCGTCCTCGAGGTCCAGCCCCTCGTCGTAGGAGAGGTCGAGCCCACCCCGCATCGCGGCCTTGGCGTTGCGCACCCCCACCGGGGAGTGCTGCGCGATCGTGGCGGCCATGGCGAGGGCCTCCCCCTTCGCGTCCTCGACGACCCGGTCGGCAAGGCCCAGTCGGGCCGCCTCGGGACCGTCGACCCGGCGAGCGGTGAAGATCAGGTCCGCCGCACGGGACCACCCGATCCGGGAGGTGAGCAGCTGGGTGCCGCCGCCTCCGGGGATGACGCCGACCGAGACCTCCGGGAGCGCGAAGGAGGCCTTCGGCCCGGCCACGATGAGGTCGCAGGCGAGAGCGATCTCGCAGCCTCCGCCGAGGGCGTGACCGTCGACCGCTGCGATCGTCGGCACCGGCAGGTCGTGCAGCGCCCGGTAGGCCAGCCGGTTGCCCGGCCGCTGCGCCCGCAGGTCCTCGTCGGTGAAGCCGTTGCGCTCCTTCAGGTCCGCGCCGACGCAGAAGGCCTTCTCGTTGCTGGAGGTCACCACGACGGCCCGCACCGAGAGGTCCTCGCGCAGCTGCTCACCGACCGCGGTCAGCGCGTTCGCCATCTCGGTGGAGACGGCGTTCATCGCCTCCGGCCGGTCCAGGACGACCTCGCGGACCCCGCTCTCGTGCTCCTCGATGCGGATGAGGGACATGCTCGCTCCTTCGCTCAGGGGCGCGACAGCAGTGCCGCGATGCCCTGACCGACACCGATGCACATCGTCGCGACCGCGTGGTCGTGGTCGCCGTCAGCCATCGAGATCGCCGCCGAGAGGGCGATCCTCGCGCCGCTCATCCCGAGCGGGTGACCGAGGGCGATGGCACCACCGTGGGGGTTGACGCGGGGGTCGTCGTCGGCGATGCCGAGCTCACGCAGGACGGCGAGGCCCTGGGAGGCGAAGGCCTCGTTGAGCTCGATGACGCCGACGGAGTCCAGCCCCACGCCGGTGCGCTCGACGAGCTTCTTCGTGGCGGGCGCCGGCCCCATGCCCATGACGCGGGGCTCCACGCCGGCGGCGGTCACCGCGTCGATGCGCGCGAGCGGGGTCAGGCCGTGCTTCTCGACCGCCTCCTCGGAGGCGACGAGCATCGCGGCGGCACCGTCGTTGACACCGGAGGCGTTGCCGGCCGTGACCGTGCCACCCTCGAAGAGCGGCCGGAGGCCGGCGAGCGCCTCCTTCGAGGTCTGCCGGGGGTGCTCGTCGGTGTCGACGACGAGCGGGTCGGCCTTGCGCCGGGGCACGCTCACCGGGACGATCTCGCGGGCGAGGCGCCCGTTCGCGATCGCCTTGGCGGCCCGCTCCTGGGAGCGCAGCGCGAAGGCGTCCTGGTCCTCCCGGGAGACCGGGTACTCCGCGGCGACGTTCTCGGCGGTGCGCGGCATCGGGTCGGTGCCGTACATCCGCTCCATCTCCGGGTTGACGAAGCGCCACCCGATCGTCGTGTCCTCCAGGCTCATCGACCGGGAGAAGGCCTTGCCCGCCTTCGGTACGACGAAGGGGGCCCGGCTCATGCTCTCCGCACCGCCGGCGATCATCAGGTCGGCATCGCCGGAGCGGATCGCGCGGGCGGCGTAGCCGAGAGCGTCCAGCCCGGACCCGCAGAGCCGGTTGATGGTCGTGCCGGGCACCGAGACCGGAAGTCCGGCGAGCAGCACCGCCATCCGCGCGACGTTGCGGTTGTCCTCGCCGGCCTGGTTGGCGTTGCCGAGCGCGACGTCGTCGATCAACGCGGGGTCCAGCCCCTCGTGCCGGGCGAGCAGCTCACGGATGACGTGCGCCGCCAGGTCGTCCGGGCGCACGCTCGAGAGCGCACCGCCGTACTTCCCGACCGGGGTGCGTACTCCGTCGACGAGGTAGGCGGCTCGCGTCCCCCCGCTCACGCCTTGCCCGCCAGGCGGGCGCGGCCGGCATCCGTGAGGACGCGCTCCTTGCCCTCGGTGGCGATCAGCGGCGGCTCGGCCTTGTACAGGTCGGCACGCACAGCCGGGTCGAGCCCGACCTCACGCGCGATCTGGTGGGCCTCCAGCCGGTTCATCCGACCACCCTTGTCGGCGATCGCCTGCAGGAAGGCCGTCACCGGCTCCTCGGCCGCCGCGCCCTCGCTGGGCTTGGGGTCGGGCAGCTCCACGAGCGCCTCGAGCTGGGCCACGACGCCGCGGACGGTCTCGCGCCAGGAGGCGGCCGTCTGCTCCAGGTCGTGGGCGGCACCGCCACTGCCCTGCCAGGTGCGCTTGGGGTAGCGGCGGATGTACTCCCGCTCCAGCTCGAGCATCCGGGCGGTGTGGTGGGCGAACTGGTCCGCGCTGCCGTGCAGGAAGACCCAGTTGCGGGTCTCGTGTGCCTGCTTGCCCTGGGACTCCAGCTCCTCGTCGCTGAGCTCGGAGGCGGGAACGCCGCGATTTTCCTCAGTCATGTCTCGGTCCTCTCCTTCTACCCGCGTCAGTCGAGTCGACGCAGCTGGTCTCGGTAGGTTTTCGCGTTGCGGAGGTACTCGTCGACGCCGAAACGGACCCAGTCACGGGCATCGTCGGGGACGGGGCGGGCCTTGGCGGGGACGCCGAGCGCCATGGACGACGGCGGGATGTCGGCGTGCTCGGTGACGACGGCACCGGCACCGACGACCGAGCCGGCACCGACGGTGGCAAAGTTCAGCACGACGCTCCCCGAGCCGATGAGGCAGTCATCGTGCACGGTGCAGCCCTCGAGGTGGACGTTGTGCCCGACGACGCAGCCGGAGCCGATGCTCGTGGGCTGCTCCTCGATGCAGTGCACGACGGTCCCGTCCTGCACCGACGTGCGGTCGCCGACGATGATCTCGCCGAAGTCCGCGCGCAGCACGGCGCCGGGCCACACCGAGGACTCCTCCCCCAGCGTCACCGCGCCGATCACGGTCGCGTCGGGGTGGACGTAGGCGGAGTCCGGTACCACCGGCTCCAGGTCGCCCAGTGCGTACAGGGCCATCAGCGAGTCACCTCGGGCATGTTGGCGTAGAGGCGAAGGGCGTTGCCGCCGAGCACTCCGGCGGCCGCCTCCGCGGGGACGAGGTCGGCCACGGCACGGGCGTTGGTGTCGACGCCGGGCACACCGGGCCAGTCGGTGGCGAAGACCATCTTGCGCGAGAGACGCTCCAGCCCCGCCGCGGCGTAGTACTGCGGCAGCCGCTTCGGCGGCAGGCCGGAGAGCTCGATCCACACGTGCTCGTTGGTCAGCGCCATGAAGCCGGCCTGCTCGTACCACCAGCCGCGACCACCGTGGGCGAGGATCACGTCCAGCCCGGGGAAGTCACGAACGACCGGCAGCAGGTAGGTCGGGTCCGCGTACTCGTTGCGCGACCCGGAGAACGTCGAGGTGCCGCAGTGCACGACGAGCGGCACACCCTCCTCCTCGAGCACCTGGTAGGCCCGGTAGAGCATCGGGTCGTCGCACCGAAAGCCCCCGTGCACGGGGTGGAGCTTCAGGCCCGCGGCCCCGTGGCCGAGCTGTCGGCGCACCTCGTCCGCGATGGGGTGGTGCAGGTGCGGGTTGACGTTGGCCATCGGCCGGAACCGCTGCGGGTTGTGCTCCACGATCGGCAGCAGGTCCTCGAAGAGCTGCATGCCGGTCGCCTTGGGGCTGTACTCGCAGAAGAGGACCGCCACGTCCACCCCCTGGGCGGCGAAGTGCTCGTCGAGGTACTCCGGGCGTGGGACGCCGTCGGAGTCCCACGCCCGCTCGAGGAGCCCCTCGGGCCCGAACTGGCGTGCCCAGTCGATCCACGAGCTGCTCAGCGTCGGCAGCACCGGGACGTGGACGTGGGCGTCCACGAGGGGGCGGTCATCGAGCACGGCGGTCCTCAGAGACCCTTGACGAAGGGGGTGTCGACCCCGATCGGGCCCGTCTTGTGCGATCCACCGGGCGCACCGAGCGGCTCGTCACGGCCCTCCAGGACCTCGGTGAAGAAGCGACGGTTGTCCTCGATGTGCTCCATGTCCTCCTCGGCGACACGGCGGTCCTGGGAGATGGCCTCCACGGGGCAGACCGGCTCGCAGGCACCGCAGTCGATGCACTCCTTGGGGTTGATGTAGAGCTTGCGGTCCCCCTCGTAGATGCAGTCGACGGGGCACTCCTCGGTGCAGGACGTGTCCATCGTGTCGACACAAGGGCTGGCGATCACGTAGGGCATGGCGGATCTCCTCTCTCCGGGGACTCCAGTGTGCCCCCGAAAGCTGTTGCGGGGGTGTCAGGCCGGCTGCGGAACCGAAGTCGGCTGCTGATCGGTCGAGTGACCGGGGAAGAGCTGCGCATCCGGGTCGATGTGCACCGCGGCGTTGTTCACCGCCGTGGCGACCTCACCGAAGCCGACCGCGATGAGGCGCACCTTGCCGTCGTAGTCGGTGATGTCACCGGCGGCGTAGACGCCGGGGACGTTGGTGCGCATCGCCGAGTCGACGACGAGGTGCCGGTTGTCGTGCAGCTCCACACCCCACTCGCGAAGGGGGCCGAGGTTGGCCGTGAAGCCGAGCGCCGCCACGAGGCGGGTGCACGGCAGGTCGCGCGGGTCCTCCCCCTTCGGGGTGATCGTCACGGACTCCAGGGCCTCGTCGCCGGCGGTACCGGTGACCTGGCAGTTGAGCACGATCTCGACCGGGGCGGACTTCATCTGCTCCACGGACCCGTGGTGGGCGCGGAACTTGTCCCGGCGGTGGACGAGCGTGACGGACTTGGCGATCGGGTGGAGCATGTTCGCCCAGTCCACGGCGGAGTCGCCGCCGCCGACGATGACGACGTCCTGGTCGGCGTACTCGGCCGAGTTCGGCACGAAGTACTCCAGCCCCTTGCCGAGGTGGCCCTCGCCCGCCGGCAGCGGCCGGGGGCTGAAGGTGCCGATGCCACCGGTGACGACGACCGCGCCGGCGTCGATGACGTCGCCGGTGCTCGTGGTGACCTTCAGCCGCTCACGGCCGTCCTCGCCGGTCACGTGCTCCAGCTCCTGGGCCTCCTGCCCGAGCAGGTAGGTCGGGTCGTACGGGGCGGCCTGCTCCACGAGGTTGGAGATCAGGTCGCGGCCGGAGACGCTCGGGAAGCCGGCGATGTCGAAGATCGCCTTCTCCGGGTACATGGCGGTCACCTGACCGCCGACCTGGCTCAGGCTGTCGACGAGCGCGGTGCTGAGACCACGGACCCCGGCGTAGTAGGCGCCGAAGAGACCGACCGGGCCGGCCCCGACGATCAGCAGATCGACTGTGGTGGTCTTCATGAGACGGCCTCCTTCTGCTGCAGCTCCTTGACGAGCGCACGAACCTTGAATCGCTGCATCTTGCCGGTCGCGGTCTTCGGCAGCTCGTCGACGAAGTACACCCGGCGCGGCCGCTTGAAGCTGGCCAGCCCCTCACGGCACCACGTGTCGAGCTCCTCGGGGGTCACCGCCGACTTGCTGACGACGACGGCGACGGGCTTGATGAGGCCGTCGGCGTCCTCCTGGCCGACCACCGCGCACTCGACCACGGACTCGTGCTCGAGCAGGCGGTCCTCGACCTCGGTCGGGCTGACCCAGATGCCGCCGGCCTTGAGCAGGTCGGTCGCCCGACCCATGCAGGTGTAGTAACCGTCGTCGTCACGGACGTAGGTGTCACCCGTGTTGAGCCACTCGCCCTGGAAGACCGAGCGGGTGGCATCGGCCCGGCGCCAGTAGCCCAGCGCCGCGGACTCCGCCCGCACGAAGAGGGTGCCCGGCTCATTGTCCGGGACGAGCCCGCCATCGATGTCGCGGATCTCCAGGTCGTAGCCGGGCACCGCCTTGCCGGTGGTGCCCATCTTGATCTCGCCCGGCCGGTTGGACAGGAAGATGTGCAGGCACTCGGTCGAGCCGATGCCGTCGAGGATGTCGAAGCCGAAACGCTCCTTGATCCGGGACTGCACCCCCTTCGGCAGGGGCTCGCCGGCGGAGGCCCCGAGACGCACCGTCTCGAAGGTGTCGTCCGGGATGTCGCTGTTGAGCAGCCCCGCGTAGAAGGTGGGGACCCCGAAGAAGAGCGTCGGCTTGCTCTCCCGGACCCGCTCGGCGATGCCGTGCGGGGTCGGGCGACCCGGCTCGAGGATGGTCGTCGCCCCCGCGGAGAGCGGGAAGAACATCGAGTTGCCGATGCCGTAGGCGAAGAAGAGCTTCGCGATGGAGATGCACCGGTCCTCGGCGGTGATGCCCAGGACCTGCTGCGCGTAGGTCTCGCACACGAGGCGGATGTTCTCGTGGCGGTGCATGGCCCCCTTCGGCTTGCCGGTCGTGCCGGAGGTGTAGAGCCACAGGGCCCACGCGTCCGCGCCGGCCGGCACGGGAGCCTTCTCCTCGGCGGAGGCGCCGTCGGCGCGGGCGACGAGCTCGTCCCAAGTGAGCTCGCTGGCCCCGCCGACGCCACCGTGCTCGCCGGGGTCGCCGTCCCAGACGAGGTGGCCCACCGCGGGGCACTCCTCGACCGCTCCGGCGACCGCCGCGGCGTAGGTCGAGCTGCCGACCACCACTGCGGCACCCGAGTCGTTGATGATCTCGGCGAGCTCGTTCGCGCCGTACATCGTCGAGATCGGGACCGCGACGAACCCACCCCGGATGGCCCCGAGGACACCCGCGAGGAGCGGGACGTCGTCGTTGGCCACGAAGAGGACGCGGTCGTCACGGCGGAGGCCGAGCGAGCGCAGGGCCGCCGCGACCCGGCCGGTCAGGTCGACCAGCTCGTCGTAGGTGAGGTTGTGCGACGGGGTCTCGACCGCCGTGTGGGTGCCGCGCTCGGCGGCGACCCGGTCAACCAGCCACTCTGCTGCGTTGAATGTACTCGGCATCTCAGACGCGCTCCAGGTTGTAGTCGCCCTTCTGGCCACTGCCGTAGCGGCGCAGCGCGCCGTCCGGACCGGAGGCGTTGGGGCGGATGAAGATCCAGTTCTGCCACGCGGTCAGGCGACCGAAGACCTTGGTCTCCATGGTCTCCGGGCCGACGAAACGGTGGTTGGCCTCCATGCCGGTCAGTGCGTCCGGCGAGAGCGCGGCCCGCTCCTCGAGCACGATGCGCAGCTCGTCCTCGAAGTCGATGTCGTCCAGGGCCATGGTCACCAGGCCAGCCTCGTCGGCGGCCGCGGAGTCCAGGTCCTTGCCCTTGGCGGCGCGGGCCTTCTCCAGCTCCTCGTCGCGGTCCCAGAAGCGGGACTCGAGGCGGGAGAGGCCGTTGCTCATCGGGTAG
>CAYLUX010000073.1:0-12862 GCA_964386935.1 uncultured Janibacter sp.
GCGAAGGCGACCTCGTTGGCGGAGGGGTTGTTCCAGTAGCCGGCGCACACGTTCGGTGCCCGGTAGACGATCTCGCCGGTCTCCCCCGGCCCCTGGATGCCGCCCGGACCCATCGTCCTCGTCAGGACGCTCGGTGCCTGCGGGCCCCACGAGTCGGGAGCGCTGTGTCGGTGCTCGGGCCACTGCATGACGGTCGCGGGCAGGACCTCGGTCTGGCCGGATCCGAGGATGACGTCGGCCGAGGGGTAGAGCTCGTCGACCGCAGCGAGCAGCTCCGCCGGCATCGGCGCCATCGCATAGATCGCCGTCGTGACCGACGTGAGGTCACGCGCCCGGCTGGCCTGCTCCGCCACGCACGCGCGGTGCATCATCGGCAGCATCATCGTGTGCGTCGCACGGTGCTTCTCCATCGCGTCGAGGCTGCGGGCCGGGTCGAACTGCATACCCACGAGCAGCAGCGTGCCGCCCATGAGGAGGGTGGGCATGCACAGCGTGTTGAGCGCGGTGACGTGGAACATCGGCAGCACGACGAGCATCGTCGGGGGGTTCTGACCCCACGACATCCGGGTGACCAGGGCATTCGACAGCAATGCGGTGACCAGCGAGGTGTGGCTGACGAGCACGCCCTTCGGCCGTGACGTCGTCCCCGAGGTGTAGAGGCACTGCACGGTGTCCCGGTCCTCGACCAGAACCTCGAGCGGATCGGCCGAGGCGGCGTCGACCAGTCCCTGCCAGGAGTGGGTCGGGCGCCCGGCGATCGTCTCCGGGGACTCCTCGTCGCTGACGATCACGTGCCGCACGTGCTCGTCGGTGGCCAGCACCTGCTCGTGCATCCCCCGGAAGGCGGCGTCGGTGACCAGCGCCGCGGGTCGGGAGTCGCCGAGGATCCAGCGCTGGTCCTCGAGACCGAGCAGGAAGTTCAGCGGCATGCACACCAGCCCCGCGCGGGCACAGGCGAAGTAGGTGGCCAGGATCCGCCAGGAGTTCATCATCGTCAGCGCGACCGGGGTCCCGGGCTCCAGCCCGAGGCCGAGCAGTGCGTGCCCGAGCCGGTCGACCGTCTCCGCGAGCTCGCGGTAGGTGACCTCCCGACCCTGGTCCTCGACCGCGACCCGATCGGGGAAGAGCGCCGCGGTGCGCATGATGACGTCCCCCGCGTTGTTGCGGGTGGCCAGGTTGTACTCCAGCGGGTCCACTCCGCCCAGGTCGGGGCGCATGGTCCTCACTCCCCCAGGAAGAAGTCGGGCATGAGCTGATCGGCCGGCGGGCCGTAGGTCGAGAGGTCCGTGACGCCCTCCTCGGCGAGCACCTCGTCGTCGATGAGGAAGCCACCGGTGCACGCGGCGGGGTCCCGGGTGAGGATCGCGTGCGCGGCATCGGCCATGATCTGCGGGCTCCGGCTGCGGGCCATCGTCTCGTCGCCGCCGAGGAGGTTCTGCACGGCGGCGGTGGCGATGGCCGTGCGGGGCCACAGGCTGTTCGCGGCGATGCCGTACTCGGCCCATTCCTCGGCCAGCCCGAGGGTCACCAGGCTCATCCCGTACTTGGCGATGGTGTAGCCGAGGTGGGCACCGGCCCAGCGGGGTGCGAGGTTGATCGGCGGGGAGAGGGTGAGCACGTGGGCATGCTCCGAGGCGCGCAGGTGCGGCAGGGCGGTCTTGGCCAGGAGGAAGGACCCGCGGCAGTTGATGTCCTGCATGAGGTCGTACTTCTTCATCGGCAGGTCCTCGGTCGAGGACAGGTCGATGGCACTGGCGTTGTTGACGACGACGTCGATGCCGCCGAAGCGCTCGACGGTGCGCGCGACCGCGTCCTGGACCGACTCCTCCGACCGCACGTCACCAAGGATCGGCAGGGCGGTGCCCCCCGCCTTCTCGATCGCCTCGGCGGCGGTGTGGATCGTGCCCTCGAGCTTCGGGTGGGGCTGGTCGGTCTTGGCGAGGACGGCGACGTTGGCGCCGTCCTTCGCGGCGCGCTCGGCGATGGCCAGCCCGATGCCTCGGCTGCCTCCCGACATGAGGATGGTGCGTCCGGCGAGTGTGCGGCTCATGGTGCCTTGCTCCTGGGGGGTACGGGGGTTCGTGGGTCAGCGGGTGACGGTCGATTCGCTGCCGGTCTCGGCCCGGCGCAGCTCGCGCTTGAGGACCTTGCCGGTGGCGTTGCGGGGCAGCGCGTCGACGATCTGGACACGGCGCGGGACCTTGAAGCGGGCGATGCGCTCACCGGTCCACTCCCGCAGTCGATCGGGGGTCAGGTCGCTCCCCTCGTCAAGGACCACGACGGCCGTGATGGCCTCACCCCACTGCTCGTCGGGGACGCCGATGACCGCGACCTCGGTGATGTCCGGGTGCTCCTGCAGCACCCGCTCGACCTCGACCGGGTAGACGTTCTCCCCGCCGGTGATGATCATGTCCTTCTTGCGGTCCACGAGGGTGTAGTAGCCCTGCTCGTCCACGCGTGCCATGTCGCCGGTGTGGAACCACCCGTCCCGGAGGGCTTCCCTGGTCGCCTCGGGTTTGTCCCAGTAGCCGACGAAGATGCTCGGGCCGCGCAGGCAGAGCTCGCCGGTCTCACCGACCGGCATCTCACGCCCGTCCTCGCCGAGGATGCAGGCATCGACGAAGGCGACCGGTCGGCCGACCGAGCCGGCGTGGTCGATGATCTCCTCCGGCTGGAGGCAGGCGGCGTTGGGCGAGGTCTCGGTCATGCCGAAGCCCTCGGTGAAGGCGACGCCTCGCTCCGTCATGGCGCGGATCACCGGCAGTGGGCACGGCGCGCCCCCGCTGATGGCGACGCGAAGGGAGGTCAGGTCGGCCGTGGCGAGGGAGGGCGTCGCCGCGACCGCCGCCCACATCGCGGGCACGAGGAAGGCCTTGGTGACGCGGTGGCGTTCGGCCGCCTCGATCCACTGGTCGGGGGTGAAGGCCTCCATGACGACGACGGAGGCGCCGACGAAGAGGAAGGGCAGGGTGTGCACGCCGAGCGCGCCGATGTGGAAGAGCGGCGCGGCCGAGACCGTCACGTCTGCGCGCCCGATGCCGGTGTCGAAGCCCATCGCGTTGATCGCGTTGTAGAAGAAGTTGCCGTGGGTGAGCATCGCTCCCTTGGGCCGGCCCGTCGTCCCCGAGGTGTACATGATGACGCAGACGTCGTCGTGGCCGATGGCGGTGACGACGCGCTCAGGGGAGCCGGACGCGATCAGCTCCTCGAGCTGGCTCGAGGCCCCGGCGGCACGCTCCGCCGCGACGGGGACCTGCACGACCTCGCGCACATCGCTGCCCTCCGTGGCCTGCGGGACGGCGTCCGCGAAGGCGCTGCTGACGAAGAGAAAGCAGGCTCCGGAGTCCCGCAGGACGTAGCCCATCTCCTCCGGGTGCAGCCGGAAGTTGACGGGGACGCTGATCGCGCCGAGCTTCGCCACGGCGAGGTAGATCTCCATCATCTGCGGGCTGTTGAGGCACAGGAGGGCGACCCGGTCACCCGGGCCCACCCCCTTCGCCCGCAGCCCGTCCGCCAGGCGGTTGGTGCGCTCCTCGAGCTGGGTGAAGGTCGTCTCCGCGCCCCCGGTGCCGTCGACGTAGGCGACCCGGTCGGGATTGCGCAGTGCGTGGATGCTCGCCCACTGGCCGAAGCCGTGGTCCGTCGCGGTCGTGGTCGAATCCATGTGGTTCTCCAGGTGACGTCGTTGTCGATGGGGAGATCAGGCTGGGTCGAAGGGGGTCAGGCCGGCAGCCCGTCCAGGCGCGCCAGGACCTGGAGCATCACCTCGTCGGCACCTCCGCCGATCGAGCCGAGACGGTTGTCGCGCAGGAAGCGCGCGGTCCAGGTCTCCTCCATGTAGCCCATGCCGCCGTAGAACTGGATGCAGGTGTCGGCGACCTCGCGGACGAGCCGCCCGGCGGTGAGCTTGGCGATGCTCGCGCCGCGCGTGATGTCCTCGCCGGCCAGGTGGGCCTCGCACACCGCCATGTTGTGGTTGCGCAGCATCTCGACCCGGGCCTGCAGCTCGGTGAGCTTGAAGGTGACGTACTGCTTCGTCGCGAGCGGCTGGCCGAAGACCTCACGCTCGCCGATGTACTGCCGGGTCCGCTCCAGCGCCCGGGAGCAACTGCCGACGGCCGCGTAGGCGGCGTACATCCGCTCGATGATGAACTGCTGCATCTGCTGCTGGAAGCCTCGACCGGCCTCGCCGATGGTGTTGCTCACCGGGACGCGGACCTCGTCGAAGCTCAGCTCGGCCGTGTCGGAGCACCGGTTGCCGAGCTTGTCGAGCCGCTTGGTGACGGAGAAGCCGGGCGAGCTGGTCGGGACGATGATCTGTGACATGCCGCGGTAGCCCCCTTCGTCGGAGGTCCGGGCCAGGAGGCACAGCCAGTCCGCCTGGGTGCCGTTGGTGATGAAGGTCTTGCTCCCGGTGATGACCCAGTCATCGCCGTCCCTGACGGCGCGGGTGCGCAGCCGGGCGACGTCGGAGCCGGTGTCCGGCTCGGTGACGGCGATGGCGGCGACCTGCTTCCCGGCCAGCGCCGGCGCGAGGTAGGTGCGCTTGAGCTCGTCCGAGCCGAAGGTGGCGAGGGACGGGGTCGCCATCATCGACTGCACCCCGATCGCCATGGCGACGCCGGCGACGTCGGCGCGGCCGAGCTCCTCCGCCGCGACCATCTGGAAGGAGTGGTCGGCCCCTTCCCCGCCGTACTCCGGATCCCGTTCGAGGCCGAGCAGGCCGATCGAGGCGGCCTTCGGGAAGAGCTCGTGGGCCGGGAAGATGCCTGCGGCCTCCCACTCGTCGGCGTGGGGGTCGATCTCCGAAGCCACGAAGGCGCGAACGCTGGTGCGGAAGGCGGCGTGCTCGTCAGTGAGGCGCATGGCAGGACCGTAGCCACGATCCCCGAAAGAAACAAGCATGCTTGCTTTTTTTGCTCCGCGGTGAAACGGTCGCCGTCATGAGTGACACGGACCCGCTGCGGGTGGGCAACTGCTCCGGCTTCTACGGCGACCGCCTCTCGGCGATGCGCGAGATGCTCGAGGGCGGTGAGCTCGACGTCCTCACGGGTGACTGGCTCGCCGAGCTGACGATGCTCATCCTCGGCCGGGACCGCGTCAAGGACCCGAGCACCGGCTACGCCAAGACCTTCCTGCTCCAGCTGCGCGAGTGTCTCGGGCTCGCGCTCGACCGCGGCGTGAGGATCGTCGCCAACGCCGGTGGGGTCAACACCCCGGGGCTGGTCGCGGCGATCCGCGAGCTCGCGGCCGAGCAGGGCCTCTCCCCCGCGATCGCGCACGTGCGCGGTGACGACCTCACCCCGCGCGCGGCCGAGCTCTCGCTCGGCGCCCCGCTGGGTGCGCACGCCTACCTCGGCGGCTTCGGCATCGCCCGGGCCCTCGACTCCGGTGCCGACGTCGTCATCACCGGCCGCGTCACCGATGCCTCGGTCATCATCGGCCCGGCCATCTCCCACTTCGGCTGGGGTCGCAAGGACCACGATGCGCTCGCGGGGGCCACCGCGGCCGGTCACGTCATCGAGTGCGGCACCCAGGCCACCGGCGGTAACTTCTCCTTCTTCACCGAGATCGAGGACCTCGTGAGGCCCGGCTTCCCCATCGCCGAGATCCACCGCGACGGCTCGAGCACGATCACCAAGCACCCCGGCACCGCGGGCGCGGTCACAGTCGAGACCGTGACCAGCCAGCTGCTCTACGAGGTGCAGGACGCGCGCTACCCCGGCCCCGACGTGACCACGCGACTGGACTCGATCTCCCTTCGTCAGGAGGGGACCGACCGCGTCCGCATCGACGGGGTTCGTGGCGAGGCACCCCCGCCCGACCTCAAGGTCTCCCTCACCTCGCTCGGCGGGTACCGCAACGAGATGACCTTCGTCCTCACCGGGCTGGACGTCGAGGCCAAGGCCGACCTCACCCGGCGCCAGTTCGAGGACGCCATGACGACCTCCCCCGCCGAGCTGACCTGGCAGCTCGCGCGCACCGACGTCCCCGACGCGCCGACCCAGCAGCAGGCTGCTGCACTGCTCACGGTCGTGGCCCGCGACGAGGACCCGAAGGTGGTCGGCCGCGCCTTCTCGGGAGCCGCGGTCGAGATCGGACTCGGCTCCTACCCGGGCTTCCACACGCTCACGCCCCCCGGTCGGGGAAGCCCCTACGGCGTCTTCACCCCGGGCTACGTGCCGCAGACGGCCGTGACCCACGAGGTCGTCCTCGACGACGGGACCGTCGAGGCGATCGCGCCGCCGAGCGCGACCCGGCCGCTGGAGCCGCACCGCGGCCCGGCCGGCACCGGCACCTCGCCCGGCGGAGCGACCCGCCGGCTGCCGCTCGGCACGATCGTCGGCGCCCGCTCCGGCGACAAGGGCGGTAGCGCCAACATCGGCCTGTGGGTGCGCGAGTCCGCCGGTGACGCCGGCCTCGCGTGGCTGCTGGAGACCGTCACCCCCGAATGGGTCCGCGAGATGCTGCCCGAGGTCGCCGAGCTGCCCCTGACGATCACCCGGCTGCCCGAGCTGCGGGCGGTCAACATCGTCATCGAGGACATCCTCGGCCAGGGCGTCGCCTACAACGCCCGCTTCGACCCCCAGGCCAAGGGCCTGGCGGAGTGGCTGCGCTCCCGCGTCGTCGACATCCCGGCCAGCCTGCTGCCGCCGGGGACCGTCACTGAGGAGACCCGATGAGTCACGCCGACTGGCACACCGACGAGCTGCAGGCGCTGCGCGAGACGAGCACCGAGTTCGTCCGGCGCGAGGTGCTGCCCCACCAGGATGCCTGGGAGCGTGCTGGTGAACTCCCCCGCGAGCTGCACCGAGCCGCCGGCAACCAGGGGCTCATCGGCGCGTCCTTCCCCGAGACCGCCGGTGGCGGCGGTGGAGGTCAGCGTGCCGCGGTGACGATCGCAGAGGCCTTCCACGAGGCGGGCGGAGCGGGCGGCACCTATGCCTCCCTCTTCACGGCCGGCATCGCCTGCCCCCACATCGTCACCGCTGGTGACCCCGTCCAGGTAGAACGCTGGGTCGCGCCCACGCTGGCCGGCGAGAAGATCGGGGCCCTGGGCATCACCGAGCCGGACGGTGGCTCCGACGTCGGTGGGCTGCGCACCACCGCGCGCCGCGACGGTGAGGAGTACGTCGTCAACGGCGCCAAGACCTTCATCACCTCGGGGGTGCGGGCCGACTACGTCACGACGGCGGTCCGCACCGGCGGCAGCGACCTCCCGGGGGCCCGGGGCCTGTCGCTGCTCGTCGTCGAGCGGGGGACGCCGGGCTTCGAGGTCACCCGACGGCTGGAGAAGATGGGCTGGCACAGCTCCGACACCGCCGAACTCGCCTTCACCGACGTGCGGGTGCCGGCCGATCACCTCGTGGGCCCCGAGAACGCCGGCTTCGCCCTCATCGGCAGCGCCTTCCTCAGCGAGCGCATCGCGATCGCGACGCAGGCCTACTCCCAGGCCCAGCGGTGCCTCGACCTGGCGACCGCGTGGTGCCGTGAGCGGCGTACCTTCGGCGAGCCGTTGATCTCCCGGCAGGGTGTGCAGAACACCCTCGTCGAGATGGCTTCGCGCATCGACGTCGCCCGCACCTACACCCGTGCTCTCGTCGACCGCTTCGAGGACGGCGAGCCGGTCGCCGACCTCATCCCGGCCGTCTGCTTCGCCAAGAACACCGCGACCCGATCCGGTGAGTGGGTCGCGCACCAGGCCGTGCAGCTCTTCGGCGGTATGGGCTACATGACCGAGTCCGAGGTGGAGCGCCAGTACCGCGACATGCGCATCCTCGGCATCGGTGGGGGCACCGTCGAGATCCTGAACCAGATGGCCGCACGACGATTGGGACTGGTGGCATGACGATCCTCAAGAGCGCCCTCGACCCGAGCACCCCGCAGGCCCGGGCCGCGGCGGAGGCGATGCACGACTCGCTCGCCGAGATCGGTGTGGAGGTCGCCAAGGCCGTCGCCGGTGGCGGCGAGCGCTACACCGCCCGGCACCACAGCAGAGGCAAGCTCACCGCCCGCGAGCGCATCGAGCTGCTCCTCGACCTGGAGTCCCCCTTCCTCGAGCTGGCCCCGCTGGCCGGGTACGGGTCGGACTTCCCCGTCGGGGGCTCGGTCGTGGCCGGCATCGGCCTGGTGAGCGGGGTCGAGTGCCTGCTCATCGCCAACGACCCCACGGTCAAGGGCGGGTCGAGCAACCCGTGGTCCGTGCGCAAGACCCTGCGGATGCACGACGTCGCCCTGGCCAACCGCCTCCCGGTGATCTCACTCGTCGAGTCCGGCGGCGCCGACCTGCCCACGCAGAAGGAGATCTTCATCCCGGGCGGGGCGACCTTCCGCAACCTCACCCGGCTCTCCCGAGCCGGCATCCCGACGATCGCGCTCGTCTTCGGCAACTCCACGGCCGGTGGGGCCTACCTGCCCGGCATGAGCGACCACGTGGTGATGATCGAGGAGCGCTCCAAGGTCTTCCTCGCCGGTCCCCCGCTCGTCAAGGCCGCGACCGGCGAGGTCTCCGACGACGAGTCGCTCGGTGGTGCCGACATGCACGCCCGGGTCTCCGGCCTCGCGGACCACTTCGCCCGCGACGAGCAGGACGCCATCCGCATCGGCCGGCGGATCGTCGCCCGACTCGGCCACCGCAAGGCGGCCGGGCCGTCCACGACGCGGCCGCGTCCCCCGCGCTACCCGGCCGAAGAGCTGCTCGCCATCGTCCCGCCCGACCTGAAGTCCCCCTTCGACCCCCGGGAGGTCATCGCCCGGATCGTCGACGACAGCGACTTCGACGAGTTCAAACCGCTCTACGGGAGCTCGCTCGTCACCGGCTGGGCGCAGCTGCACGGCTTCCCCGTGGGGATCCTGGCCAATGCTCGAGGGGTGATCTTCAGCGAGGAGGCCCAGAAGGCGACCCAGTTCATCCAGCTCGCCAACCGCTCCGACACCCCGCTGCTCTTCCTGCACAACACGACCGGCTACATGGTCGGCAAGGACTACGAGCAGCGCGGCATCATCAAGCACGGCTCGATGATGATCAACGCGGTCTCCAACTCGAGCGTCCCGCACATCTCGGTCCTCCTCGGCAACTCCTACGGCGCCGGCCACTACGGCATGTGCGGCCGCGCCTACGACCCGCGCTTCGTCTTCACCTGGCCCTCGGCACGCTCCTCGGTCATGGGGGCGGAGCAGCTCGCCGAGGTGACCTACTCGGTGTCGAAGGCCTCCGCGCAGGCCCAGGGCAAGCCCTTCGACGAGGAGGGCGCCCAGGCGGTCCGGGCCGCGGTCGAGGCCCAGATCAGTGCCGAGGCCATGCCGATGGTCCTCTCGGGCCTGGTCTACGACGACGGCATCATCGACCCCCGTGACACCCGGGACGTCCTCGGGATAGCGCTGTCCGCCATCCACACCGCACCAGTCGAGGGGACCTCGTCCTTCGGCGTCTTCCGGATGTGAGGTCCGCCGTGAGCACATCGACCCAGCACCACCCGATCCGCTCGGTCCTCGTCGCCAATCGCGGCGAGATCGCCCGGCGCGTCTTCGCGACCTGCCGCCGGCGCGGCATCTCGACCGTGGCGGTCTTCAGCGACGCCGACGCGGCCAGCCCCCACGTCGCCGACGCGGACGCCGCCGTCCGCCTCCCGGGCGAGAGCCCTGCGGACACCTACCTGCGCGGCGACCTCGTCATCGCTGCCGCGCAGCGGGCGGGCGCGGACGCGATCCATCCTGGCTACGGGTTCCTCTCCGAGAGTGCCGACTTCGCCGAGCAGGTCATGGCCGCGGGACTCACCTGGATCGGTCCCGACCCGGACGCCATCCGGATCATGGGCAGCAAGATCGAGTCCAAGCAGCGGATGGCTGACGCGGGCGTGCCCGTCCTGGAGCGGCTGGACCCGGACGAGGTCACCGAGGAGCACCTGCCCGTGCTCGTCAAGGCCTCGGCGGGTGGCGGGGGGCGTGGCATGCGCGTCGTGCGCATCCTCGAGGAGGTCCCCGAGGCCGTGACCTCGGCCTCGCGGGAGGCCGCCTCCGCCTTCGGTGACCCGACGGTCTTCGTCGAGCGCTACCTCGAGGCCGGCCACCACGTCGAGGTCCAGGTGATGGCCGACGCCCACGGCACCGTGTGGGCCCTCGGCGAGCGGGAGTGCTCGCTCCAGCGACGACACCAGAAGGTCATCGAGGAGGCTCCCTCGCCACTCGTGGAGCAGGTCGGGCCCGGGATGCGCGAGCGCCTGCTCGCGGCCGGCCGGGACGCCGCCGCGGCGGTCGGGTACCGCGGCGCCGGGACGGTCGAGTTCCTCGCGCTGCCGGACGGGACCTTCTCCTTCCTGGAGATGAACACCCGCCTCCAGGTGGAGCACCCGGTCACCGAGCAGGTGACCGGCACCGACCTCGTCGGCCTCCAGATCGACGTCGCCGAGGGGCGCGCCATCGCCGTCGAGCCGCCCGCCACTCGCGGGTGGTCGATCGAGGCACGGCTCTACGCCGAGGACCCCGAGGACGACTGGCGGCCGCAGACGGGCACCGTCGCCACGCTCGACATCCCGGGTGTCCTCGCCGGCTTCGAGCTCGTGCCCGAGCACGGCATCCGCCTCGACTCCGGCGTGGAGGCGGGCTCGGTCGTGGGCACGCACTACGACGCGATGCTGGCCAAGGTCATCTCCTTCGCCCCGACGCGGGAGGAGGCCGCTCGTGAGCTCGCGACCGCCCTGGGCCGCAGCCGCATCCACGGCCTCACGACCAACCGCGACCTGCTCGCCGCGAGCCTCACGCACCCGGAATACCTCGAGGGCACCGCGGACACCGGCTTCTACACCCGGCACGACCCGGCCACGCTCACCCGGGGCCGCGCGCTGCCGGCCGAGCTCGCCGCGCTCGTGGCGGCCGTCGCCGACGGTGCCCGCCAGGCCTCCCTTCGCTCGGTGCTCGGGCCGGTGACCAGTGGCTACCGGAACGTGCCCTCGGTCTTCCAGCGGCGCACCTTCCGCGCCGGCGAGGAGGAGATCGTCGTGGGCCACCGCGTCTCTCGCCGTGGGCTGGAGCTCGAGACGCCGGTGCCGGGCCACGAGGAGGTCGCTCTCGTCGAGGCCCGCCCGGAGCGCGTCGTCCTCGACCTCGGGGGCGTGCAGCACCCCTTCGACATCGCCTGGCTGCCGGGTGACGAGGAGGCCGTGGCGGTGGACTCCCCCCTCGGGTCGCGGGCGCTCCGGCTCGCGCCACGCTACGTCGACCCCACGGCGGAGGCTCCGGCCGGCGCCCTCGTCGCGCCCATGCCCGGCACCATCGTCCACGTCGCGGTCGAGGAGGGGGACGCCGTCGAGGCCGGACAGGTCCTGCTGACCCTCGAAGCGATGAAGATGGAGCACTCCGTGACCGCACCCGTGTCGGGGACGGTGGCGTCGGTGGCGGTCGCCGTCGGCCAGCAGGTCGACCAGGACGCCACCCTGGCCGTCGTCGACGACGGCAGTACCGAGACGACCGACGAGGAGAGCGAGGCACGATGAGCACGCCAGAGGGTCCGCGGGTGCAGGCCGCGACCGAGGCAGGGGTCATGACGATCACCCTGGACTCCCCGCACAACCGCAATGCACTGTCCGACCAGCTGGTCGAGGAGCTGCACGCCGCACTGGAGGCGGCCGGCGAGGAGTCCGTGCGCAGCGTGGTCCTCACCCACACGGGCAGCACCTTCTGCGCTGGCGCCGACCTCAAGGAGGCCAGCGGCGCCCCGGTCGACGATCCCGCCCGGGCCCGCGCCGACCAGCTGGTCGACCTGCTCCGCGCGATCGTCGTCCTGCCCAAGCCGGTCATCGGCCGCATCGACGGTCACGTGCGGGCCGGCGGGATGGGTCTGGTCGGCGCCTGCGACATCGTCATGGCCAGCGACGCCTCGACGTACGCGCTCACCGAGGCCCGTCTCGGGCTGGCCGCCTCGGTCATCTCGCTGACGGTGCTGCCGAGGATCGAGGCCCGCGCGGCGAGCCGGTGGTTCCTCACCGGTTCCTCCTTCGACGTCACCGAGGCCGAGCGGATCGGCCTGGTGACACGTGCCGTCGCCTCGGTCGACCTCGACGGGGCCGTCGCGGAGGTGACCGACGCCTTCGCGAAGTGCTCACCACAGGGCCTGCGCGAGACCAAGGCGCTGATCACCCACGACCTGCTGGCCCACCTGGACAACCACCGTGACCGGGTCGCCGACCAGTCCTCCCGGCTCTTCGCGAGCGAGGAGGCACGGGAGGGCATGCTGGCCTTCCGTGACAAGCGCCCCCCGCGCTGGGTGAGGACGTGACGGCCACCCGCCGCACGACAGCGCCGCAGCAGGACCGCAGCCGGCTGACCCGTCAGCGGCTCCTCGAGGCGACCGTGCGGTGCCTCTCCGAGCGGGGTTGGAGCGCCGCCACGGTCTCGGTCATCGCCGAGGAGGCCGGCATCAGCCGTGGTGCGCTCCAGCACCACTTCCCCACTCGCGAGACCCTCGTCGTCGCCGCACTGGAGTACATGTTCGAGGAGCGCTCCGTCCTCCTCGAGGACGCCGTCGCTCCCACGGGCCGCGGCGTCGAGCGGGTCCACGATGTCGTCAGCGGCGTGGCCGAGATCTACACCGGAGAGCTCTTCCGCGCCGCGCTGCAGGCGTGGACCGCCGCCGCGGCGGACGACCAACTGCGAGAACTCATCGCCCCGCTCGAGCGTCGCTTCGCGCGCGCGGTCCACGCCCAGACCGTCCGGCACCTCGGCGTCGACGACACCGACCCGCGGGTGCGCACCCTCATCCAGGCCACCCTGGACATGGCCCGCGGGCTGGCGCTGGCCGACCTGCTCTCGGACGACTCGAAGCGCCGCGAACGCATCGTGCGCACCTGGTCGGCGACCCTGGCCG
>CAYLUX010000074.1:0-12430 GCA_964386935.1 uncultured Janibacter sp.
AGATCGACACCCTCAACGAGGAGTCCCAGAAGATGGGCGCCGCCCTCTACGCCGCGCAGGCGGAGCAGGGTGAGGCCGGCGGTGCCGGTGCCGGTGCCGACGAGGCGGCCGGCGACCAGTCCGGGGCCCAGGACGAGGACGTCGTGGACGCCGAGGTCGTCGACGATGAGGAGAACAAGTGACCGACCAGAACCAGCCCGTTGACCCCGAGGTGACGGCCGAGGAGGCCGCCCCCGAGGTCGAGGAGCAGGTCGACGTCGCGGCCACCGGCGAAGGGGAGGCCACCTCCCCTTCGCCGGAGGGCGAGGCGGAGGTCCACCCGGACACCGCCCTCGCCGAGGAGCGCCTCGCGGACCTGCAGCGGCTGCAGGCGGAGTACGTCAACTACAAGCGGCGCGTGGACCGCGACCGTGCGGACATCCAGATCCGCGCTGCCCACGACGTGCTCGAGAGCCTGCTGCCGGTCCTCGACGAGATCGACCTGGCCCGCCAGCACGGGGACCTGCCCGAGGGCAGCCCCTTCCGGGCCATCGCCGACAAGCTCGAGCAGACCCTCGGCAAGGCGCACGACCTGGAGCGCGTCGGCGCGAAGGGCGAGGTCTTCGACCCCAACGTCCACGAGGCGCTCATGCACGCCGAGTGGGACGCGAGCGACGAGGAGCTGCCCACTGACGCGACCGCCACGACCGTGGTCACCGTGCTCCAGCCCGGCTACCGGGCCGGCGAGCGGGTGCTGCGGCCGGCGCGCGTCGCGGTCGCCGACCCGCAGTGAAAAACTCGCAACCGATGACGAAGACCTCGGAAAGGAGGGGACATGGCCAGTCAGGACTGGTTGGACAAGGACTTCTACGCCGTCCTCGGCGTCGGCAAGGACGCTGACGAGGCCGAGATCAAGAAGGCCTACCGCAAGCTCGCCAAGCAGTACCACCCGGACCGCAACACCGGCGATGCCGACGCGGAGCAGAAGTTCAAGGACGTGGGCGAGGCCCACGCCGTCCTCTCCGACCCGGAGCAGCGTCAGGAGTACGACGCGATCCGCTCGATGGCCGGCGGCGGCGCCCGGTTCACCGCCGGCGGCGCGGGCGGCAACGGGGGCTTCGAGGACATCTTCAGCGCCTTCGCCGGCGGAGGGGGTGGCGGCCCGCGCATGCGCTACAGCAGCGGGGGCGGCTCCCCCTTCGGCGGGGGCGGTGGTGAGCCGGACCTGGAGGACATCCTCTCGATGTTCGGTGGCGGCGGTGGTGCCGGCTTCGGCGGCCAGGGAGCGGGCTTCCGCCCGCCGCCCCGCGGACCGCAGAAGGGCGCGGACCTGACCGCCAAGACCTCGCTGAGCTTCCGCGACGCGGTCGAAGGGAGCACCATCTCCCTCGACGTGAACGGCGAGAAGGTCAACGCCAAGATCCCGGCAGGAGTCAAGGACGGGCAGAAGATCCGCCTGCGCGGCAAGGGCGCCCACGCCGGAGCCGGTGGGCAGCGCGGCGACCTCATCCTCACGGTGAGCGTCGCGAAGCACCCGGTCTTCGAGCGCGACGGCAACAACCTCGTGCTCGACCTGCCGGTGACCTATCCCGAGGCCGCCCTCGGGGCGACCGTCACGGTGCCGACCCTCGACGGGGGCGGCGTCAAGGTCAAGATCGCACCCGGGACGCCGAGTGGACGCATGCTGCGGCTGAAGGGTCGTGGCGTGAAGACGAAGAAGGCCACGGGTGACCTGCTCGCGCGGGTTCAGGTGGTCGTGCCGACCGACCTCGGCGACGCCGAGCGGGAGGCGATCGAGGTGCTGCGCGACGCGCGCGAGGAGGACCCGCGGGCCGACCTCGCCGACAAGGCGCGCGGCTGAGCCGACGAAGGAAGTGAGTTCGATGGCCCGGATCTCCGGATTCAGCGGGGACGACAGGACACCGGTCTTCGTCATCTCCGTGGCTGCCGAGCTCGCCGGCATGCACGCGCAGACGCTGCGCCAGTACGACCGGATCGGACTGGTCACCCCGTCACGCACCCGCGGTGGCGGCCGGCGGTACAGCGCCGCCGACGTCACCCGGCTGCGGGAGGTGCAGCGCCTCTCCCAGGAGGAGGGCGTCTCGCTCGGGGCGATCCAGCGGATCTTCGAGCTCGAGCAGCAGGTCGATGCGCTGCGCGCGCGGGTCACCGAGCTGCGTGCGGAGCTGGATCGCGCCCATGACGAGCTGGGGCAGGGGCGGCGCTTCTTCGCCGTCGGCTCGGAGGGTGACGTCGTCGCCCTTCGCCACGGTGAGCGTCCGCGCGGCCGGTCCGCCGGCCAGGCCCTCGTGGTCTGGGACCCGGCGCGGCGTCGTCGCTGACCCCCTTTCGGGCACTACGGCCCTGACCCGTGTGGTGGATCATGACCCGCCACACGGGTCAGGGCCGTAGTCATGTCCGAAGGGGGTGTGGCCCGCTTCCCGTCACGGGGTGCGGGCGCCGGCCGTCACCGGTGACCGGGTGGCCCGTGCCGCGGCCAGCCGCTTCATCCCGTCCGCCGGGTGGATGGGCACCGGCCACTTCGGGCAGGTGGTGTCCCCTTCGTTGCGGCCGGTGATCCGGCGCTGCAGCAGCGGGATCACCTCTTCCCGCGCGAAGCGGACCTCAGTGAGCAGCGTCCGGCGCCAGTCGGCCGGCTCGGCGGGCACGAGGTCACGCAGCTTGAGGGTGTGCGGCACCCCGATCCGGTCGGCGACCGCCGCGGCCATCCGCTTGTGCCCCGGACGGGACATGTGGATCCGGTCCGGCGCCCACAGCATCGGCGCGTGGAAGTCCGGCATCCGCGCGTGGTCGATCAGCGTCGCCCCGTGCGTCGCGGCCAGGTCGCGGACCACGTCGTTGAAGTCGGCCACCCGCCGCACCAGCGGCTGGACCAGACGAGATGTCCGCGGCTCGAAGGTCGTCACGACGACCACCTCGGCGCCCGTCGCGGTCAGCCGGGTCAGCGCGGCCTCGTAGCGCTGCGCGATCGAGTCGACGTCGGCGCGCAGCGACAGCAGGTCGTTGCCGCCGCCGTTGAAGCAGATGTGGCTCGGCCCCATGGCGATGGCCGCGTCGAGCTGCTCGGCCACGACCTGGTCGAGGAACTTGCTGCGGATCGCGAGGTTGGCGTACCGCCACGACGGGTCCGCCCGCCCCAGCTGACGCGCGAGCCGGTCCGCCCAGCCGCGGACCCCGTTGGGGTAGTGCAGGTGCGGGTCACCCACGCCTTCGGTGAAGGAGTCGCCGATCGCGACGAGGAGCCCGCTCATGTCGAGGTCCATGCCACCCGCCGGAGGCCCCGGGATCAAGACCTGTCGGCAGGGGTTCACCGAGGGTTCAGCCACGCGGTGGCATGGTGGGCCCATGCCTCTTCCCCGGGACGCTGCCTCCGTCTTCGACCGCAAGAACACCCCGCTGATGCGGCTGCTCGACGGCGCCGACCCGCAGGCGCTCACCGGCGTCAGCCCGTGCCCGGGGTGGACCGGGGTCGACGTCGTGCAGCACCTGATCGACACCCAGCGGGACTTCCTCCTGCTGGCCGGTGGGGACATGCCGGACCCGGCGCCGTCCGTCGAGCTGCTCGGCGCATCGGTGGCCTGGCGCACTCACGCCGAGGCCGTCGCCCGGCAGCTGGCCGACGACGCCTTCGCCGAGCGTCCCGACCGGCGTGATGCGGACGGGCGGAACGTCGGCGAGGTCTTCGACGCCACCTTCGGTCTGGACCTGCTGATCCACCGCTGGGACATCGCCCGTGCACTCGGCGGGGAGACCACCTTCGCCGACCGGGAGCTGGACCAGATCGAGGAGGCACTCACCGCCTCCGGTGAGCACCTCCGGGCGAAGGGGATGCTCGCGCCACCCGTCGACGTGGCCGGCGACGCCTCCCGGCAGGACCGGCTCGTCGCCCTCACCGGGAGGCGGCCGTGACCGCCCGGCACCGGGAGGCCGTCACCGTCGGCGTGTCGCCGGTAAAGCGGCCCCACGCCCATCCCGTTCGTGGGATCGTGACCGCATGACTGAGCACCTCATGGTCTTCCCCGACCGGGACGACGCCGACCGCATCGCGGAGGACCTGCGTGGCGAGGGCTTCTCCCGGGTGCGCGTGGTCCGGGAGGACCCGGACGAGCGTGCGGACGGCGAGGGCCGGGTCGCGGAGTGGGGAGTCCACGTCATCGAGGAGATGATCGTCGACCAGGACGGCGCGGTCGAGAAGGGTCTGCGCGAGCGCTTCGCCAAGCTCGCCGAGGAACACGGCGGGTGGTACGACCCCCGCCCCGATGCATGACCTTCGGTCACTCCTCGAAAACGACCCCCGCCGGATGCAACCTTTCGGCGGGTTGGGGCGTTCACACCCTTGTGTGCCACCATCTACCGGCCGGAACACCCGGCACCTGTCGCCCCCGACTCGAAGAGGTAGCTGACCAGTGACATCCGAGAGCGACGCCCGTGTGCCCGGGCGCCCCGTGGGTCAGCGGGGGGCCCGCGCGCGTGAGCACGGCCAACGCGTCCGACGCTTCTACGTCCTCACCGCGGCCAGCACGCTCGTGCCGGGTCTGGGGCTGATCCCCTCCCGTCGCAAGACCGGGTGGACGATGGTCGTCCTCTTCGTCCTGGGGCTGCTCTTCGTCTGCGGCTTCGCCATGACCAAGGGCCTGACCTCGTCGGTCATCCGTGTCGGGGTGAGTGGCTCGGTGCTGCTCTTCGGCATCTTCGTGGTCATCGTGGGCGCCGTGGCGTGGATCTGGGGGATCATCACCACCGCGCGCGACAACTTCCCGGAGGGCATGAGCACCGGCCCCAAGATCGCGATGATCCTCTTCACGGTGATCGCGTCCCTGCTCGTCTTCGCGCCGGCCACACAGGCAGTGCGCTACGCCAACATCCAGCGCGGGGTGCTCAACACCGTCTTCGACAGCATCCGCCCCGACGGCGCGGTCGGCCCCGGTGACGGCGACGACCCGTGGGCGGGGACCGACCGGGTCAACGTCATGCTCGTCGGCTCCGACGCCGGACCCAACCGGACGGGGGTGCGCCCCGATGCGGTGATCGTCGCCAGCGTCGACACCCAGACCGGCGAGACCATCCTCTTCGGCATCCCGCGCAACCTCGAGGACATCCCCTTCTCGGCGGACAACCCGCTCTCGGAGAAGTACCCCGACGGGTACAACTGCGGCAACGACTGCCTCTTGGAGTACGTCTGGATGCTGGGGGAGGAGAATGCCGACCTCTTCGACACCGAAGACCCCGGTCTGGCCGTCACCAAGGACGCCGCCTCCCAGATCCTCGGGCTGGACATCGACTACACCTCGGTCGTGGACCTCGACGGCTTCCAGGAGCTCGTCGACGCCATGGGCGGGGTGACGATCAACGTCAAGGAACGGGTCTGCATCGGCTGCGAGCTCGTCAACGGCACCGTCGTGGGCACGACCGGCTACATCGAGCCCGGCAAGCAGCACCTCGACGGCTTCGAGGCGCTCTGGTACTCCCGCTCCCGCGCGGAGTCCAAGGACGGTGACTTCTCCCGGATGCGTCGCCAGCGCTGCATGGTCGGCGCCCTCCTGGACCAGGTCGACCCCAAGACGATGGTGCTGCGCTACCCGGCGCTGGCCAAGACCCTCGAGGACAACGTCCGGGTGGACATCCCCCGTCAGGACCTCGACGAGTGGGCCGATCTCGTGCTGCGCATCCAAGACGCTGACAAGATCAAGTCCCTGCCGCTGACCAACCAGAACATCGACGTCACCGACCCGGACTACGCGAAGATCCACGCGATGGTCGACAAGGCGATCGACCCGCCGGAGCCGAGCAGCAAGCCCAAGCCCTCGCCGAGCTCGAGCGAGCCGGAGCCGGACGAGTCCTCGTCGAGCAGCACGCCGCCCAAGGACCAGCTCAGCGACATCGACGCGACCTGCTGAGTCCTGCGGACGCGCCCTGCGTGATCCGGTCAGGGACGTGCCGTGACCAGGTGCTGCAGGCGCGGTCGGTGACCGGGCGCCGCTCCGAGACGCAGGTCGGTCTCGAGCACCTCGTGCAGCGGACGGGTGCGCACCTCGCGGTATCCCGCGGCGCGCACCGCCTCCTCGGTGGCGGCGATGCTCCTGGCGGTGGCCAGCGGAAGGTCCGCCATCAGCCCCTCGTAGGAGTCGATGAACTCCTCCGGGGACCCGGCCAGGCCCTCCTCGAACCATGTCGAGTCGACGACGGCGAGGACCCCGCCGGGCCGCAGCAGCTGGCGCCACCGGCGCAGCGCGGCGACCGGGTCGCGCAGCGTCCACATCAGGTAGCGGGAGGTGACCGCGTCGAAGCCGCCGTCGCCCAGCTCCGGTGCGACGGCGTCGCCGTGCACGAAGGTGGGGACAGCCCCCTTCGTGCTCCGGGCCCGCTCCTCGGCGACGCGGAGCATCTCGGTGGAGGAGTCCAGACCTGTCACCCGGTGGCCGAGCCCGGCCATGACGAAGGCGGCGTGGCCGCTGCCGGTGCCGAGGTCGAGGACGTCGGCCGGAGGCTCCGGCAGCACCTCGGACCAGACCCCACCCCACAGGCGGCGATCGACCTCGTCCCGGTCACCGCGCTGCTGGTGCGCGTGGTAGGTCCGCGCACGCTGGTCCCAGTAGTGGTCGATCTGCCCCTGCACCCTGCCGGTCATGCCGCCCCCTCCAGCGGCGTGAACAGCAGGTGCAGGCCGTCCTCCGCGTCCACGCGGCGCACGCCGATGCCGTAGACCCGGGTCAGCAGCTCCGGGTCGAGGACGTCGGCCACGGTGCCGCTGCCGGCGACCCGCCCCTCCTCGAGGAGGACGACGTCGTCGCAGTAACGGGCGGCGAGATTGAGGTCGTGCAGGACGACGACGGTGGTCCGACCCACCGAGCGCAGCAGCCCCAGGACCTCGTGCTGGTAACGGATGTCGAGGTGGTTGGTCGGCTCGTCGAGCAGCAGGTGGTCCGCGTCCTGGGCGATGGCGCGGGCGATGAGGACGCGCTGCTTCTCGCCGCCGGAGAGCGCGGCGAAGTCCCGCCGGGCCAGGTGCCGGGCGCCGACCCGGTCCATCGCCCGGGTCGCGGCGGCGACGTCCTCGGGGCTGGTGCGCTGGAAGCCGCTGAGGCGGGCGGTGCGCCCGAGCAGGACCATCTCGGCGGCGGTCATCGTGGTCTCGCCGCCGGCCTCCTGGACCACGACCGCGATCCGGTGGGAGAGCCCGCCGCGCTCGATCTCCCCGAGCGGCTGGCCGTCGATGCGCACCTCCCCGGAGGCGGGGGTGAGGCCGCCGTGGAGCAGGCGCAGCAGGGTCGTCTTGCCGCTGCCGTTGGGCCCGATGAGGCCGAGCACCCGCCCGGGCCGGCTGGTGACGTCGACGCCGTGGATGATCTCGTTCGACCCGTAGGCGAAGCGCAGCCCGCTGGCCTCGATCACGTCTGGTCCTTCTCGGCCGCGCGCACGTTCTCGATCAGCTGCTCCAGCCCGTCGACGACGAGCGGGCTCGCCGGCTCGGCGAAGTTGAACAGCTCGGTGTGCACCTGCCCGGTGCGCACCGCGGTGAGCTTGTCGGCCCCGGGGAGGTTGGTCAGTGCCTGCTCGACCTTCTTCGGGTCGCCGTCGGAGTGGAGCAGGACGATGACGTCCGGGTCCTTCTCGAGCAGCTTCTCGAGGGTGACCTCGAAGACCCGCTCGTCCTGCCCGCCGAAGACGTTCTCCATCCCGGCCGCCTCGAGCAGCGGGTCCGGCATCGACTTGTTGCCGTAGGCGTAGGTCGTGCCGCCGCCGACGGTGGGGTAGAGGACGGCGCCGGCGCGTTCCCCCTTCGTCGTGGAGCTCGTCACCTTCTTCACCCGCTCCTTCAGGCCGGCGATCGCGTCGTCGGCCTCCTTCTCGCGGTTGAAGACCTGCCCGTACATCTCGACCTCGTCGTAGATCTGCTGGAAGCCCGGATCGGGGAGGTTCTGCGTGCACAGCCCGGAGGCCTCGAGGCTCGGGATGCCGACCTCCTTCAGCGACGCGCGGTTGAGGTTGTCGGTGTGCCCGAGGACGAGGTCCGGCTCACGCTCGATGACCGCCTCCTTGGAGATCAGCAGGTGGCCGGAGGAGTCGGTGCGGTCGGTGAGGGAGTCGATGTCCTCGACCTGCTCGGCGACGGCGCCGGAGAAGTACCCCTTCGGGTAGGCACCGGCCTTGACGCCCACGTGGTCCAGGACGCCGACGGAGGTGAGGAAGGGCACGACCGCGGACTTGAGCATGGCCACGTTGGTCGGTTCGGACTCGATGGTGACCTTCTGCCCGCAGTTCTCCACCGTGACGGGGTAGTGCCCCTTGTCCGCTCGGGTCTCGGCGTCCTCGGCGCTGCCGGAGCTGCCGCAGGCGGCGAGCAGGGCGGTGGCGAGGGTGAGGGCGGCGACGCGGGTGCGTCGGGTGGTCAGGAGTGGCAAGTCTGCTCCGTGGGTGGGATGGGGTGGGTGGTTCAGGTGGACGAGACGTGCATGCGGCGGATGAGCACGAGGAGGAAGGGCGCGCCGACGAGCGAGGTGAGGATCCCGAGCGGGATCTCCTGCGGGGCGAGCACGGTGCGGGCGACGATGTCGGCCCACACGAGGAAGATCGCGCCCATGAGTGCGGCGACCGGGATGACCTGCCGGTGCCCCGACCCGACGGCCCGGCGGGCCAGGTGCGGGATGACGAGTCCGACGAAGCCGATGCTGCCGGAGGCGGAGACGACGACGCCGACGCAGAGGGCGACGAGCAGCAGCAGGCGCACTCGGAAGCGGTCGGGGTCGATGCCGAGGGTCTGGGCGGTCTCGTCGCCGATGGCCAGGGCGTCCATCCGGCGGGCGTGACCCACGAGCGCGAGGACGGTCAGCACGACGACGACCCCGACGATGAGCAGCGGTGCGCCCCAGGAGGCCAGCGAGAGCGAGCCGAGCAGCCAGAAGAGCACCGAGCGGGAGCCCTCGGCGGAGTCGGAGGCGAAGATGAGGAAGCTGGTCACCGCGTAGAGCGCGTACCCGACGGCCACCCCGGCGAGCAGCAGGCGAAGGGAGGTGACCCTCCCCCCGGAGCGGGCCACCACGAGGACGAGGAGCGAGGCGAGCAGGGCCCCCGCGAAGGCGCTCGCGGGCAGGGCGTACACGCCGGCCCCGGCGCCGGCACCGAAGAGGATGGCTGCGGCGGCGCCGCTGGAGGCCCCGGAGTTGACGCCGAGCAGGTACGGGTCGGCCAGGACGTTGCGGACCATGGCCTGCAGCGCGGTGCCGCACACCGCCAGACCGGCGCCGACCCCGACCGCGAGGAGGGCCCGGGGCAGGCGCACGTCCCAGATGATCGCGTCGCGCGCCGCGGACCAGGTCTGCTCCGAGAGCCCCATCAGGTGGTGGGCGATGATCCGGGCGGTCTCCGACGGCGGGACGGTCACCGCTCCGGCACCGACGGAGACGATCACGGACAGGACCAGCAGGACCAGCAGGCCGAGCGTCCAGGCGGTCGCCCGGCGGCGGCGAGCCCCCAGCCCGAGGTCGTCGTGGACCTCGTCCGCCCGGGTGGGCGTGGTGAGGGTGGTCATGGTCCTCCGGGGCCGGGAAAGCGTTCTTGCACAGGGCTTGCAGCAACGGTAGCAACGGGTCGGCGCCGGACTCGTGCCGGGAGGGGCCTTCCGGCCGCCGTGGAGGGTTGAGTGGAATAGACTCAACTTTGCTGAGGTTGGACCTGAGGAAGACCGACCACCCAGCCATGACCCGAAGGAGATCCATGGAGTTCCAACCGACCACCAAGGTCGCCGAGGCGATCGCCCTGGCCCAGCGCTCCGCGCAGAGCGAGGGTCACGCCGAGATCACCCCTGACCACCTCGTCAGCGCCCTCCTGCAGCTCGACACCCCGCAGTGCGACACCCTGCTGCAGGCCGCCGGTACGGGGGCCGCGCACGTCCTCGGGCAGGCCGACGCCGCCCTTCGCGCCCTCCCGCGCAGCAGCGGCTCCACCCAGCCGCCCGGCATCGGCCGGGAGCTCGGCGCCGTCCTGCAGCAGGCCGACACCCTGATGCGGGCGAAGGGGGACACCCACCTGGCCCTCGACCTGCTCCTGCTCGCTCTCGCCGAGACCGGCCACCTCGCCGCCGTGGAGTCCCGCGGGGCGAAGGACATGGAGGCCAGGATCGAGGAGCTGCGTGCCGGTCGGAAGGTCACCTCCGAGACGCCTGCCGACGGCGGGGAGTCCCTCGAGGAGTACGGCACCGACCTGACCGCGATGGCCCGCGACGGGCAGCTCGACCCGGTCATCGGCCGGGACGCCGAGATCCGCCGCGTCGTCCAGGTCCTCTCCCGGCGCACCAAGAACAACCCCGTCCTCATCGGTGACCCCGGCGTCGGCAAGACCGCCGTCGTCGAGGGCCTCGCCGCGCGCATCGTCGACGGCGACGTGCCGGAGTCGTTGCGGGACAAGCGTCTCGTGAGCCTCGACCTGTCCGCGATGGTCGCGGGCGCGAAGTACCGCGGCGAGTTCGAGGAGCGCTTCAAGGCCGTCCTCGAGGAGATCAAGGCCTCCGAGGGGCAGGTCATCACCTTCATCGACGAGCTGCACACCGTCGTCGGTGCCGGCTCCACCGGTGACGGCGCCATGGACGCGGGCAACATGCTCAAGCCGATGCTCGCCCGCGGCGAGCTGCGGCTCGTCGGCGCGACGACGCTCGACGAGTTCCGCGAGCACATCGAGAAGGACCCTGCGCTGGAGCGCCGCTTCCAGCAGGTCTACGTCGGTGAGCCGAGCGTCGAGGACTCGGTCGCGATCCTGCGCGGGCTCAAGGAGCGCTACGAGGCCCACCACAAGGTGGAGATCGAGGACAGCGCGCTCGTCGCAGCCGCCTCGCTCTCGGACCGGTACATCACCGGCCGCAAGCTGCCGGACAAGGCGATCGACCTCGTCGACGAGGCCGCCTCGCGGCTGCGGATGGAGATCGACTCCAGCCCCGTCGAGATCGACGAGCTGCGCCGCGGCGTGGACCGGCTGAAGATGGAGGAGCTGCACCTGGCCAACGAGACCGACGCGGCCTCCAAGGAGCGGCTGGAGCGGCTGCGTGCCGACCTCGCCGACAAGTCCGAGGAGCTCGCCGGGCTCACCGCCCGGTGGGAGGCCGAGAAGACCGGTCTGAACGCCGTCGGTGACCTGAAGGCTCGGCTGGACGACCTGCGCACGCAGGCCGACCGGCTGCAGCGCGAGGGCGACTACGAGGGTGCCTCGCGGCTGCTCTACGGGGAGATCCCGGCCGCCGAGGCCGAGCTCGACGAGGCGCAGGCGCACGAGGACCAGCTCGAGGCGAGTGACACCTCGCCCATGGTCAAGGACCGCGTGGGCAGCGACGACATCGCCGAGGTCATCGCCTCCTGGACCGGCATCCCCGCCGGCCGGCTGCTGCAGGGCGAGACCGAGAAGCTGCTGAGCATGGAGTCGATCATCGGCTCCCGCCTCATCGGCCAGACCGAGGCCGTGCGGGCCGTCTCGGACGCGGTGCGCCGCTCCCGGGCGGGCATCGCCGACCCGGACCGGCCGACCGGCAGCTTCCTCTTCCTCGGCCCGACCGGAGTCGGCAAGACCGAGCTGGCCAAGTCGCTCGCGGACTTCCTCTTCGACGACGAGCGGGCGATGGTCCGCATCGACATGTCGGAGTACTCCGAGCGGCACTCGGTCGCCCGGCTCATCGGGGCCCCGCCCGGCTACGTCGGCTACGAGGAGGGTGGTCAGCTGACCGAGGCGGTCCGTCGCCGGCCCTACTCGGTCGTGCTGCTGGACGAGGTGGAGAAGGCTCACCCGGAGACCTTCGACATCCTGCTGCAGGTGCTCGACGACGGGCGGCTGACCGACGGTCAGGGCCGCACGGTCGACTTCCGCAACGTCATCCTCGTGATGACGAGCAACCTGGGCAGCCAGTTCCTCACCGACCCGACGCTCGAGGGGGAGGCCCGCCGCGAGTCCGTCATGGGCGTGGTGCGGCAGTCCTTCAAGCCGGAGTTCCTCAACCGGCTGGACGAGATCGTCGTCTTCGACGCGCTGTCGCAGGACGAGCTCGGACACATCGTCGAGCTGCAGGTGCGCGAGCTGGCCACCCGGCTGGCGGACCGCCGCATCGAGCTCGAGGTCACCGAGGGTGCCCGTGCCTGGCTCGCCGAGAAGGGCTACGACCCCGCCTACGGAGCCCGGCCGCTGCGTCGCCTGGTGCAGAAGGAGATCGGTGACCGCCTGGCCACCGCCCTGCTCGCCGGCGACGTGCGCGACGGCACCACGGTCACCGTGGACGTCGACGACGAAGGGGGCGCCCTCACCCTGACCTGACCGCTCCCTGAGGTGCGAATGCCGCCTTCCACCGGTCCCTGAGGTGCGAGCTTGCGAGCCTCGAAGGGCCGCGGGGCGACCGCTACCGTCGAGGGGTGCGTGAACGCGTCCTCATCGTCGGTGGCGGCATCGCCGGCCTCAC
>CAYLUX010000075.1:0-12389 GCA_964386935.1 uncultured Janibacter sp.
GGAAAAGGTTGCGCAATTCACAGGAGGGCGCCTCTGGGGTCAGGAATCCGACGTCTTCCCCGGGGCCTTCTCCTGTGCCGCGCTCTCCTGCGGCTTGTCGCGGGCCGGACGGCCCAGGTTCCCCCGGACGTCGGGGGCCTCGCCATGCTCGGCATTCCACTTCGCGAGGGCCTTTCGCTCACTGCGGTCGGCCTCGATCATGTAGCGCACGACCCAGTAGAAGAGGAATGCCACACCGACGGTCGGGATGAGCGCTGCGATGTAGGGCCAGATCTGCTCGATGATGTCCATGTCAGCCCTCTGGCTTCAGGTGGGGGAAGAGAATGGTTTCGCGGATACCCGCCCCCGTGAAGAGCATGATGAGTCGGTCGATACCGAGACCGAGTCCCCCCATTGGCGGCGCACCGAACTCCAGCGCCCGCAGGAAGTCCTCGTCCAACGGCATTGCCTCGTCATCTCCGGCTGCCGCACGACGGGCCTGGTCCTCGAGGACCTCCCGCTGGATGACCGGGTCGATGAGCTCGGAGAATGCGGTCCCCCGCTCGACTCCCCCGATGAAGAGGTCCCACGCCTCGATGAGACCGGGCTTC
This sequence comes from uncultured Janibacter sp., assembly GCA_964386935.1. Lineage (GTDB taxonomy): Bacteria > Actinomycetota > Actinomycetes > Actinomycetales > Dermatophilaceae > Janibacter. The sequence goes on from CAYLUX010000075.1 coordinate 591, forward strand.
TCCCGGTGCGGCCTCGCGAGCGGCTGGGCGATGGCCGGGTAGTCGCAGATGAAGGTCGGCTGCACGCAGGTCGGCTCCACGAGCTCGGCGACCAGCTCCATGGCCGCCTTGTCGGCCTCCCACGCGGGGTCCAGCTCGACCCCCTTCGCGTCGGCGATCTCGCGGAGGCGCTCCAGCGGGGTCTCGACGTCGATCGTCTCGCCGACCGCGTCGCTGAGCCCGTCGTAGAAGGGCAGCCAGCGCCACTCGCCGTCGAGGTCGACCTCGCCGGCGGAGGTGGTGACCTGCCGGGTGCCGGCCACGTCGGCGGCCGCGAGGTGGATGTCGCGGATGAGCTCGGCCATCGTGAACTGGTCGCCCCACGCCTGGTAGGCCTCCAGGGAGGTGAATTCCGGTGAGTGCGTGGAGTCCACGCCCTCGTTGCGGAAGAGCCGGCCCATCTCGTAGACGCGGTCGACGCCGCCGACGACGGCCTTCTTCAGGGGGAGCTCGAGCGCGATCCGCAGCGACATGTCCTGGTCGAAGGCATTCATGTGCGTCTCGAAGGGACGCGCCGCGGCACCCCCGTGGATCAGCTGCAGGATCGGGGTCTCGATCTCGATGTAGTCCTGCGCGTGCAGGGTCTCCCGGATGGACCGCACGATGGCCGCACGGAGCCGGACCATGTCGCGGGCCTCCTGGCGCACCACGAGGTCCGCGTAGCGCTGGCGGACCCGGGCCTCCTCGGAGAGCTCCTTGTGCAGGACCGGCAGCGGTCGCAGCGCCTTGGAGGCCATCGACCACTCGGTGGCCATGACCGACAGCTCGCCGCGGCGGGAGCGGATGACCCGACCGGTGACGGCCACGTGGTCACCGAGGTCGACGTCGTGCTTCCACTGGTCGAGGGCCTCCTGCCCGACCTCGGCGAGCGAGAGCATGATCTGCAGCCGGGTGCCGATGCCCTCCTGCAGCGCGGCGAAGGCGAGCTTGCCGGTGTTGCGCACGAACATCACCCGGCCGGTGACGCTGACGACGTCCTGGGTCTCCTCGCCGGTCTCGAGGTGGCCCCAGGTCTCGTTGACCTCGGCCAGGGTGTGGGTGCGCGGGGCGCCCACCGGGTAGGCGTCGCCGCCGCCCTCGAGGATCCGGTCCCGCTTCTCGCGGCGGATGCGCATCTGCTCGGGCAGCTCGTCGTCGGCAGGGGTCTCGATGGGGGCGTCACTCACGGGTCACCACGATATCGGCGACCGGCCGCGCCCCCGAATCCGCGCCTGTGGGGTGACCCCGGTCTCCCGTGGCCGGTCACGGCCGCTCGCGCGCCACCTGCCACACGAGCAGCCCGACCCCGACGACCACGACACCGGCGCCGAGGTCGTGGGCCTCCGCGAGGAGCAGCACCAGCGCGCCGAGCACCGCGAGGTCCGCCCCCTGCACGAGGCGCTGCACCAGACCGACGTGCACCGCGCCGGCCGGCGTGGACAGGGCGACCCCGAGATCGGGTGGCGGGTCGCAGGAGCGCAACGCCCCCGCGGCGGACCCCGTGGCGAGCAGCACGGGTCCCCACCACGGCAGGCCCAGCGGCACGAGCGCGACGACGGACCCGAGCAGGCCGAGGACGAGCGGGGCGGCCCCGAGCACCGCGGTCACCCTCGCCGGGGCGATCGGCACGCTGCGGCGCAGGCCCGGGGTGGTCACCCAGGTGGTGAGACCGCCGGCGGCGGACTTCGTGAGGACGAGGACGGCCAGCGCCGCGAGCAGCGTGCCCACGAACCGGCCGAGCAGCAACCCGGCCACGAGCGCACCGACGCAGCCGGCGAGCCCGATGACGACCCGGCCGCCCCGCCGGGTCAGGGCGCGCAGCTCGTGGGTGAGGATCGAGGTGAGCGCTCCCCCGGCCCCCGGCCGGCTCCGGTAGCGGCCTCGCCGGCCCAGGCGCCGCCGTGTCGCCAACGAGTCCAGAGCGGCGGTGTCGAGCATGAGCGTCGCCGCGCCGACCGCCTCGACGGCGCGTCCGGCGCGGGCCAGCTCGGCGTCGGTCACAGCGCGCAGCGACGACGCCGGTCCGAGGTGACCGCCCTGCAGCCGGAGCCCCAGCGGCAGGAGCAGCAGGGCGCACAGCAGTCCGGCTCCGGCACAGGTGATCACCGGCAGCGCGACCACCGCTCCACCACCGGAGCCGCCCACGAACGCGAAGCCGACGAGGACACCCCACGCACCACCGGCGACCAGCGCCACGCCCTCGGCACGAATCACGGTGCCCCGCAACAGCACTGACCGGTCGGCGGGCGAGGAGAGCAGCCAGGTCGCGGTGCCCGGGTCGCTCGACGCCGGGCCGGCGGCGCGCAGCCCGAGGAAGAGCCCGACCACCCCGACGAGCGCGAGGCCGGCGGCGACGACGCGGTACCCGGAGGGTTCGAGGCAGGCCGAAGCGCTGCAGTCCGGCGTGAGGATGGCGCTGCCCGTGGCCGCGAAGAGCATCGTCAGCAGCGTCGCGGTGATGAAGATCCCCACGTACCAGTCCTGGACCAGCTGGCCGAAGGGGGTGGCCCGGCTCCCGCGGCGACGTCGCCGAAGCACCTCCCGGGCGGCGGCGCGACCGCCGTCGTCGGTGACGGCGCGGTCGCCGACCTCAGTCCTCACCGGCGAGGGTCACCACCCGCGCGCCACTGCCTGCCACGACGTCCGGGTCATGGCAGGCCATGAGCACGGACCGGCCCGTCGCCGCGTGGCCGGCCAGCCACTCCCCGAGCCATTCCCGCCCGGCGTCGTCGAGGCGCTGCTCGGGCTCGTCGGCGAGCAGCAGCTCCCACGGCCGGACCATCGCGGTCGCGAGCGCGAAGCGTTGCGCCTGACCCGAGGAGAGCGTGCTCGGCAGCTGGTCGGCGACGTGCTCGATCCGTGCCCCCGCGAGCGCCTCGTCGACGACCTGCCCGGGCGCGGCGACGGAGTGCGCGCGGGCGAGCAGGTCGAGGTGCTCGGCGACGGTCAGCTCGGGCATCACCCCGAAGTCCCCGAGGACCGCGCACAGGGCGCTGCGGGTCGAGGGCCTGCGGGTGTCGAGGGGGTCGCCGTCCAGCAGCACCTCACCCTCGTCCGGGGTGTCGGCACCGACGATGCACCGCAGGGCGGTGGACTTGCCGACGCCGTTGGGGCCGACGAGGGCGACGACCTCCCCTTTCGCCACGGTGACGTCGAGCTCGCGCAGCACCGGCCGCTCGCCGAAGGCCTTGGTCAGTCCGGTCACCGTGAGCACCCATCCATGATGCGCCCGGTGGTCCGGGGACACGGCCCGCGGGTCAGACGAGGTCGAGGGCGAGGTCGATGATCGGCGAGGAATGGGTGAGGCCACCGACGCTCATCCAGTCGATCCCGGTGGCGGCGTAGTCGGCGGCGACGGCGAGGCTGAGTCCGCCGGTCGCCTCGATCTCGACCGATTCGCCTCTCGCGGAGGCCCATTCGCGGGCGGCGGTCACCGTCTCCCGCAGCTGCGAGGGAGTCATGTTGTCGCACATGAGGAAGCGCGACCCCGCCTCCAGCGCCTCGATCGCCTCGGCCGTGCTCTCGACCTCGACCTCGATCGCCACCTGCGGGAAGCGCTCCCGGATGGCCTCGAAGGCGGGCCCGACCCCACCGGCGGCGTGGCGGTGGTTGTCCTTGACCATCGCGGTGTCGAAGAGCCCCATCCGCTTGTTGCGACCGCCCCCGGCACGCACGGCGTACTTCTCCAGCTCGCGCAGCCCGGGCGTCGTCTTCCGGGTGTCGAGCACCGAGCAGCCGGTCCCGGCGAGCGCATCCGCCCAGCGGCGGGTGTGCGTGGCGACCCCGGAGAGGCGGGAGAGCAGGTTCAGCGCAGTGCGCTCGGCCATGAGCACCTGCTGCAGCGGGCCGTCGAGCACGGCGAGCACGTCACCGGCGGCAACCCGCTGCCCGTCCTCGACCACCACCTCCAGCGAAGGGAGCGTGCCCCCGGTCCGCGCCGCCACCCCTTCGAGCACGAGACCGATGACCGGCCCACCGGCGAGCACACCGGCCTCACGGGCGACGACGTGGCCGGCCCCGCGCTGCTCGGCCGGGATGGTGGCCATGCTCGTCACGTCCAGGCCGTCGGGGCCCAGGTCCTCGTCCAGTGCCGTCGCGACGATCCGCCGCGCGGCCTCGAGGGGGAAGTCCGCCACCGTCACTGCTCGCCCTCCGTCTCCTCGTCGAGCGAGGTCGCCGGCAGCGCCGGCTCGACCTCGAGCTTGATGACGGCGACCTCGCCGTCATCGGGGTCGCGCACCTGCAGCAGGTGAGCGCACCAGTTCGTGTCGTCACGCTCGTGGTGGTCGCTGCGCACGTGCCCACCGCGGCTCTCCTCGCGCAGCAGCGCGCCGGTGAGCAGCACCTGCCCGAGGTGGAGCAGGTTGGTGCTCTCCCAGGCATCCGGGCCCGGCTCCGCACCACCCGACGACTCGGCACCGGCCGACGCCTCCGCCAGGGTCTCCAGCGCCTCGGCAGCGGGTGCGGCACTGCGGATCGGTCCCGCGCCCCGGGTCATCACCCGCTGCAGCGCGACCCGGCGCTCCCCGTCGACCAGCGCACCGGTGGGGCCGTCCTCGGCCGGTGAAGCCTGGGGCAGTGCCCCCTTCGCCAGCCGGGCGTGGATGTCCTCGGCGGCCCGGTGGGCGAAGACCAGTCCTTCGAGCAGCGAGTTCGACGCCAGCCGGTTGGCCCCGTGCACCCCCGTGCAGGAGACCTCGCCGACCGCCCAGAGCCCGTCGAGGGAGCTGCGCCCGTGCAGGTCGACGCGCACCCCGCCGGAGGCGTAGTGCTGGGCCGGTGCCACGGGCAGCAGGTCGGTGGCCGGGTCGATCCCGAGGTCGCGGCAGCGCGCGAGGATCGTCGGGAAGCGTCGGGCGAGGAAGTCCGCCCCGAGCGCCCGCGCGTCGAGCCACACGTGCTCGGCCCCGGTCGCGGCCATCCGCTCGAGGATCGCCCTGGCCACGACGTCGCGCGGCGCGAGGTCGGCGAGCGGGTGCACGCCCTGCATGAAGGCTTCGCCTTCCTCGTCCCGCAGCACCGCGCCCTCCCCGCGCACCGCCTCGGAGATCAGCGGCTGCTGGCCCGTCGAGCCCTCCCCGAGGTAGAGGACGGTGGGGTGGAACTGGACGAACTCCAGGTCCGTGACGGCGGCGCCGGCGCGAAGGGCGGCGGCCACCCCGTCGCCGGTGGCCACCGAGGGGTTCGTCGTGGAGGTGTAGATCTGGCCGAGGCCGCCCGTCGCGAGCACCACGGCCCGGGCGTGGGCGGAGCCGACGCCGTCGTGCTCGCCCTCACCGATGACGTGCAGCGTCACGCCGCAGACGCGTCCGTCGGTGGAGGTGAGCAGGTCGAGCACGAGTGCGTCCTCGATGACCTCGATGCCGGGGTCGTCGGCGACGGCCGCGAGCGCCGCGAGGAGCGCGCGGGAGATCTCGGCGCCGGTGGCGTCGCCGCCGGCGTGGGCGATGCGGTCGGCGTGGTGGCCCCCTTCGCGCGTGAGGAGGATGTGGCCGGCCTCGTCGAGGTCGAAGTTGGCCCCTGCGGCCGCGAGCTGCCGGACTCGCTGCGGCCCCTCGGTGACGAGGGTGCGCACGGCGTCCTCGTCGCACAGCCCGACCCCGGCCACGAGGGTGTCGTCGAGGTGGTCCTGCGGGGAGTCGGTCTCGGCGAGCGCGGCGGCGATGCCGCCCTGCGCCCAGGCGGTCGAGCCGGCCGCGAGGCGGGTCTTGGTGACGAGGAGGACCTGGCGTCCCTGCTCACGCAGGCGCAGCGCGCAGGTCAGGCCGGCGATGCCGGAGCCGATGACGATGACCTCGGCGGACGTGCTCCAGCCGGGGGCGGGCGCGGCCAGCCGCCGGGGCAGCGAGACGACGCCGGGGTCGCTCACCCCTCCGTGCCCTGGGCGTGGGAGCGCGCGGTGACCGCCGAGGTGGACAGGCCGTACCCGTCGGGCACGTCGCCGGCGTCGTGGTCGACCTCGACGATCGCGTTCTTGTCGTCGACGAAGACGACCTGCGGCTCGAAGCTGCGCGCCTCGGCGTCGTCCATCGCGGCGTAGGCGATGATGATCACCGTGTCGCCGGGCTGGACGAGGCGGGCGGCCGCGCCGTTGATGCAGATGATGCCGGTGCCGCGCTCCCCCTCGATGGCGTAGGTCGTCAGCCGGCTGCCGTTGTCGACGTCGACGACGTCCACCTGCTGGCCCGGGAGCATGTCGGCGGCGTCCATGAGGTCACGGTCGATGGTCAGAGAGCCCACGTAGTGCAGGTCCGCCTGGGTGACGGTGGCCCGGTGGATCTTGCTGTGGAGCATGAAGCGCTGCACGGTGGATGTCCTTCTTCTTGAACGGGTTGACCGTCCTCCAGTGTCTCAGAGGTCCGGATGTGCTGGTTTCGGCACCTTGGTGGCCCCCTGCGGCGCCTCAGCCCGCGACGTCCTCGGAGAAGACCGGCAGCGCGCCCCCGCCGGGCCCCAGCAGCACGGGGGTGTTGTCGATGAGCCGGGTGGTGCCGACCTTGGCGGCGACCGCGAGCAGCGCCTCGCCCTTGTACCACTCGGGCACCTCCTCGAGGGTGTCCGGGTGGACGAGCACGAGGTAGTCCACGAGCGCGAGCGGCTCGGTGACGAGCACCTCGCGGGCGGCACGACGCACGGCGGAGGGGCCCTCCTCGGCGTGCTCGGCACCGGCCCACAGCGCCCGGGAGAGGACGAGGGCGGTCTGCCGGTCGTTCTCCGAGAGGTAGGTGTTGCGGCTGCTCATCGCCAGGCCGTCCGCCTCGCGGACCGTGGGCACCGCGACGACGGTCGCGCCGAAGTCCACGTCGCGCGACATCCGCCGCACGAGCAGCAGCTGCTGGGCGTCCTTCTGCCCGAAGTAGAAGAGGTCCCCGCGGGTGAGGTGCATGAGCTTGGCGACGACGGTGAGCATCCCGTCGAAGTGCCCGGGGCGGGACTGCCCCTCGAGCACGTCCCCGAGCGGCCCGGCGGAGATGCGCACGCCGGGCTCGCCCTCCGGGTACATCACGTCGGGGGTCGGCGCGAAGACGAGGTCGACCCCTTCGCGGGTGCAGATCGCCAGGTCGTCGTCGAAGGTGCGCGGGTACTTCGAGAGGTCCTCCCCCGGCCCGAACTGCAGCGGGTTGAGGAAGATCGTCACGAGCACGTGCCGGGCACGCTGGCGGGCGGTGCGGATCAGCTCGGCGTGCCCCTCGTGGAGCGCGCCCATCGTCATCACGACCGCGACGTCGCCGTCGTCGAGGCGATCACGCGCGGGGGCCAGCTCGGCCCGGGTGCGCGCGATCATCGGGGTGGCGGTCTCGCTCATGGCTGCTCCTCGTCGAGGGCGTGAAGGATCTGCTCGGCGGCCTCGCCCCGCAGCCGTCCGCTGCGGACGGCCCGTCGGGCGGTGGCCCGCGCCTGCGCGAGGTAGGCGGGTCGGATGTCCTCCGGCAGGTCGGCCAGCTCGCCCAGGTGCGCGGACACCGTACCGGCGTCGCCGCGCGCGACGGGGCCGGTGAGAGCGGCGTCACCCCCGGAGAGCGCGTTGTCGAGGCTGGCCTGCAGCAGCGGGCGAAGCACCCGGTCCGCGGGTTCGATGCCGGCGGAGGTGAGGATCTCCATCGCCTGGGCCACGAGGGTGACCATGTGGTTGGAGCCGTGCGCGAGGGCCGCGTGGTAGAGACCGCGCGTGTGCTCCGGCACCCACACCGGCTCCCCGCCCATCTCGACGACGAGTGCCTCGGCGACCGGGCGCATCTCCTCGGGCGTGGTGACCCCGAAGCAGGCCTCGGGCAGCCGGGAGAGGTCGAGGCTGGTCCCGGTGAAGGTCATCGCCGGGTGGATCGCCATGCCGAGCACCGTCCCCGCCACCGGAGCGAAGGGGGCCAGCCCGTGCCGGCCCGACGTGTGCGCCACGAGCTGCCCCTCGCGCCAGGCACCGGTGCTGTGCAGTCCCGCGACGAGGTCGACGAGGGCGTCGTCGGGCACGGCGAGCAGCACGAGCTGTGCGCGCTCGATGACCTCGGGGACGGGCAGGATCGGCACCTCGGGCAGCAGCAGCTCGGCCCGGTCGCGGGAGTCCTGCGAGACCGCGGAGGCGGCGACGATCTCGTGCCCGGCGGATCGCAGTGCGGCGCCGAGCACCGCGCCCACGCGCCCGGTGCCGACGACTCCGACGCGCAGGATGGGTCGCCCGGCTGGCCGTTGTGGTGGCGTACTCACCGGCAGGACGCTACCCGCGAACCCGGCCGGGGCGAGAATGGCCGGGTGCGGACGTTCGAGCAGGCGTGGCAGCAGGCGCTGTACGGCGAAGGGGGCTTCTACCGCCGCCCCGAGGGGCCGGCGGGGCACTTCGCCACCTCCGCGCAGGGACAGGCAGCGGGGCTGCTCGCCGAGGCGCTGCTCGAGCTGACCGCCCGTGAGGGGCTGCGCCGGGTCGTCGACATCGGTTGCGGCAGAGGCGAGCTGCTCGCCGCCCTCGCCGACCTCACCACGGAGAGCGACCCGGATCTCGAGCTCCTCGGGGTCGACGTCGTCCCCCGTCCCGAGAGCCTCGACCCGCGCATCGACTGGCTGGTCTCCCCAGGCGGCGCCGACCTGCCGGACCTGGGCGACCCGCGGGACGCGCTCGTCCTCGCGCACGAGTGGCTCGACGTCGTGCCCTGCCCGATCGCCCGCGCCGACGAGGACGGCACCCTCCGCGAGGTCCTCCTCGACGAGGCCGGCGCCGAACACCTCGGCGCCCCGCTCGCCGGACCCGACGCGGACTGGGCTGAGCGGTGGTGGCCGGGGCCGTACACGCCGGGCGAGGTCGTCGAAGTCGGCCGCCCCCGCGATGAAGCACTGGCAGGGCTGACCCAGCGCATCGGCTCCGGCCTGCTGCTCGTCGTCGACTACGGCCACCTCACCGGCACCCGCCCGCAGGAGGGCACGCTCGTCGGCTACCGCGACGGCGCGGTCTGCACACCCACGCCGGACGGCAGCTGCGACCTGACCGCCCACGTGGCGATGGACTCCCTTCGCCTCACGGTGACCACCCAGCGGGAGGCATTGCGGGAGCTGGGCATCGACGGCACCCGTCCGCCGATCGAGCTGGCGAGCACAGACCCGGCCGGCTACCTCGCCGCGCTCTCCCGGGCATCGCACGCGGGCGCGCTGACCGGCCCCGGCTTCGGTGACTTCCTCTGGGGTCGCCGTCGGATCACCGCCGACTCAGCCCGGTGAGCAGCTTACGGTCTGCAGGAGGGGGCGGACCAGCCATCCACCCGGCAGCGTCCGGGGTTGGTCGCCTGACACTGGTGCCTGCGAGCACTACGGCCCTGACCCGTGTGGCGGGTCATGACCCGCCACACGGGTCAGGGCCGTAGTCATGCACAGGGGTGGATATCGGGTGCCACCGCGGCACGGCCATGGGCGCGCCGCCTCACTCCGCGCTCGGCGTCTCCGTCCTCGTCACCTTCGCGTCGGTGTCCTCCGCGCGCGGCGCGAGCGCGGGCACGAGCGCCCGCGAGATGAGTGGCTGCCCCTTGGCGGAGGGGTGCAGCCGGTCGTAGTAGATCCCGTCCGGCGCCTCGCGCACCGGTGGCAGCACCGGCGCGAGGTTGACGAAGCTGACCCCCTCGATCCGGGTGGCTCCCTGCATCTGATCGAGATAGTCCCGCCATGCCGGCTGCCACGGGTACAGATCGGGCGTGAACCACCCGACGAGCAACACCGGCCCCTCGTACCCGAGGGCCCGCGACTCCCGGACGAGCCGGCCCAGGTCCCGACGGAACTCCGCCGGCGGCGTCCGGGCGATGATGTCGTTGAAACCGAGCGGCACCAGGAGCAGGTCGGGCTGCAGCGAGAGGGTGTCCGCGAGGTAGCCCGGCGTGCGCACGATCGTCGCGAGCCGCACCCCGGACCGGGAGGCGTCGAAGACGTGCACGCACCGCTCCCGGTCCCCCCGGTACGGGATGAGGTCAGTGACGATCACCGACGCCGGCTCGTCGCTGACGTTGCGCGCGGTGACGACGTGCCGACCGGGCCCCAGGTCCGGGGAGGACCACACGGCGCGCCCCCCTTCGCCGTCCACGCCCGTCGTGCGCGACCCCCTTCGCTCGCCGTCGACCTCGAAGGCCACCCGGCCGCCCCCGCTCCGGGTGCGGTAGCCGACGTCGACGCCGCTGGCCCGCACCGGCCAAGTGACGCTCCCACCGGGCGCGAGCCGCATCGCGCGCCCGCCGGGCCCGACCTCGAGGGCCCTCTCGGCCCTCCCCTGCACGGCCGGCGAAGGGAGGCTCTCGGTCTGGTAGAAGGTCGGCACCAGGGAGGTCGTGCCGTCGTACCCGGCGGGACCGACCTCGCACCCGGGCGTCCCGGCCCGCTGCCGCAGGCCGCGCTGCAGCCGGTCGACCCAGCGCTTCCGGGGCGTGGTCAGACCGGCTCCCTCGCTCACCGAGTCCCCCATGACGACGATCGTCGCCGCCTCCTCGTCGGCCCGCCGGACCGCCTCGAACCACGGGTCCAGCACGGTCCCCGCGTCCACGACGGCACGCTGCCCCGGCGTCCAGTTCGACGGAGAGGCACAGCCCGCGGCGACACCGGCGGCCACCGCCACGACCGCTGCTGCGGCCAGGAGGCGTCGGGCACGGGGACGAGATGGCACCGGGCCATGGTGCCAGCGGTCGCCTCTGCGGCAACCCCCTGCACGTGCTCCATACTGGCGCCATGGCCAGTCCCACCACCCCGCGCACGCTGGACGTCGGAGTCGGGGACGCATCCCTGGCGAGCGCCGACATGGTGCTCAACATCGGCCCGCAGCACCCCGCGACGCACGGCGTGCTGCGGCTGCGCGTGGCCCTCGACGGCGAGCGCATCATCTCCGCAGAGCCCGTCGTCGGCTACATGCACCGCGGCGCCGAGAAGCTCTTCGAGGTCCGCGACTACCGGCAGATCACCGTCCTGGCCAACCGCCACGACTGGCTCTCGGCCTTCGCCAACGAGCTCGGTGTGGTGCTCGGGGTCGAGCGGATGCTCGGGATGGAGCTGCCGGAGCGGGCGGTGTGGGCCCGCACCCTCCTCGCGGAGCTCAACAGGGTGCTGAACCACCTGATGTTCCTCGGCTCCTATCCCCTCGAGCTCGGCGCGATGACGCCGATCTTCTACTCCTTCCGCGAGCGGGAGGAGATCCAGTCGGTCATGGAGGAGATCTCCGGCGGACGGATGCACTTCATGTTCAACCGGGTCGGCGGCCTCTACGAGGACCTGCCGGCGGGCTGGCTGGACCGGGTCTCCGCAGCGGTCGCCGCGGTGCGCAAGCGGATGCCGCAGCTGGAGTCGCTGCTCGTCGGCAACGAGATCGTGCAGGCGAGGACGAAGGGGGTCGGCGTGCTGCCCCCTTCGCTCGCCGAGTCCTACGGCGTCTCCGGTCCGATCGCCCGCGCCTCGGGAGTGGACCTGGACCTGCGGCGCGACGCGCCGTACCTCGCCTACGGCGAGCTCTTCGCCGAAGGGGGCCCCGGCCGGGTCGTCACCCGCACCGCCGGCGACAGCCTGGCCCGCCTCGAGGTGCTGCTCGAGCAGACCCACGTCGGGCTCGACCTGGCCGATGCCTGCGTGGAGCGGCTGCGCTCCCTCCCGAAGGGTCCGATCAACCAGCGGCTGCCGAAGGTCCTCAAGGTCCCCGAGGGCGAGCTGTACACCGCGACGGAGAACCCGTTGGGGCTCAACGGGTACTTCCTCGTCTCCCGCGGGGAGAAGACCCCGTGGCGGCTGAAGCTGCGCTCGGCCTCCTTCGGCAACGTCCAGGTGCTCTCCGAG
>CAYLUX010000076.1:0-10046 GCA_964386935.1 uncultured Janibacter sp.
GCATCGTGTCGTAGAAGAACCCGTTGTAGTGATCCGGCCCGATCGTGATCACCAGGTCCGGATCGACCTCGGCCACGAACTCCCGCACCGCGCTGAAGGAGGCCTCGACCTCGGCCCGGACCTCCGGCTCGACCTGAACATGGTGCAACAACGGCGTGTGCGACATCGCCACCAACGACAGACTCATGCCGAGATCTCCTTCGTGAGGTCCGGCGCTTCGAGGGTCGGCCCTTCGAGGCTCGGGCGCGGGCGCCCTCGCACCTCAGGGACCGGTGATTCGGCCGCGTCCTGAGGTGCGACGGAGTCGCCTCGAAGGGTGGTTCCTGAGGTGCGAAGCCGCCCCGCGGCTCGGGTCCCACGTTCCGCGTGGGCGCCTCGAAGGGCGCCCATGGCCACTCGCAGCGCGGCGAGCACCGTGCCCGCGTCCTGGGCGAGGCAGGCCGCGCCGACGAAGCGGTCCGGCCGCAGGAAGGCCACGCCGACCGCGTGTCGGTCGAACCAGCCCTTGAGGGTGCCGTCGACGTCGCCGACGATCAGGGTGCCGGAGCCGGCGTACTCCTCCTCGGCCCAGGGGCGCTGGCTCTCGGACATGAAGGAGACGAGGCGGGCACCCATGGCGGCCAGCTGCTCCCGCTCCTCCGCGGTGAAGAGGCGGGCCGGGTCGTTGCCCCAGGCCGCGACCGTCCACCACGAGCCGATGACGTCGTCGAGGCGCGCACCGGTGTGCTCGCTGCTGTTGACCCGCGGCTGGGGGAACTGCACCCCGACGGGGGTCTTCTTCTCGACCGCGTTGCGCACGGTCCGGAAGCTCGAGGTGCGCGCCCGCGGCTGCTGCCCGGGGGTGTGCGTGTCGGGGGCGACGAGGGCCCCCTTCGCGTAGAAGGGCATTGGCTTGAACCGCATGTCCGAGAAGTAGGACTTCACGCGGGGGCTGAGGTTCATCGCGCGGCTGACGGTGTCGCGCACGGCGCACACGGCGCGGTTGGTCGGCTTGATGACCGAGCCGAAGGTCAGCGACAGGTCGACCATCGCCTTCGCGTGGTCGCGGCGCTCGGTGTCGAAGGTGTCCAGGAGGCTGTCGTCGGCCTGCCCGGAGAGGACGCTCGCGAGCTTCCACGCGAGGTTGGTGGCGTCGCGGATGCCGGAGTTCCACCCCTGGCCCATCCACACCGGCATCAGGTGCGCAGCGTCGCCGGCGATGAGGATGCGTCCCTGCCGGAAGCTGCTGGCCACGCGCCCGTGGTGGGTGAAGACCCGCCGACGGATGACGTCCAGGGTCGCGGGGTCCGGCACGTGGCCCTCGAGCAGCCGGGCGACGAAGGCGTCGTCCTCGACCTGCTCGTCGCCCTCGTCCTCGAAGAGCATGAACTCCCAGCGGCGGATCCCGTGCGGCAGCCCGATCGAGACGTACGGGCGGGCGGGGTCGGCGCCGAGGTAGACGTTCGGCAGCCCGAGGGGGTCGTTGCGCACGTCGATGACGACCCAGCGGGTCGACGGGGACTGCCCGACGAAGTCGACTCCCATCCGCTTCCGGGTGGGGGAGGAGCCCCCTTCGCACCCGATCAGGTACTCGGCGGTGAAGGTCCGCTCCTCCTGCGCGCCGTCCGGCAGCGCGACGGTGGCGGTGACCTCCACGTGGTCGCCGACGTCCCGGGAGTCGGTGACGGTGTGGTCGAAGAGGACCTGCACGGAGTCGTGGCGCTCCAGGCCGCGGTAGAGCTCGCGGTCGACGAGCGGCTGGATGAAGCCGAACTTCCGCGGCCAGCCGAAGGGCTCACCCTGCGGGGCATTGGTCATCATCGTCTCGCCGCGGCCGTTGACCAGCCGCATCACGTGGTGCGGGATCGTGTACGGCTCGACCCGGTCGGTCAGCCCCATCGTCTGGATGGAGCGCATCGACTCGTCGTCCAGCCCGACGCCGCGCGGGTAGTCGATGAGCTCGCTGCGCTGCTCGAGCACGACCACGTCGCGGCCGTAGCCGCCGAGGAGGTTGGCCAGTGCCAGCCCCGCCGGGCCGGCTCCCACGATCACCACGTCACTGTGCATGCCATGACCATGGCCCGCGAAGGGGGCCCCGGCGACCTCCCGTGCCACCGCGTGGCACGTCCAGGCACCGCATGCCCGTACGGAGGTGTGCGCCCGGAAGGTTCCTTCCGTACGGGGATGCGGCACAGCGGTAGGACGGAGCCACCGGGCGGCCGGACGGCGGGCGTCAATCATCCTTGCGGGTCACGGTGTGCTCGACCGGCACCCCGTCGCGGCAGTCGATGGTGACGTCGACGTCGCGGTCCTCCGACTCGAACCTCAGGTACGCCGTCCTCCTCGGCCCGGTGGCGACGTCGTCCTCGACTTCGAAGCCCTGGTCCGGCGTCCAGGAGACCACCCGGACCCGGGCATCGTGGCACCGCGCGACCACGGTGCCGCCGGGCGTGGCGATCGTGCGGGTAGTCACGCCTCCGGCGGAGGTCCTGCTCGAGCCGGATGTCCGCGTGGTGCTCGGCGTGCCCTCGGGAGGCTCGTCCGCCTCCGCGTCGAGGGCACGCTCGACAGCCGGCGGACTCATGGGCCGGGTCTGCTCACCGGTCAGAGCATCCCCCACCCGCGTCACCGCGAGCAGGCCGATCGCGACGGCCAGCGCGGTGGCGACCACCCAAGCCGCGACGAGGGCGAGGATACGGCTCACGGAGTCATCATCTCCGACGCGCCGCTAAGCCAGGGTTAAGCCACCCACAACTCGGCGCCGGCCCCGCGCCGGGACGTCATCTCGACCCCGGGGGCGAAGCCGGCAGCGCTATCGTCGATCCATGCCACACGTGCTGCTCGTGGAGGACGACGCGTCGGTCCGCATCCCGCTCGCGCACGCGTTGGACGAGCTCGGGCACGCGGTGACAACGGCCGCGACCGGGGCCGCGGCCCTGCAGGCGTCGGTGAGCGGGGCCCCCGACGTCGTCGCCCTTGACCTCGGTTTGCCGGACATCGACGGGCTGGAGGTGCTGCGCATGCTCCGCTCCACGTCCGAGGTCCCGGTGATCGTCGAGACCGCGCGCGACGAGGACGCCGGTGTCGTGCGCACCCTCGACGCGGGCGCGGACGACTACGTCGTCAAACCCTTCAGCGCGCGCCAGCTCGACGCCCGCATCCGCGCCGTGCTCCGCCGGACCGCAGGCAGGGAGCGCGGCCTACCCGTGCGCGTCGGTGGGCTCGAGGTCGACGCCCGCACCCGGACCGTCACGCTGGACGGGGCGCCGGTCGAGCTGACGGTCAAGGAGTTCGACCTGCTGCTCTACCTCGCGGAGCGCGCAGGGGAGGTCGTCCCGAAGCGGGAGCTGCTCGTCGAGGTGTGGCGCCAAGCCGCTGGCGGAGCGGACAAGACCATCGACGTGCACCTGTCCTGGCTGCGCCGCAAGCTGGGGGAGACGGCCGCCGAGCCGCGCTACCTGCACACCGTGCGCGGGGTCGGTGTCCGGGTCGCGGAACCCGCCGACGACCCGCCGCGTGGTGACAACGGATGAGGATACGCCTGGTGGTCCTGGTCGCCCTGACCTCCTCGGTCGTGCTGATCGCCTTCCTCGTCCCGCTGTCCCTGCTCGTGCGCACGGTCGCCGCGGACCGCGCCACCAACGCCGCCGCCCACCAGGCCGAGCAGCTGGCCACGGTTGTCGGTACGAGCGGTCGGGACGGCCTCGAGGCCGCCCTGAGACGGATCGAGCAGAGCGACTCCCAGCCGTACCCGATGACCGTCTTCTTCGGGGATGGCACGGTGCTCGGGAGCCCTGCGGAGGAGTCCTCCGCGGTCGACCTGGCCCGGACCGGACGCAGCCTGACCGTCGATCGCGATGACGGCCGCGAGGTGCTCGTCGCCACCCAGCAGGGGTCGGGGGACGCCGCGGTGACGCGCACCTTCGTCACCGACGAGCAGCTCGGCAGCGGGGTGCTCGCCACCGAGGCGTTGCTCGTCGCGCTCGGGGTGGTGCTGCTGGCCCTCTCCGTGCTTGTCGCCGACCGCCTCGGCCGGACCATCGTGGCTCCCATCGACCGGTTGGTCCAGGTCGTCCACCGGCTCGCCGACGGTGACCTGACCGCTCGTGCGGATCCGGCGGGCCCACGGGAGGTCCGACAGGTGGCCGGAGGGGTGAACCTGCTCGCCGGCCGCGTCACCGAGCTGCTCGAGGCCGAGCGTGACCACGTGGCCGACCTCTCGCACGAGCTGCGCACCCCGCTGACGGCTCTGCGGCTCAGCGTCGAGTCGATCGACGACGAGGCCGAGCGCGAAAGGGTGTCGTCGGCCATGGAGGCACTGGAGCGCCGCGTCGACACGGTCATCCGCGAGGCTCGCCGCCCCGCACGCGAGGGCGCGGTGGCACGGTGCGATGCCTCCGCGGTCGTCGCCTCGCGACTGGACTTCTGGGCGGTGCTGGCCGAGGACGAGCACCGGGAGGTCACCTCGCGTGTTCCCACGTCACCACTCTGGGCCCGCCTCAGCGAGCACGACCTGTCCACGGTCGTGGACGCCCTGCTCGGCAACGTCTTCGCCCACACGGAGGAGAGGGCTCCCTTCGCCGTCGAGCTCTCCGCCCTCCCCGGTGGCGGAGGGGCGCTCACCGTCACCGACCACGGCCCCGGCCTCGACGGGGCGAAGGGAGAGCCCGCCCAGGGGTCGACCGGCCTCGGCCTCGACATCGTGCGGCGGACCGCCCGGGCGGCCGGCGGGGAAGTCACGCTCACCAGCCCACCCACCGGGGGTCTGCGGGTGCGGATGACCTTCGCGACGCCGCGCAGCATCGACCGGCCCGAGGGATAAGCACTCCTCAAGGCGGCGCCAAAGGGGTGCCAAATCGGTTCCGGTCTGTTCCGTGCGGGCGCAGCGTGGGAGGTGCAAGCCCACCACGGGAGCCCAATCGAGAGGAGCACCACCATGGGACTGCTCAGCCGCATCACCCCGGCTGCGAACGGCAGCTCCGCCGGCACCGGGACCTCCGGCACGTCGAAGTCCGCCGAGAGCGCCAGCGGCACCGGCAACTCCGGCGCCTCGCAGACCGGCGACTCCGACTGACCGGCCGGGTCAGGATGCACACCGTCCGCACGAAGGGGGCCGGGCCCGTGGGCCCGGCCCCGCCGGTGCCGATCCGGACCGTCGTGGGCCGCTTCTGGCCGTACGCCCGGCCGCACCGGGGACTGATCGTGGCCTCGCTCGTGCTTGCCGCCGGGTCCTCGCTCGTGTCGGCCCTGACGATCGGCATGTTCAAGGTCCTCGTGGACCGGGTGCTGGTGCCGCGAGACCTGGAGGCCTTTTGGTGGGTCGCGCTGGCCTACGTGGGCCTGACGCTGCTCGCGGGGGTCGTCGGCTTCGGTCGACGCATCGCGAGCGCGCTCGCGGCCGAGCGCTTCGTGCTGGACCTGCGGCAGGGGGTCTTCGACCGGGTGCAGACCCTGTCGCTGGGCTTCTTCGAGCGCCGCCACCTCGGTGACGTCATCGCGCGGATGACCGGGGACGTCAAGGCGATCGAACGACTCGTCGTCTCCGGCATCCTTCGCCTGGTCCTCAACGGGCTGCGAATCATCGTCTTCGCCGGGGCGCTCTTCTGGCTTCAGTGGCAGCTCGCCCTGGCCTCCCTCGTCGCCGTCCCACTCTTCGCCGGGCTGGCGCGCCGCTTCTCGGTGCGGATCCGGCGGGCCACGCGTGAGCAGACCCGGCACAGCGGGGCGCTGTCCGCGGTCGTGGAGGAGAGCCTGGCCAATGTGGCACTCGTGCAGGCCTACAACCAGCAGGGTGCCGAGTCCGAGCGCCTCGCCGAGCAGAACCACGCCCGGTACCGCGCCCGGATGGAGGCGACTCGGCTGCGTGCCACCTACGCACCCCTGGTCGACCTGACCGAGCTGCTGGGCACCCTCGTTGTGGCCGGCCTGGGGACCTGGCTGCTCATCCGGGGAGAGCTGACCCTGGGCGGGCTGCTCGCCTTCGCCGCCTACCTCAGCCAGCTCTACGGACCGGTGGGCTCCCTCGGAAACCTTGTCAACACCGCCTATGCGGCCGGTGCCGGCGCAGAGCGGGTGATCGAGCTGCTCGACGCGGAGCCCGAGGTGCGGGATCGGCCGGGTGCGCGGGCGGTCGGGCGCACGTGCGGGCACGTGGCCCTCGACCACGTCGAGTTCGTCTACCCCGGGACCACGAGGGCAGTGCTGCGGGACCTCTCCCTCGACCTCGAGCCCGGGACCCTCACGGCGCTGGTCGGGTCCAGCGGGGCGGGCAAGTCCAGCGTGGTCAAGCTCGCGCTGCGCTTCCACGACCCGCAGTCGGGGGCCGTCCGCCTCGATGGTGAGGACCTGCGCGACCTGACCGTGGCATCGGTGCGGGACAACGTCGCCGTCGTCCTGCAGGAGACGTTGGTCTTCGACGGCACGCTCGAGGAGAACATCCGCTTCGGCAACCCGGCTGCCGGCGAGGAGGATGTCGAGCGCGCCATCGAGGCCGCCGACCTCCGGGAGGTCGTGGAGGGGCTGCCCGAGGGGATGATGACCCGGATCGGCCAGCGCGGACGGTTGCTCTCCGGTGGGCAGCGGCAGCGACTGTCGGTGGCGCGGGCGATGGTCAGGGACGCCCCCGTCCTGGTCCTCGACGAGCCGACGGCCGGGCTGGATCCGGCGTCCGCCGCTCGGCTCGTCGGCCCGATCCGCCGCCTCCTCCGGGGTCGGACCGCGCTGGTCGTCTCGCACGACCCCGAGGTCATCGCCCACGCCGACCGCGTCGTGCGGATCGAGGGCGGCCGGGTGGTCGAGGATCTGGCGGACCTGCCGGGAGAGGTCGCCTTCGTCGGGGCGGCGGAGGCCCGAACATGACCGCGGAAGCCGTTGCCGTGGAGGCGCCGTCGATCACCGGACTGAGCGTGACCGGGCCGGTCGCGGTGGGCCGCACCTTCGCCGTGCACGCGGCCCGGGACGAGGCGCTGCACCGGCCCTGCGTGGTCAAGACGATTCGCCCCGACAGTTCCGGTGACGCCAAGGCGGTGGCCCGTTTGCTGCGGGAGGGGCGGACCCTGCAGCAGCTGGCCCACCCGGGTCTCGTCCGGTGCTACGAGGTGCGTCCCGCCCCCGAGCCGGTGATCGTCCTCGAGACCCTGACGGGCCACACGCTGGGTCGCCTGCTCGACACGCGCCGGTACGGCCTGTCGGGGGCGGACCTGGTCGAACTCGGGCTGCAGCTGGTCGACGTGCTCGGCCACCTGCACGTCAACGGAATCCTCCACCTCGACCTCAAGGCGTCGAACCTCGTCCTCGGCGGCGGGCGGGTCACCGTCCTCGACCTCGGCATCGCCCGGCCGCCGGGCGCCTGCCCTGCGGGGACTGGTACGGCCGGGTACATGCCACCGGAGCAGATCACGGGAGGTCGGGTCGGCCCGGCCAGCGACGTCTACGGCCTCGGGGGAGTCCTCTACCGGGCGGCGACTCGGAGGCGCCCCTTCGGCGCGGACGACCGCACGCGGTCCCCGGGGCGGCGGGCCCCCTTCGCCCGACTGCGGCGACGCAACCTACCCCGGCCGCTGACGGGTCTCATCGAGACCGCCCTCGAGCCGGAGCCGGCCGACCGCCCCTCGCTCGCGGAAGCGGCGCAGACGCTGGAGCCGCTCCGCCCCGGGGCGGTACCTCAGTAGCGGCGGGATGCAGTCACCGGCGCATCGCGGCGCTGGCCCGGGCGCACACGTCGAGCAGCAGCTGCTCGTACCCCGCGTGGGCCACGCTCCGTGGGCCGGTGAGCGCCAGGGAGGCGACCGGTGAGCCGTCCTCGTCGAGGACGACCGAGGCGACGCTGCTCACCCCTTCGACGTACTCGTTGTCGTCGATGCCGATCCGCGTGCGTGCCGCCCGGACCAGCTCCATCCGCAGCGTCTCGCCGTCGGTGATCGTCGACTCCGTGAAGGGGATCAGCTCGGCCTCGCACACCCGGTCGGCCGCCTCGCGGTCGAAGGCGAGGAGCACCTTCCCGAGGGAGGTCGCGTGCACGGGCGCCCGGCCACCGATGCGGGAGGGCGAGTTCGCCCGGTGGACCCCGTGCAGCTTGTTGAGGAAGAGCAGCTCGTCATCGCGCAGCACCTCGAGCTGGCAGGTCTCCCGGGTGCGCTCGTAGAGGACGGAGAGGAAGGGGGTCAGCCGCACCTGGACCTTGTGCACCAGCGGGTCGTCCGGCAGCGAGTAGTAGGTCCCGAAGAGGGGGCCGGTGCGGTAGTGGTCACCGCGGCGCTCGACGGCGCCGGTCGCCTCGAGGGTGCCCAGCAGCCGGAAGGTCGTGGACTTGGCGATGCCGGTGCGGCGGGCGAGCTCGCTGACGCCGAGCCCCTCGACGCCGAACCGGTCGATCGCGGCGAGCAGCTGGACCGCGCGCTCGACGGAGCTGACCTGCTTGGGCATGCCCCCATCGTGCCACCGGGTGGCACGGCCGGTGGTCCGCGCCCGGGTCGTGGCCACCAATGGCTGGGTAACCCAGATGTGGAGGAATTGATGATCAACGAGGATCAGGACCCGGTGGCGCAGCAGTCACCAGTGCCGAGCACGAGCCGGGCGGAGCGCCGTCGTGCCCAGGGATCGAGCTTCATCGGCTCGGCGGTGGAGTACTACGACTTCCTGCTCTACGCGGCCGCCGCCGGACTGGTCTTCCCGGACCTCTTCTTCTCGGGGATGGACCACGCGACCGGTGTGCTGCTCAGCTACCTCACCCTCTTCACCGGGTACGTCTCCCGTCCGATCGGTGGCCTGCTGTTCGGGCACTTCGGCGACAAGATCGGCCGCCAGAAGATGCTCGTCATCACCCTCCTCGTCATGGGCCTGGTGTCGATGGCGATCGGCCTGATGCCGACCACTGCCACGCTCGGCCTCGCGGCGCCGATCATCCTGGGACTGCTGCGACTGATCCAGGGCCTCGCCGTCGGCGGCGAGTGGGCCGGGGCGATGCTCATGTCCGGCGAGCACTCCAAGGCGGGGACCAAGGGCCTCGGTGCCTCGCTCGCGATGGCCGGTGCCCCCTTCGGCGCGGTCATGGCCACGCTCGTCCTCGGCCTGACCTCGGGCCTGTCCGGTGATGCCTTCGGCGAGTGGGCCTGGCGCATCCCCTTCCTGCTGTCGGCTGCGGTCGTCGCGGTCGGTCTGTACATGCGCACCCGGGTCTCGGAGAGCCCGGAGTTCGTCGCGGCGCGCGAGCGGGGCGAGGTCCACACCGGCCTGCCGCTCGGGGTGCTCGTGCGGGACTACCGCGCCACCGTCGTGCTCGGCAGCCTGGCGGTCATGGCCCCGCTCTTCATCCAGGGGCTGCTCGCGGTCTTCATGGTCCCCTACGTCGTCGACACCGGCGCCGTCTCGCGGGAGAGCGCGCTGTACATGCTCACGCTGAGCAACTTCGTGCACATCTTCGCGATCCCGGCCTTCGCCGCGCTGAGCGACCGGCTCGGGCGCACCCGGGTGATGGTCGGCGGGGCGGTCTTCTCGGCGATCGCGATCTGGCCGATGTTCATGCTCTTCGACAGCGGCGACCCGGTGCTCGTCACCCTCGCCTTCCTCGTCGGCAACCCGCTCATCCAGGCCTCGATGTACGGGCCGGTCGGTGCCTACCTGTCCGACCTCTTCGAGCCGACTGCGCGCTACTCGGGCGTCTCGTTGACCTACCAGGTCGGTTCGCTGCTCGGTGCCGGTCTGGCCCCGCTGGTCGCCCAGCGCCTCGTCAGCGGTCCGGGGGACACCGCGGGCCTGGGCTGGGCTGGTACATCGTCGGTGCCTATGGCGTCAGCGCGGTGGCCGTGCTGCTCTCGCGGTCGGCCTCCATGCGGCGGTCCGGGCAGGCGGGGCGAAGGGGGAGTGCCGCTGCGGTAGCGCAGCCCGAGCTCACCGGGCGGCGGCCTGCTTGATCGCCTCGAAGCGCTCGCCCATCCGGGCGGCGAGGGCCTGGGATGCCTTGAGCGGGCGGGTCATCACCATGAACTCGACGACCTTGCCCTCGTCGTCGAGCGTGAGGAAGTCGCACCCGGTGATGTCGAGGCCGTCGACCTTGGCCTCGAAGACGT
>CAYLUX010000076.1:10146-12375 GCA_964386935.1 uncultured Janibacter sp.
GTGAGGAAGTCGCACCCGGTGATGTCGAGGCCGTCGACCTTGGCCTCGAAGACGTATGCCTCTTCGGACCCGTCGCGCAGCTGGCGCACGTAGTGGAAGTCCTCGAAGACCTCCACGACCGCGCGCAGGATCGCGCTGGTGATCGCCTTGCCGGGGTACGGGGTGTGCGCGACCGGGCTGCGGAAGACGACGTCGTCTGCGAGCAGCGCGTCGACCGCGTCCATGTCCTGACTCTCGACTGCCTCACGGAACATGGGGTCAACCTAGCCCGTGCCGGGGGTGGCGGGGCGTCGACGGTGGACTTGTGCTGCACTGATCCCGTACGCCCCGAACAGTGCCGGCCCCAGGAGCCCACATGGATTTCACCCCGAGCCCCCGCACACTCGAGCTGCAGGAGGCCATGTGGACGCTCATGCGTGAGCACGTCCTCCCGGCCGAGGCGACGTGGCAGGAGTACCTGCGCGAGCACGGCGAGCACGCCCACCCGCCGATCATGGAGGGGCTCCAGGAGCGGGCCCGCGAGCTCGGGCTGTGGAACCTCTTCCTGCCCGAGTGGTCCGGCGTGAGCAACCTCGAGTACGCGCCCGTCGCGGAGATCTCCGGCTGGTCGCCGGTCATCGCGCCCGAGGCGATCAACTGCCAGGCGCCGGACACCGGCAACATGGAGACGCTGCACCACTTCGCCACTCCGGAGCAGCAGGAGCGCTGGCTGGAGCCGCTCAAGGAGGGCAGGATCCGCTCGGCCTTTGCGATGACCGAGCCGGAGGTGGCCTCCTCGGATGCGACCAACATCCGCACCTCCATCCGCCGCGACGGGGACGAGTACGTCATCAACGGCCGCAAGTGGTGGATCACCGGTGTCGCCGACGAGCGCTGCCAGCTCTTCCTCGTCATGGGCAAGACCGATCCCGAGGCGCCGACGCACCGGCAGCAGTCGATCGTGCTCGTGCCGCGGGACACCCCGGGGCTGACGATCGAGCGGCACCTGCCGGTCTTCGGCTACCAGGACCAGCACGGCCACTCCGAGATCGTCTTCGACGACGTGCGCGTCCCGGCGGAGAACCTGCTCGGGCAGGAGGGTGATGGGTTCGCCATCGGTCAGGCGCGCCTCGGCCCGGGTCGCATCCACCACGCGATGCGGGCGATCGGGATGGCCGAGCGGGCGCTCGCGCTCATGGTCGACCGGGCGGGGCGCCGCGAGGCCTTCGGCTCGCGGCTGATCGACCAGGGCGTCGTGCAGGAGCACATCGCGAACTCCCGCATCGAGATCGACCAGGCCCGCCTGCAGGTGCTGCACTGCGCGTGGCTGATCGACACCAAGGGAGCCAAGGACGCGCGCTTCGAGATCTCGGCGATCAAGGTCATCGCCCCACAGGTGGCCTGCCGGGTGATCGACCGGGCCATCGAGATCTTCGGCGGTGCGGGCGTCTCCGACGACACCCCACTGGCCTACTTCTACGCCTCTGCCCGGGTCCTGCGGATCGTCGACGGGCCCGACGCCGTTCACCGGCGGACCATCGCGAAGGGGGAGATCCGCCGCACTCCTCCCTTCGTCGGGTAGCGCTCCGCCCCGGACCGACGACAGCGGCGCCCCTCGATCACCGAGGGGCGCCGCTGACTGCTCTCCGGAGTGCCGGCTCCGGAGACCTGGTTACTCCTGACCCTGGCTCATCTGCTCCCGCAGCGCACGGGCGGCCTCGGCCGCGACGTCGTCGCGGCTGGCCGTGCTCGTGACCTGACGCGGGGTGTGGGAGGCCCCCTTCGCCCCGGCGGCACCGAGCTGCGGCAGCAGCTGCGCCATGAGCAGCGTCGAGAGCGCCGAGGTCTCGCCGGAGCCGGCATCGGTGTGCACGATGACCGGACGCGGCGCGTTCTCGGCGAGGTTGGCGCCCACGTCGAGGCGCCGACGCGCGAGCTCGTACTCGAGGACCGCGCGGTTGTCGCGGTAGGCGGTGGCCAGCTGCTGCTGGGCCTTGGCCTCACCCTGCGCGGCGACGAGGTTGGTGCGGGCCCGCGTCTCGATCTCGTAGCGGACCTTCTGCGCCTCGGTCTCGCGCTCCTCGAGCATCTGGGCGACGTCCTCGCGCGCCTTGTTCAGGGCCGCCTGGACCTCGACGACCTTCGCGTCGCGGACCTTCTTGGAGCGCTCGATCTCCATCAGGAGGGTGTCGATGCGCCGCTTGCGGGTCAGCTCCCACTCCTTCTCGTAGGCGACGAGCTCCTTGGCGA
>CAYLUX010000077.1:0-12126 GCA_964386935.1 uncultured Janibacter sp.
GAAACGGCGTATGTTACTGGTGAGTGAAGTTCATCCCGGCGAGAGTGACGACATGAGCACCACCCAGACCAGCGCCCCCGCCCTGCCCGAGTCCGTCGACGTCCTCGTCGTCGGAGCGGGCCTCTCCGGCATCGGTGCCGCGCACCGGATCCGGGAGGCCAATCCCGGCATCGACCTGGCGATCCTCGAGGCGCGCGAGGCGACCGGCGGCACGTGGGACCTCTTCCGCTACCCGGGCGTGCGCTCGGACTCGGACATGTTCACCCTCTCCTTCCCGTTCCGGCCGTGGACGGGCCGGCGGGCGATCGCGCTGGGTGGCGACATCCTCGACTACATCCGCGAGACCGCCCGCGAGACCGGCCTGGAGCAGCTGATCCACACCGGCGCCCGGGTGCGCTCGGCCAGCTGGTCCACGCAGGAGCAGCGCTGGCGGGTGCAGGTCGAGACCGCCGAGGGCATGCGTGAGGTGGTCGCGCGGTTCCTGCACATGGGCAGCGGCTACTACGACTACGAGCACGCCCACGACCCGGGCTTCGTCGGGGTCGAGGACTTCCGCGGGCAGGTGGTGCACCCGCAGTTCTGGCCGGAGGACCTGGATCACGCCGGCAAGCGGGTCGTCGTCATCGGCTCCGGTGCCACCGCGGTCACGGTTGTGCCCGCGATGTCCCGGGAGGCCGCGCACGTGACGATGCTGCAGCGCACCCCGAGCTATGTCTTCGACCAGCCGTCGGTCGACCCTTTCGTGCAGGCGCTGCGCCGGCGCTTCAGGCCCGAGACGGTCCAGCGGGCGACCCGGGTGAAGAACCTCTTCCTGCAGACCTTCCTCTACGAGCTCTCCCGGGTGAGCCCGAGGGCGGCCAAACGGATCGTGCACACCGAGCTGAGCCGCTTCCTCCCGCAGGAGGTCATCGACGAGCACTTCGACCCGCCGTACGACGTGTGGGACCAGCGGCTGTGCGCGGTGCCGGACGGCGACCTCTACCGGGAGATCCGCAGCGGGCGGGTCTCGATGGTCACCGGGCACATCGAGCGCTTCGTGCCCGAGGGCATCAGGCTGACTGACGGCCGGGTGGTCGAGGCGGACGTCGTCGTGACCGCCACCGGGCTGAGCCTGCAGCTCTTCGGCGGGGCGGCCCTGACCGTCGACGGGCGCGAGATCGAGCTCGGACGGTGCTTCGCGTATCGCGGTCTCATGCTCGCAGGGGTGCCGAACGCGACGATGAGCGTCGGCTACGTCAACGCGTCGTGGACGCTGCGGGCGGACCTCGTCGCCCGCCACGTCGCCCGGCTCATCGCCCACATGCGCGACCACGGCATGGGCGTGGCCGTGCCCGTCGCGCCCGACGGCATGCGGCCCGGGCCGATCCTCGACCTCACCTCCGGCTACGTGCAGCGGGTCGTCGGACGCTTCCCCAAGATCGGGGACCGGGTCCCGTGGGAGATGCCGCAGAACTACCTCAAGGACAAGATCTCCTTCGCCAGGGCCGACGTCACCCAGGACATCCACTTCGTGCCCGAGGGGGCGAAGGGGGTCACCCTCCCCTCCGGCGCCGAGGCGCCGGCGGAGCTGGACCTGCCCGGGTCCTCGAGCAATGTCACCCGCGGCGAGGAGCAGGCGACCGCGGCCGCCGACCGCGCCGCGCAGCTGGACGCCGAGCCCGCCGTCGAGGCGGCCCGGTGAAGCGACCCGAGCTCGTCGTCGAGGGCGCGACCGCGCTCGTCACCGGGGCGGCCGGTGGCATGGGCGAGCACATCGCGAGGGGACTTGCCCGACGCGGGGCGGACGTGGTGCTGCTCGATCAGGACCGGACCGGGCTGACGCGGGTCGCCGGGGCCATCGACCGGGAGACGTCGGTGTCGGTGAGCGCCCACCCCGTCGACCTCGCCGACCGGGCCGCGACCGACACCGCCATCGCACGGATCCGCGATGCCCACCCCGACCTCTCGATGCTCTTCAACAACGCCGGCGTGGCCGTCGGCGGTCGCTTCACCCAGGTGAGCGCCGAGGACTTCGACTGGCTGCTCGAGATCAACCTGCTCGCCCCGATCCGCCTCACCCGCGCGCTGCTGCCCACCCTGCTCGAGAACGGCCAGGGCCAGGTCGTGAACACCTCGAGCCTCTTCGGGCTCGTCGGCCCGCCGGGGCAGAGCGCCTACTGCACGAGCAAGTTCGGGCTGCGCGGCTTCAGCGAGTCGCTGCGCAGCGAGCTCGAGCAGGAGGGCCACCCGGTCGGCGTGACCGTCGTGCACCCGGGCGGGATCCGCACGAACATCGCGGCCCGGGCCCGGATAGCCGAGGGAGTCGACCCGCGGGAGGCCGAGGAGTCCCGTGCTGCCTTCGCCAAGATGCTTCGCTACCCGCCCGAGCAGGCCGCAGAGGAGATCATCGAGGCCGCGATCGCCCGCCGCCGGCGGCTGCTCATCGGCAACGACGCCAAGGGTCTGGACGTGCTCGCGCGGCTGGCTCCGACCCGCTACTGGTCCCTCATGGGACGGGCGATGGCGCTGGCCTCCCGGCGCTGACCCCGCCGGTCACCCGCACGCGGCAGGTGCGCACAATGTGGGCATGACGCTTCCCGACCAGCTCCAGGGGCGGCTGCGGCTGCCCGTCATCGCCGCCCCGATGTTCCTCGGCTCCGGCCTCGACCTCGTCATCGGCGCCTGCCGCGCCGGGGTGGTCGGGACCTTCCCCGCGCTGAACCTGCGCACCACCGAGGACTTCGGTGACTGGCTCACCCGGATCGACGAGGCGCTCGCCGAGCCCGACGCCCGGGGCGTCAAGCCCGCGCCCTACGGGGTCAACTTCGTGGTCCACCGGACGAACAAGCGCATCGAGGCCGACCTGGAGGAGATCGTCAAGCACGAGGTCCCCGTCGTCATCACGAGCCTCGGCGCGGCCAAGGACGTCGTCGACGCGGTCCACTCCTACGGCGGGCTCGTCTTCCACGACGTCGTCAACGCCTCCTTCGCGCGCAAGGCCGCCGAGGCCGGGGTCGACGGACTGATCCTCGTCTCGGCGGGGTCCGGCGGACACTCCGGGGGGCTGAACCCCTTCGCCCTGATCTCGGAGGTGCGCCGCGTCTGGGACGGGCCGCTCATCCTCGGGGGTGCCCTGAGCACCGGTCGGGACGTGCTCGCCGCGCAGGCGGCCGGCGCCGACCTGGCCTACATGGGCACCCGCTTCCTCGCGACGGAGGAGTCGATCATCACCGAGGAGTACCGCAAGATGCTGGTCGAGGCCGGCGCCGACGACATCATCTACACGCCCTCGATCAGCACGATCCCCGCGAACTTCCTGCGCGAGAGCATCGCCCGCGCCGGCCTGGACCCGGACAACCTGCCCGTCCCGGAGAGGGTCGACGTCTCGCACGTGACCAACCCCCACACCGAGGAGCCGGCCAGCACGAGCTCGACGATCGCGGTGAAGGCCTGGCGGGACGTGTGGAGCGCCGGTCACTCCGTCGCCGGGATCCGGGAGGTCGTCCCGGTGGCCGACCTCGTCGACCAGCTCGAGGCGGAGTACACCACCGCGAAGGGGGACCTGCTCGCCCTCATCGGCTGAGCCGTTCCGGTGGGCCGACCGGTCGTGGCGTGCCGGTCGGCCCGTCGCATACGTTGGGAGGCATGGCTGAGCTTCCCACCCGCACCCTCGGTGACGGCACCTCCGTGCCGGTCATCGGCTTCGGCACCTACCCCCTTCGCGGGGCGGACGGCGTGCGCGCCATGGTCTCCGCGCTGGAGGTCGGGTACCGCTTCATCGACACCGCGGTGAACTACCGCAACGAGCGCGAGGTCAGCGAGGCGGTCCGCGTGAGCGGGGTCGACCGGGGCGACATCTTCCTCCAGACGAAGGTCCCCGGCCGCGACCACACGATCGCCCGCAAGTCCATCGAGACCTCGCTGCACGTCATGGACCTGGACTACCTCGACAGCGCCCTCATCCACTGGCCCAACCCCTCCCAGGGCACCTTCGTGCAGGCCTGGGAGAGCCTGATCGAGGCCAAGGAGCGGGGCCTCGTGCGCTCCATCGGCGTCAGCAACTTCACGCCCGAGCAGCTCGACGAGGTCATCTCCGCGACCGGGGTCACGCCGGCGACGAACCAGATCGAGCTGCACCCGGCCTTCCCGCAGGCGGAGCAGCGGGCCGCGGACGCCGAGCGCGGCGTCGTCACCCAGGCGTGGAGCCCGCTCGGTCGGACCTCCTCGATGGATGAGCCGATCGTCAAGGAGATCGCCGAGGCGCACGGCGTCACCCCGGCCCAGGTCGTCATTCGCTGGCACCTGCACCTGGACTCGCTGCCGCTGCCGAAGTCGGCCGACCCGCAGCGCCAGGTGACCAACAGCGAGGTCCTCGGCTTCGACCTCTCCGAGGAGCAGATCGCCGCGATCACCGCGCTCGGGCGTCCCGACGGGCGGCTCTTCGGGGCGGACCCGCTCGTGCACGAGGAGCTGTGAGCACTCGCCCTCTCCCCACGCGGGGAGAGGGCGAGCGTTCCTCGTGAGGCGGGTCAGGCTCCGGGGGCCAGCTTCTGCTCGTCCTCCTCGACGATCTCCTCGGTCTCGTTCAGGATCTCGTCGACCCGCTCCGGCGGCAGCTGGCAGTACCAGGCAACGGCGAGCACGATCGCCGTCAGGACGATGTTGGCGAGGATGCCGCCGTAGAAGCCGTAGAGGTTGGCCTGCCCCAGGGCCTCGTGCGGCTTGGCGGGGTCGCCCGAGTAGCTCCCCATGTAACTGACCAGCAGGATGCCGGCGAACCAGACCAGCACCCACCAGCCGTTCTTGAACTCCAGCTTCGGGGCCCGTCCCTTGTCGGCCATCTGGAAGATGGCCAGGAAGATGTAACCGATCGCGACGGCGCACATCATCTTCCAGACCTGGTCCCACCCCGCCCAGAACATGATCAGGTTGGTGGCCAGCAGCGCCAGCGGCCCGATGACCCACGGGATGTGGCTCCGGTAGGGCCGCTCCATGTTCGGCAGCTGCTTGCGGAAGGTCAGCAACGCGATCGACCCGCTCCCGAAGGAGAGCACCGTCAGCGAGGTCACGACCCCGACCAGTGCCTGCCAGCTCGGGAACGGCAGGAAGAAGATCGCGCCGGCGATCCACGCCAGGATCAGGCTCGGCCACGGCACGCCGTTCGAGTTGACCTTGGCCAGCACGGCCGGGGCGTTGCGGTTGCGGCCCATGGCGTAGGACATGCGCGCGGTGACGCTGGTGTAGATCAGCCCGGTGTCGCCGGGGCTGATGAAGGCGTCGGCGAAGAGCAGACCGGCCAGCCAGCTCATGCCGAGCACGGATGCCATCGTGGCCAGCGGGCTGAAGTTGCCCGCGTCGCTTCCGGTCTTGATGACATTGCCGACGTTGGACCACCCGTGGTGTGCCAGCTCCGCCGGGTTGAGCGCACCGATGAAGGCGATCTGCAGCAGGATGTAGAGGATGCCGCAGATGACGATCGATCCGATGAGGGTGATCGGGACGTTCTTCTTCGGGTTGTCGGTCTCACCGGCGAGCTCGATGCCCTGCCGCCAGCCGAGGAAGGAGAACGCGACACCGGCGGCCGGGATCGCCTCCATCGCACCGCTGATCCCCTTGGGGGCGAAACCGCTTCCGTCCGAGGTGGTCAGGCTGAAGTTGCCCAGGTGGAAGGACGCGATCATGATCGCGACGACCACCAGCACGATCATGAACAGCTTCCACCACACCAGCACGTTGTTGATGCGGGCGAACCACTTGACGCCGAAGAAGTTGATCAGGACGAAGAGGCCGAGCATCGCGATCGCGATGACCAGACCGGGTGTTTGGAGCGTCTTGTCCGGGTTCTCCAGCCACGGCAGGTAGGAGCTGGCGTACGTCAGG
Organism: uncultured Janibacter sp.; assembly: GCA_964386935.1. Classification (GTDB taxonomy): domain Bacteria; phylum Actinomycetota; class Actinomycetes; order Actinomycetales; family Dermatophilaceae; genus Janibacter. The sequence goes on from CAYLUX010000077.1 coordinate 5,860, forward strand.
ACGGCGGAGACCTCGACCGCGGCGACGGCCGCGCAGGCGAGCCAGGTGACCCAGCCGAAGGAGTAGCTCGCGAACGAGCCCCACGCGTAGTGCGGATAGCGCGCGACGCCACCGCTGCGGGGCATCATCACGCCGAGCTCGGCGTAGCTGAGGCCGATGAACAGGAACAGGATCGTGCCGACGATCCAGGTGAGGATCGCGGCAGGCCCTGCCAGGGTCGAGGCCTCCAGGGAGCTGAACAGCCAACCGGACCCGATGATCGAGCCGATGGCGGTGAAGAGCAGCCCGACGGTGCCGAAACCCTTCTTGAGATGCGGATCGTCTCCGGAGATCCTGTCCACCGTGGTGGTATCGACGCTCATGGTTGTGCACCATCCCTTCAGGCCCGGGCACGCGGCCGACTCCCGGCCGTGGGCTTCACCGAGAAGCGAGACGTCGGCGGGGGGCCTGTCGGCGATGACACTCTCCGGGGGAGCATTTTTCACGTTAGTCCTGAAATTTCTGCTGAAGTCAAGATTCACCTCGGGAATTTCTCGGAATCGAGATGTCATCGAACGGCGTGCGAGGATGCCGGAGTTCCCCGATACGGAGGTTCCACGTGGCCGAGCACGCACCCCGAGGTGCCCACCGCGTGACGGGCGAGCGCTGGCCCGTCGCGCCCGTCCCGGGTGAGGCGGTGCCGACCCCCTTCGGCATGTCCGCCTACTGCGTGGCCGACCCGGCGGCGCGGGCGCCGGAGCGGACCGCCCTCGTGGTCGTCCACGGCGAGGGGGAGTCCCGGTGGACCTTCGCCCAGGTCGACGACACGGTGCGGGCGGTGGCCGCCGGGCTGCTCGGTCTCGGGCTGGAGCCGGGCGACCGGGTCATGCTGCGGATGGGCAACCGGGCGGAGTTCCCCTTCGTCTTCTTCGGGGCGATCGCGGCCGGGCTCGTCGCGGTGCCGACGAGCGCGCAGCTGACGGGGAAGGAGGCAGCCGGCCTGCTCCGCGACTGCGGCGCCCGGGCCGTGGCGCTCGACCCCGACCTCGAGCTCGACCTCCCGGAGGGCGTCCACACGATCACCGCCGAGATGATCGAGGAGTGGGTCGCGGGGCCGGAGCGGGTCGACCACGACCTCGGCGACCCGGACCGACCGGCCTTCATCACCTACACCTCCGGCACCACCGGCAGGCCGAAGGGGGTCACCCACGCCCACCGCAGCGCCTGGGGGCGGCGCCCGATGTACCGGGGCTGGTACGGGCTGGGCGAAGGGGACGTGGTCCTGCACGCGGGCGCGCTGAACTGGACCTACACCCTCGGCGTGGGCCTGACCGACCCGTGGGCCAACGCGGCCACGGCGGTCGTCCACGACGGACCCAGCGACGGGCTCGTGTGGCCGCGGATCGTCGCCTCGCACGGGGCCACTCACTTCGCCGCGGTGCCCGGGGTCTACCGGCACCTGATGCGCCACGGGGATCCGTCGGGGTGGGACCTCACCTCGCTGCGGGCGGCGCTCGTCGCCGGCGAGGCGCTACCGACGGCCCTGTGGCACGAGTGGCTCGAGCGGACCGGCGTGCCGCTCTACGAGTCGCTCGGGATGAGCGAGATCTCGACCTTCGTCTCGAGCGGCCCGCAGACCCCGGTGCGGCCCGGCAGCCCTGGTCGGGCCCAGCCGGGCAGGCGCATCGGGGTGCTGGACCCGGAGTCCCTGGACGCGGGCTCGGTGGACGTGGACTCGCCGGACCGGCCGCGGGAGCTGCCGGCCGGTGAGGTCGGGCGCCTCGCGGTGCACCGCAGCGACCCCGGACTGATGCTCGGCTACTGGCAGCGGCCCGAGGAGGACGCCGAGGTGCTGCGGGGGGAGTGGTTCGTCACGAGCGACCTCGCCGCGATCGACGGTGACGGCTACCTGACCTACCACGGCCGGGCCGACGACGTCATGAACGCGATGGGCTACCGGGTCTCCCCGGTCGAGGTCGAGGACGCGCTCGCCGGGACGCCCGGGGTGGCCGAGGTGGCCGCCGCGGCGCTCGCCGTCGGCGACGGCGTGAGCATCGTGTGCGCGTGGGTGGTGCCGGTGGATGGTGCCGTGGATGACGCCGAGGGGCTGCGCGAACGGGTCCTGGCCCGAGCGGCCGAGCTGCTCGCCCCGTACAAGCGCCCGCGCGAGGTGCGGTTCGTCGAGGGGCTGCCCCGCACGGCGAACGGGAAGGTCGTGCGTCGGGAGCTCAGCTGAGCGGGTCCGCGCCCAAGGATCCCTCAGCGTCGGGTCAGGCCCAGCCGGAAGCTCACCGGCATGAGCGTCAGCCGCTCGGTGATCGTCAGCTCGTAGCCGGGGTCGGCGGTGATGTCGAAGCGGTGCAGCAGCTTGGCGAGCACGACCATCGCCTCGTGGAGCGCGAACTGCCTTCCGATGCAGGCTCGCTCGCCGGTCCCGAAGGGCTTGTACGCGTGGGCGGGTCGGGCCCGGTTGTGCTCTGGCAGGAAGCGGTCCGGGTCGAAGACCTCCGGGTCCGGCCAGACCTGCGGGTCGCGGTGCAGCAGTGGGATGAAGACGAGGGCCGAGTCCTTCGGTGTCATCCGCAGGCCGCCGGGCACGCCGGCCGATCCGTCCGCGCCGATGACCGTCGTCTCCCTGGGGCTGCGGGCGAAGCCGGGCGCGGTCGGCCACAGCCGCAGCGTCTCGTCGAAGACTCGCCGGAGGTAGCGCAGCTTGGGTACCTGCTCGAAGGTCGGCCCGGCGTGCGGGTCCTCACCGAGGACCTCGTCGAGCTCGGCCCGTACCCGCGCGAGGATCTCCGGCTCCCGGGCCAGGTGGTACAGCGCGAAGGACAGTGCGCCGGAGGTCGTCTCGTGCCCGGCGACGAGCAGGGTGAGTACCTGGTGGCGGACGTTGGCCGCTTCGAGCAGGGTGCCCTCGTCGTCGACCGGCACGTGCAGCATCCGGCCGAGGATGTCCTCGTCCGGGCCGCCCCGGGACTCGCGCTCGGCGACGATCCGGGCGAGCAGGTCATCGATGTAGCGGTGACGGGCGAGTGCCTCGCGGTCCCTGCGCCGGGCCAGGCGGCGGCCGACGAGGGGCAGGGAGGCGACGTTGGAGCGGCCGGCCGCGTGCGACATCGACGAGACGAAGGTCGTCACGAAGGGGTCGACCCGCTCGGTGTCGAAGCTGTCGAAGGTGTGGCTGAAGCCGCTGCGGCTGATCGTCTCCAGGGTCAGCTTCGTCAGCCACGGGGAGACGTCGACGACCCGCCCCGCGCCCGCGCTCTCGTCCCAGACCGCGAGCAGCTCGTCCGTCGCGGAGGACATGATGTCGTGGTAGCGGCGCATCGCCGGCTTGGCGAAGGCGGGCATGAGCAGGTCGTGGGCGAGTCGCCAGTTCGGCTCGTCGGTCCAGGCGGTGAAGAGCCCGTCGCGGACGAACATCCGCAGGTCGTGCACGCCGGGGGCGAGCGCCTTGGTGAAGCGGTGGTCGTCGCACAGCTCGGCCACGAGGTCGACCCCCGTCGCGAAGACGAACTTCCGGCCGAGGGCGAGCATCTCGAAGATCGGTCCGAGGTCGGCCCCGGCGGCGAGCATGTTCTGCACGGGGGTGAGCGGGTTGCCGCTCATCACGTCGCCGAGGACGGGGCGCCGGCCCGGAGGGTGGGGGAAGGTGTGCTCGGCCCAGCCCATGCCGCGATCGGGCGGGTGCACCTCGAGCGTGTCGCGGGCCGCGTGGCGCGGCCGTGCCTCCGTCATCGTGCCCACCGCCGGCTCCCTTCGTCGTGGTTACCCGCTGGTCACCCTAGTCGCGTCATCGCTCCGTGTGCCCGGTGTCCGCCCGTGGGCGCTTCATGCGAGAATCCCGGCATGAGCAGTCAGCAGCGTCTTTCCCACCCCCCGACCGGTCCGCACGCGGCGGAGGACATCGGGCACCTGCAGAACCCGGCGTGGTACGCGATCATGGTGCTCGGCCTCATCACCGGCGCCGTGGGCAGCTGGGCCGTCCTCGTGCTCAGCCCGACCTTGGGCATCATCGCGGCCGTGCTCGCCGTCGCAACGGTCGTCGTCGGGGTCGTCATGACGAAGATGGGCCTGGGGACCTACTCCTTCGGGAAGGGCGACACGGCACACGACAAGCCCTCGCTGGGGATCGACTGACCCGGCTCGCGTCACTGCTCCGGGACGCCCTCCTCGACGTCGGCCAGCCACCGTGCTGCGCCGGCGTCGCTCGGCATCCGCCAGTCACCACGCGGTGAGAGGGTGCCGCCGGGGAGGACCTTCGGTCCGTTCGGGAGCGTCGAGCGCTTGAACTGGCTGGCGAAGAACCGCCGGACGAAGACGAGCAGCCACGCCCGGATCGTCGCCAGGTCGTAGGCGCCGCGGTCGGCCTCGGGCACGGAGGCGGGCCAGGCCCCCTTCGCCGCGTCAGCCCAGGCCTGCTCGGCGAGGAAGGCGATCTTGCTCGGCCGGTGCCCGTGGCGCAGCACGTGGTAGAGCGTGAAGTCCTGCAGCGCGTAGGGGCCGATCTTCTCCTGCGTGGACTGCGGCCCCTCGCCGCCGGCGGAGGGGACGAGCTCGGGCGAGATCTCGGTGGCGAGGACGGAGCGCAGCGTCGACGCCGCCTCGGGCAGCTGACCGGAGTCGGCGACCCAGTGCACGAGGTGCTGCATGAGGGTCTTGGGGACGCCCGCGTTGACGCCGTAGTGGCTCATGTGGTCCCCGACGCCAAAGGTGCACCAGCCCAGGGCTAGCTCGGAGAGGTCGCCGGTCCCGAGCACGATGCCCCCGCGCTGGTTCGCGATCCGGAAGAGGTAGTCGGTGCGCAGCCCGGCCTGGACGTTCTCGAAGGTCACGTCGTAGACCTCCGGTCCGTGCTCCGCCTCGGGGTCGAGGCCGAAGGGGTGGCCCATGTCGCGCAGCATCCGGGTCGCCGCGGGCCGGATGTCGATCTCCTCCCACGCGATGCCGAGGGAGTCCATGAGCGCGACGGCGTTGGTCTTCGTGTGATCGCTCGTCGCGAAGCCTGGCATGGTGATGCCGATGATGTCGGTGCGCGGTCGCTCCAGCCGGTCCATGGCCCGGGCGGCGACGAGCAGCGCGTGGGTGGAGTCGAGCCCGCCGCTGACGCCGATGACGATCTTCGGGCCGCCGATGGCCCGCAACCGCTGCTCCAGCGCGGTGACCTGGATGGTGTAGGCCTCGTAGCAGTCCTGCGCCAGGCGTGACTCGTCGGCCGGGACGAAGGGGAAGCGCGCCACCTCCCGCCGCAGGCCGAGATCGCCGGTCGGTGGGTCGAGCTCGACGTGGACCTCGCGCCACGTGGCGCCCGGTGGGGTGGTGGCGGTGGCGTTGTCGTCGAAGCTGTTCTGCTGCAACCGCTCCCGCCGCAGCCGGTCCAGATCGACATCGACGATGCTGGCCCGCGGCCCGGAGGGGAAGCGCTCGGACTCACCAAGGAGGTCGCCCCCTTCGTAGACCATCGTCTGGCCGTCCCAGGCGAGATCGGTGCTGGACTCGCCCTCACTCGCCGCGGCGTAGGCGTAGGCGGCGTTGCAGCGCATCGAGGAGGCGCGGGCGACGAGGTGGCGGTCCTCGGCGCGCGCGACGGTGATGGGGGAGGCGGAGAGGTTGAGCAGGAGGGTGGCGCCGGCCAGGGCCGCCTCGTGGCTCGGTGGGAGCGGCACCCACACGTCCTCGCAGACCTCGGCGTGCACGACGAGGCCCGGGACGTCGTCGACGTGGACGAGCACATCGGTGCCGAAGGGCACGCCGTCGAGGTCCGCCGCGTCGGTGGAGCTCGGCCGGAACCACTCGTCGAGAACCCCTGCGCCGGAGGCGAAGTGCCGCTTCTCGTAGAACTCGCGGTAGTTGGCGGGGTAAGACTTCGGGAGGATCCCCAGGACCTCGCCGCGGTGGATGAGGACGGCGCAGTTGTACAGCCGGTTGCCGTGGCGAAGGGGGGCGCCCACCGCGATCATCGGCAGCAGGTCGGTCGTCGCCCGGGTCAGGTCGACGAGCGCCGCCTCCACGTCGCGCAGCAGCACGTCCTGGAGCAGCAGGTCGTCGATGGCGTAGCCGGTGAGGGACAGCTCGGGGAAGACGGCGACGGCCACGCCCTCCTCGTGCAGCTCCCGCACCTGCCCCACGATCGCCTCGGCATTGGCGATCGGATCGCCCATCGTCACCGGCAGCGTGCACGCCGCCACCCGCGCGAAGCCGTGCCGGTAGAGGTTGCGGAAGTCGCGGTCCGTCATGGGCGCCAGCCTACGGTCCCTGCGGTGTATGGGCCGCTCGCGGCCGAAG
>CAYLUX010000078.1:0-11699 GCA_964386935.1 uncultured Janibacter sp.
CGGCGCCGGTGGCCCAGCTCTCGACGAGCTGGCGCAACGACGAGTCGATCCTCGCCGTCGCGAACGAGGTGGCCGGCCCCCTTCGCTCCGGCAGCTCGGTGCCGGTCGCCCCCCTTCGCCCGCGGCCGGGGGCCCAGCAGGGGCAGGTGCAGGTGCTGCGCGCCGGGACCGCCGCCGAGGAGGCCGACGAGGTCGCGGAGTGGATCGCGGCCCGGCGGCAGGACGGCCGCCACACCGCGGCGGTGCTGTGCCGCAAGCGCAGCCAGTTCGGTCTCGTCGTCGATGCGCTGGCGCTGCGCGGCATCCCCCACGAGGTCGTCGGGCTCGGCGGGCTGCTGCTCACCGCCGAGGTGGCGGACGTCGTGGCGCTGCTCACCGTCGTCCAGGACCCTGCTCGCGGGGACAAGCTGATGCGGCTGCTCACCGGCCCGCCGGGCCTGCTCGGGGCGGCGGACATCGACGGCTTCGGGGCGTGGGCGCGCTCCCTGGGCCGGCGCGACGACGGCGAGGTCGAGGAGGTCACGATCGTCGACGCGCTCGAGAGCCTGCCGGAGCCCGGGTGGACCGGCAGCGGTGGGCAGAGCATCTCCGACACCGCGCTGGAGCGCCTTCACGCGATCGCTGGCATGGTGCGCCGACTGCGCCGCGCGACGGGGATGCCGCTGCCGGACCTCGTCGCCGAGGCCGAGCGCGAGCTGGGCGTGGACGTCGAGGTGCTCGCCCGCCCCGGGTGGACCCCCGCCGCGGCCCGGGCACACCTGGACGCCTTCGAGGACGTCGCGGCGAACTTCTCCTCCGGTGCGGACCGACCCACCCTCGGCGGCTTCATCGACTGGATCGAGGCGGCGGTCGAGCAGGAGCGTGGCCTCGAGGCGCCCGTCGTGGAGCCGACGCGGGAGGCGGTCCAGGTCCTCACCTGTCATGCCGCCAAGGGCCTGGAGTGGGACATCGTCGCCGTGCCCGGCCTCGGCGAAGGGGTCTTCCCGGCGCACAACTCGCGCGCCAGCCTCAAGGAGGGCACGTGGACCCTCGGGCGGGTCAACGACGCGGGGTGGCTCACCGGGCTCGACGGCGTGCCCTACCCACTGCGCGGGGACGAAGGGGGCCTGCCGCACCTCGACCTCTCGCTGGGGGAGCGGGACGCCCTCAAGAGCGAGGTCGATCGATTCGTCGCCGCAAACGGGGAGCACGGTCTCCTCGAGGAGCGTCGCCTCGCCTACGTCGCCTGCACCCGGGCCCGGAGCAGGCTGCTGCTCAGCTCCTGGGTGTGGGGCCGCACCGGGTCGGTGCCGCGGTTGCCCTCACGCTTCCTCGAGGAGGTGCTCGCCACCGGCCGGGCCGACACGATCGGCTGGGCCGAGATGCCCGAGACCAAGGACGAGGGCAACCCGATGCTCGAGGTCGCCCGCGAGGTCGGCTGGCCCGACGAGGCGGAGCCGTCCGAGCGCCCCGCCCTCGCCCTCGCCGACCAGGAGATGCGCGAAGGGGGCGCCGCCCCCTCGGAGCTGCCGGGGGACGCCGTGGAGCTGGACGAGACGCTGGCGATCCTGCTCGCGGAGCGGGAGGAGAGGCGGGCCTCCCACGGCGCGGGTGCCTCCGTCGAGCTGCCGGCGCACCTGTCCACCTCGCAGCTGGTCTCGCTGGCCCGGGACCCGCAGTCCTTCGCGCGCGACCTGCGCCGCCCGATGCCGGGGCCGCCGCAGGTCGCCGGCCGGAGGGGCACCGCCTTCCACGCGTGGGTCGAGGAGCACTACGCCCGGGCGGGTCTGGTCGACCTGCTCGAGCTGCCCGGCAGCGCCGACGAGGAGCTCGGGGACGCCGACCTGGGCCTGATGCAGCAGCGCTTCCTCGCCAGCGACTGGGCCGAGCGGGTGCCGTTGGACGTCGAGCTGTCCCTGGAGACGGTGGTCGGGGGGCACGCGGTCCGAGGCCGGGTCGACGCGGTCTTCGCCGACGAGGACGGGGGAGTCACCGTCGTGGACTGGAAGACCGGCCGCCCGCCGCGCGACCCGGAGGAGGCCGCGGTACGAGCGGTGCAGCTCTCTGCCTACCGGGTCGCCTACGCCCGCTGGCGCGGCATCGACCCGGAGCTGGTCCGGGGAGCCTTCTTCCACGCCGCGACCGGTGAGACGGTCCGGCCGCGGATGCTCGAGGAGGAGGAGCTGCTGGAGGTCGTGGAGCGGGGGCTCAGCGGGACGGGTCGATGACGTCGTCGGTGTCGTCGTCGACGAGCGGGGTGATCTCCTGGGTGTCGAAGTCGTTGCCCCGCACCCGCTGCCCTGCCGCCGGCTCGTCGGGCTGACTCGACTGGTCCTGCTGGTCGGACGGGTCGGCCGCCGGGGCCGGGGTGATCCGCCCGGTCGCACCGGGGGTGTCGGAGTCGGTGTCCTCGGGCTCGTCGGGGGCGGCAGGCTCCTCGGTGGCCTCGGGTCGGTCCTGCCCCGAGGGCTCGACCGCATCGGCGGCCTTTGCCTGCGCCGATCCCTCGGCCTTCGCTGGAGCCGTCGAGTCCTCGGTCTTCGCCGAGGCCGTCGAATCCTCGGTCGGCCGGGTCGCGGCCACCGGGGTGGGCATGTGCATCCCCTCGACCTCGACGGCGTCCGAGTCCTCGTCCTCGGAGTTGGAGCCGGACTCGGTGTCGTCGGGGCCGGTCGCACCGGAGTCCGCCTGATCCCGGTCGGCCCGGTCCGCGGAGTCCGCGGCCGAGTCGTTCGCGCCGGTGCCCTTCGCGTCCTTCGCGTCCGAGTCCGTGGTGTCCGCCTCCGCCGACGGCTCCTCGGGAGAGGAGGTGGCTCCCTTCGCCTCGTCGGTGCTCGCGGTGGTGGTCACCGGCGCCGTCCCCACGGAGTCCGCGGGCGCGTCCGCATCCTCCGCGGGCTGGTCCTGCGCCGCGAGCTCGTCGTCGAGCTCACGCAGCCGGGAGGCGTGCCGCTCGGCGCCGGTCTCGTCACCGGCGGCGATGACGGCCACGAGCGTGCGGGCCAGCTGCATCTGGTGGACCAGCCGGGCCCGGGTCAGCAGACCGTCGTCCGGTCGCTCGATCCGCGCGTGCGCGTAGGACTCCAGGACCGTGTCCAGCGCCTCCTGGGGGAGCGCACCGACCAGCCCCGCGAAGTCGTCCGCCGGGTCGGCCACCCGTGCCTCCTCCCAGCCGAGCAGCGCCTTGACGTCCGGCTCCTCCCCGTCCTCGGGGGTGGCCAGGATGCTGTGCTCGCCGACCGCGCCGTGGGTCGGGGTCGGGGTGAAGGACCACAGTTCCTTGTCCTGCAGGCCGGACTCCCAGCGGTCGAGGAGTCGGGCGGGGACCTTCCCGGTGCCCGCGGCCCGGTCCAGGTCGGCGAGCCGACGGGTGCGGTGGGTCTCGGCGTCGTAGACGGGCACGCCCGCCTCCTCGTAGACGCCGAGCTCGAGGTTGTGCAGCTGCGCCAGGGTCCGGCCGATGCCGACCGCGAGGCGCGAGCCCGCGGCGACGTCCTCGAGGAGGACCATCCGGCCGGTGAGGTAGGGGTGGACCGCGGCCCGGCCCCCTTCGGGCAGCGCCACCCAGCCCTTGACCGCCGGCACCGGCATCGTGAGGCGCCGGGCGAGCAGCGAGAGCAGCGCGGCCGACTGCTCCAGCTGCGCGGAGGCGGCGGGCGTGCGGGGGGAGCGGATCACCCACCGGTGGTGGTCATGGTCCTGGATGAAGGCCACCTCGTAGGGGTCGAGCGCCCCCTGCGGCACTACTCCCTCGACGGAGGAGGGGTCGAGGCCGGACACGGCGGCGCTGGCCAGCGCGGCGAGGGCGAGTGGTCCACGGGAGGTCACGGCCCCCACCGTACGAGGAACCGGCGCCCGATGGCCGCAGCGACGCCCGGTGCCGACATCCGTACGGTGGGCGGTGTGGACCACGACCCGATGCGCGACCTGCCCATGGCGAGCTTCACGCTGGACCGGGAGGGCCCGGCCCGGGACCGCCCCGGTCGCCTCGCCGAGCTGCTCGAGGACCCCCGAACCCGGGTGCTCGAGCTCTCCGGGGACCGGGCCCGCACGAAGGGGGACGCCCTCGCCCTGCGGGAGCCGCAGCCCGGCGACCTGGAGCAGCTGACGCTGCACCTCGGGAGCCACGACGGCACCGAGTACGTCGCGGTGTGCCGGCCCCGTCCGGAGGAGGCGGGCCCCGAGGCCAGCCGCGAGGAACAGCTGGAGGAGGCCCCCTTCGCGTCCTTGCGGCGGGCCGCGAGCGGGCTCTCGGAGCTGGAGGTGGCGCTCTTCACCACCGCTCTCGGTCTGGCGAACTGGCACCACCGGCACCCGCGGTGTCCCCGCTGCGGCAACCCGACCGAGGTGGCCGCCGCCGGATGGGTGCGGCGCTGCCCCCACGACGGGTCCGAGCACTACCCCCGCACCGACCCCGCCGTCATCATGGCCGTCACCGACGAGGCGGACCGGATGCTGCTGGGGCGCAACGTCACCTGGCCGGAGGGGCGCTTCTCCGTCCTCGCCGGATTCGTCGAGCCGGGGGAGACCTTCGCCGGCGCCGTCGCGCGCGAGGTCGCCGAGGAGACCGGGGTGCAGGTCGCGGACGTGGAGTTCGTCGCCGACCAGCCCTGGCCCTTCCCGGCCTCGCTGATGATCGGCTGCGCCGCCCGGGCCACCACGACCGAGCTCACCCCGCAGCCGGACGAGATCGCCGAGGCGAGGTGGTTCACGCGGGAGGAGTTCCTCGCGGACGTCGCCGCCGGGCGGGTCCTAACGGCCGGGCGGATGTCCATCGCCGCCCGCCTCATCGAGCGCTGGCTCGGGCGCCGGCTGGACGAGCTGGGCTGACCGGCCCGGGCCACGCCGGTGTCGGCCGCGGGTGAGACAGTGCACGGGTGAGCACCCCGGCCCTCCCGCAGTCCGCGGACGAGATCCTCGCCGCGCTCGATCCCGAGCAGCGCGAGGTCGCCGCGAACCCGAGCGGCCCGATGTGCGTGCTCGCCGGTGCGGGCACGGGCAAGACGCGTGCGATCACCCACCGGATCGCCTACGGGGTGCACTCCGGCGCCTATGTGCCGCCCCGGGTGCTCGCGGTGACCTTCACCGCCCGGGCAGCCGGGGAGATGCGCACCCGGCTGCGTGACCTCGGCGTCGCCGGCGTGCAGGCGCGCACCTTCCACTCCGCGGCGCTGCGCCAGCTGCACTACTTCTGGCCGCAGGCGATCGGCGGGGCGGCGCCGGAGATCCTCGGCCACAAGGCCCCGGCGGTCGGCGAGGCCGCGGCCCGGGTGGGGATGCGCCTCGACCGCAGCGAGCTGCGGGACGTGGCCGCCGAGATCGAGTGGTCCAAGGTCTCGCTGCTCACCACGGAGACCTACCCCGAGGCCGCGCGGGCGGCCCGCCGCGAGCCGCCGGGCATGGACCCGACCGCGATGGCCCGGCTGATCTCGACCTACGAGGACGTCAAGGGGGAGCGGGGCGTCATCGACTTCGAGGACGTCCTGCTCCTCACCGTCGGCATCCTCGAGGAGCGGGAGGACATCGCCGCGACCGTGCGCGCGCAGTACCGGCACTTCGTCGTCGACGAGTACCAGGACGTCAACGCGCTGCAGCAGCGGCTGCTGGACCTGTGGCTCGGGGGCCGGGGCGACATCTGCGTCGTCGGCGACCCCGCGCAGACCATCTACTCCTTCACGGGGGCCACCCCGGAGCACCTGCTGCGCTTCGGCCGGACCCACCCGGGTGCCGAGACCGTGCGCCTCGTGCGCAACTACCGCTCCACCCCGCAGATCCTCGGGCTGGCCAACCGCCTGCTCACCGACCCCTCCGGTGGGCGCCGGCACGGGTCGGTCGAGCTCGTGGCCCAGCGCGAAGGGGGCACCTCGGCCCCCGAACCACAGCTCACCGCCCTCGACGACGACCCCGCCGAGGCGGCGTGGGTCGCCGAGCGGATCGGTGAGCTCGTCGAGCAGGGGCGGCCGCTGAGCGAGATCGCGGTGCTCTTCCGGACCAACGGGCAGTCGGAGGGCTTCGAGTCCGCGCTCACCGACGCCGGCATCCCCTACCTCGTGCGCGGCGGGGAGCGCTTCTTCTCCCGCAAGGAGGTGCGGGAGGCGGTGCTGCTGCTGCGCGGTGCCGCCCGCACCGACGACGGCAGCAAGCCGCTGCCCGCCCTCGTCGAGGACGTCCTCGGCGGGATGGGTTGGCAGCAGGACGCCCCCGCCGGCAGCGGTGCCGTGCGGGCCCGTTGGGAGTCCCTCAAGGCACTCGTCGACCTCGCGGGCCGGCTCGCCGCGACCAACCCGCAGGCCCGGCTGCCGCAGCTGGTGGCCGAGCTGGACGAGCGGGCCGCCGCCCAGCACGCGCCGGACGTCGAGGGCGTCACGCTCGCCTCGCTGCACGCCGCCAAGGGGCTGGAGTGGGACGTCGTCTTCCTCGCGGGCTGCTCCGACGGCCTGCTGCCGATCGTCATGGCCGAGGGCGCCGAGGAGATCGAGGAGGAGCGGCGCCTGATGTACGTCGGCGTCACCCGCGCTCGCGACGTGCTGCACCTGTCGTGGTCGCGGGCCCGTACTCCGGGTGCGCGCGCCAGCCGCCGGGTCAGCCGCTTCCTCGACCAGGCCAGCGGCATCCTCGGGGAGGGGGCGCGCTCGCAGCCCAAGCGCTCCGGGTCCCGCTCCCGCAGCCGGCTCAAGGGAGCCCGACCCCGCGCCTGCAAGGGATGCGGCACCGAGCTCGTCACCGCGGCGGAGCGGGCCTCCGGGCGCTGCGCGAACTGCCCGCCCGGCTACGACGAGGCGACCTTCGAGAGGCTGCGCGCCTGGCGGTTGCTGGTCTCGAAGGCGGCCTCCGTGCCCGCCTTCGTCGTCTTCACCGACGCCACCCTCGAAGCCATCGCCGAGGCGGAGCCGGGCGGCCAGCGGGAGCTCTCCGCGATCAGCGGCGTCGGCCCCCGCAAGCTCTCCCTCTACGCCGACCAGGTCCTGGCGGTCATCGCCGGCGCGGACCCCGAGGAGGTCGTGCGTTCGGCCACCGGTGAGCCGGAGGCGTGAGACCGTTCGGCGATGCGGACCAAATTCGGCAATTAATTCGGTGGCGCGCCGTCCCCGGCGTGGTCTAGGTTGTCTTGTGTCAGTCGGAGCGCAGTTGCGCCATCCGAGCAGAGCGCGAACGAGAGGAGGGCAGGACTCATGGAGAACAACACGATGATCACCACCGTGGCTCACCCTGCCCTCGTGCGTCTCGCCGATGCGATCGGTGACGCCGCCGGCAGTTTCGTGGTCCGGGACCGCTTTGCGGTCATCGACCCGACGTCTGCCCTGTTCGTGGATCCGCGCCCCGCAGGACCATCTCGCTAGAGACTCACCGGTCCTCACCCTCCTTGTAGGCCGCGGCTTTCCCGAACACACGGGAACCGCGGCCTTTGTCGTGTCCAGCCCGTGTCGACACCACACATTTTTCGATGATCACCACAGGAGACCCCGACGTGACGACGATGACCAGCCACCCACCCATACAGGCAGTGACGCCCTGCCAGCGCGAGGAGCCGGAGATCTGGTTCTCCCAGACCCCGTCCGGCGTCGAGTACGCCAAGGCGCTCTGCCTGGACTGCCCCTTCAGGGCCGCCTGCTTCGAGGGAGCCCTCGAGCGCCGCGAGCCGTGGGGCGTCTGGGGCGGCGAGCTCTTCGAGCAGGGAGTCGTCCTTGCCCGCAAGCGGCCCCGTGGCCGCCCCCGCAAGTACCCGCTGTCCGCCTGAGCCGACATGAGGTAGGAGGTGAGAGACATGAAGTTCTTCGACCGCCCCGTCCTGCGACGGGCCGTGCACCCGCTGGAGTACTCGCCCGAGGTGGACGAGCACCTGGCGCAGGCCCTCGCTGAGCGTGAGCGCCACGTGCTCCACAGCGCCCACCTGTTCGTGCGATGAGTGGCAGGCTTGGGGCCATGGCCTCCCCACAGCTGCAGATCGCCCAGGACGAGACCGCCGACGCGCTCCTGACCACCGACCCCTTCGCGCTGCTCACCGGCATGCTGCTGGACCAGCAGTTCCCGATGGAGCGGGCCTTCGCCGGCCCCGCGAAGATCAAGGAGCGCTTCGGCGGTCTCGACCCGGCGGCCATCGCGGCCGCCGACCCCGAGGAGTTCGCCGACCTGTGCGCGACCCCGCCGGCCGTGCACCGGTACGGCCGGTCGATGGCCGGCCGTATCCAGTCCCTGGCGACCATCGTGCGCGACGAGTACGACGGTCGGGCCGAGCGGATCTGGACCACCGCCGCCGACACCAAGGAGCTGCTGGCCCGCCTCAAGGCGCTGCCCGGCTTCGGTGACCAGAAGGCACGCATCTTCGCCGCCCTGCTCGGCAAGCAGCTCGGCGTGCGCCACGACGGCTGGCGCGAGGCCATCGGCCCCTATGCCGAGGACGGTTCCCACCGCTCGGTCGCCGACGTCGTCGACGAGACCACGCTGCTCGAGGTCCGTGAGTACAAGAAGGTCGCCAAGGCCAAGGCGAAGGCCGACAAGGCCGCGAAGGGGAAGTGAGCAGGCGCCCCCTTCGCGCACTATGAGCGGGGCTCGGCGAAGCCGGGCAGGTGGCGCTCCATCGAGGCCCGGGCCGCGAGCGTGGCGTCGAGCTGGCACAGGACCCCGGTCGTCCCGAGGATGACGCGGTGGACGAGCGCGTACTCCCGCGGCATGTTCATCCGCATCCCGGTCGCGAACTCCGGAGTCCGCACGTCCGTGAAGCCCTGTGTCGCCTCCCGCATCCACTCCCGGCTGAAGTGGTGGGTCGGGGCGCGCAGCGGCTCTGCGAAGGGGGCGAGGTAGGCGATCACGTCCGCCGGCTCCACCTCGATGCCGGGGAGGACGAAGCCCTCCTGCCTCAGGCCCTCCAAGGCCGCCTCGCCGTCGCCGTCCAGGACGTTGCGGGCCACCCGGCCCACGACCTGCGGGATGCCCTCGGGCAGACGGGCGACGGCACCGTAGTCGAGCACGCCGAGGCGCCCGTCGGGCGTGAGCCGGAAGTTGCCCGGGTGCGGGTCGGCGTGCATCAGCCCGAGCCGAGCCGGCCCGGAGAGCACGAAGTCCAGGTAGAGCTGCCCCACGCGGTCGCGCACGTCCTGGTCGGCCTCCCGGATGACCTGGCTGAGCGGCGCGCCGCCCAGCCACTCGCCGACGAGCACGTGCGGGGTCTGCAGCACGACGTCGGGCACGGCGACGTCCGGGTCCTCGCGGAAGGCCTCGGCGAAACGGCGCTGGCTCTCCGCCTCGAGCCCGTAGTCCAGCTCCTCGTCGGCCGCTGCGAGCAGCTCGTCGGTGACCGGTTTGATGTCCAGCGCCGGCATCCAGGCCGTGGCCACCCTCGCGAGCCGGGCGATCTGACGCAGGTCGCTGCGTAGTGCCCGGTCCGCGCCCGGGTACTGAACCTTGACCGCGACGCGCCGCCCGTCGGGGGTGCGCCCGCGGTGGACCTGCCCGATGGAGGCGGCCGCGACCGGCTCGTCCTCGAGCTCGGGCAGCTGCTCGCGCCAGCTCGGGCCGAGGTCGCGGGCGAGGACCTCGTGGACCTCCGCCGTCGACATCGGCGGAGCGGCCTCCTGGAGGCGCACGAGCATCTCCCGGTAAGGCTCGACCATGTCCTCGGGCATGGCCGCCTCCAAGACGGAGAGCGCCTGACCGACCTTCATCGCCCCGCCCTTGAGCGACCCGAGCACCTCGAAGAGCTGCTCGGCGGTCTCCCGCTGGATGTCGGCGTCCACCGACGCGGAGGAGGCACCACCGAGACGGCGCCCGAGCCCGCGGGCGCTGCGGCCGGCGTACCCGAGCGGGAGCGAGGCGAGCCGGGCCGCGCGCCGGGCCGAGCCTCCGGGGATCTGTGTCACACCGCCATTGTGTCGCCCGAGCCTGAACCTCCCGTGAACCCGGGTGGCCCGCGGTGTCGCGACCTGCTCACCCCGGCCTGCTCAGTCGGCGCGGCCGGTGCGGTCGGACCGCACACTGGGCAGCCCGGGTGTGCGGGCCACCGGTGGCGCTCCAGACTCGGTCCCGGGGTCGCCACCTCGAGGGACCACCCGGCGTCCTCGACCCGGCCCGAGACGTGGTCCAGGACGAGTGCCGTCGTCAGTCCGGCGGCGAGCAGCCGCACCGCGGGGAGCCCGTCGGCGGGTTCGGGGCGGGTGATCCGCGGACGGCTCAGCTGGGCGCGCAGGTGCGGCCAGGCAGGGTCGGCGTCCACCCGGGTGAGCTCCATGCAGTGCAGGCAGGGGCGGCCGGCCGGGGCGAGGACCGGCCCGATGCTCGCGTGCTCGGGCTGGCACCACAGCGGCACCACGGGTGTCCCCGCTCGGAGCCAGGGTTGGACGACGGCGGAGTCGGCCGGGGCCGGGGAGACGACGACGGCCAGGTCCGCCGCCTCGGCCTCGCCGCCGGGACGCACCCGGACGGCCTCGACCTGCTCGCCCTGCCTCAGGACGTCGGTGAGCAGCGCGGGGAGCGCGCCGGAGCCGACGATCGGGACCCGCGGGCGCCGGTCACCCGTGTCGGGGGAGAGCAGCGCGCACCCGACGAGCCGGTCGAGCACCTCTGCTGCCCGCGCCGGCTCGATCTCCTCCAGCGCCGCAGCAGCCAGCGCTTGCGTGGTGGGCCGCGACGGGTCCAGCGCCGCCAACCACCGCACCTCCGCGTCGGAGAGCCCGACGAGCCTCACCGACCGCGGCCCTGTGCCGAGCTGCACGCTCCCGTCGGGCCGGCGAAGGGGGCGCAGCCGCGCCCCGCGTGGTGGGTGGGGAGAAGGTGCCATGGTCGCTCACTCGGTGACTGCGGGGTGGTGGGACCACCATGGCGCAACTTCGCCGACGGCTCCGGCGGTCATCCACAGGCGAGCGCGACGAGCTCCCGGATCGAGTCCTCGGTGTCCGGCGGCAGCGCGGTCACCGGCCACCAGGCGACGTCGAGCGACTCCTCGGAGACGACCGGCTCCGCGAAGGGGGCCGCCACCGCGATCCACCGCAGGTCCAGGTGCTCGGTGCACCGGGTGAAGCCGGACCCGAGGGCGTGCCGGTCGAGCTGGACCGGGCCCGGCAGCAGGGTGAGCGAGCCGTCGGGCAGACCCGACTCCTCGCTCGCCTCCCGCAGGGCGGCGTCGGCGACGCAGTCATCGGTGGCCTCGATGTGCCCGCCGAACTGCAGCCACCGCCCGACCTTGCGGTGCAGCGTCAGCAGCACCTGCTCCCGCGGCTCGTCGACCACGAGGCAGGAGGCGGTGAAGTGCGCGGGCGGACCCGCCTTGGCGCTCGCGTCCTCGTGGGCGGCCGCGTGCGCGAGGTAGTCGGTGCGCAGCCGTTCCTGGGCGGCGTCGGGCGCGGACCACGCCTCGAGCAGGGCGCGCACGTCCGCGTCGAGGTGGGCGTGCGAGCTCACGCGGTGGGGGAGTCCGGGCCGCCCTCGCCGCCGGCGGGGCCCCCTTCGTCGGCCTCCCGCAGGATCGACTCCAACGCGGCGTCGAGGTCACTCTCGTCACCGCCGCCGGAGGCTCGGCGCTCGACGAAGCCGATGACGTCGTCCAGGTCGGCGGCGCTCGGGGCGACGTCCGGGTGGTCCCACACGCTGTCGCGCCCGGAGGTCCCGACTTTCTCCTCGAGGGCCGCGAAGAGGCTCGCGGCGTCGCGCAGCCGGCGCGGGCGCAGCTCCAGCCCGACGAGCCCGGCGAAGGTGCGCTCGGCCGGCCCACCGGTGGCCCGGCGGCG
>CAYLUX010000079.1:0-11610 GCA_964386935.1 uncultured Janibacter sp.
GGGCCTGGTCGGCCATCGCGCGGGTGATCGCCTGCCGGATCCACCAGGTGGCGTACGTGGAGAACTTGTAGCCCTTGGTGTAGTCGAACTTCTCGACCGCGCGGATGAGACCGAGGTTGCCCTCCTGGATGAGGTCCAGGAAGAGCATGCCGCGGCCGGTGTAGCGCTTGGCGAGGGAGACCACGAGTCGCAGGTTGGCCTCGAGCAGGTGGTTCTTGGCGTTCTTGCCGTCCTCGGCGATCCACCACAGCTCGCGCTTGAACTTCATGTCGAACTTCTCGTCCGAGGCCAGCTTTTCCTCGGCGAAGAGCCCGGCCTCGATCCGCTTGGCGAGCTCGACCTCCTGCGCGGCGTTGAGCAGCGCGACCTTGCCGATCTGCTTCAGGTAGTCCTTGACCGGGTCCGCGGTGGCGCCGGCGGTCACGACCTGCTGCGCGGGCGCGTCCTCCTCGTCGTCCTGGGAGATGACGAAGCCGCCGGTCTCGGCCTCCTCGGCCTTGGTCTTCTTGGCCGCGGACTCCTTCTCGACCTCCTCGTCCTCGGGGGCCTCCTCGGCCGTCGTGGTCGTCGGGTTCTGGGCAGCGGCCTTGCGGGCGGCGCTGCGCTTGGCCGCGACCTTCTTCGCCGAGGCCTTCTTCACGGTGGCGGCCGAGGCGGCAGCGGCGGCCGCCTTCGGTGCCGCCTTCTTCGCGGTGGCCTTCTTGGCGGTCGTCTTCTTCGCGGCGGTCTTCTTCGCCGTGGTGGTCGAGGCGGCGGCCTTCTTGGTGGCCGTCTTCGCCGTCGTCTTCTTGGCCGCGGTCGCCTTCTTCCCGCTCTCCGCCTGGGAGGATGCGGTCTTCTTGGTCGCGGACTTCTTCGTCGCGGTCTTCTTGGTCGACTTCTTCGCCGCCGTGGACTCTGGCACCTGAACCTCGATTCCTTGGTCGTCGAGCGCCCGCAGCACGGCCTTGCCTCGGCTGGGACTCACCTTCGCCTCGCTGAACGCCGCCTGCACCTGCTCACCGGTGACCCCACCTGCGGTGTGGCCCTTGCGCACCAGCTCCTGCAGTGCCGGGTGGGAGAACTCCTTGGGAAGAGATCCCGTCGCGCCAGAGGCCCGTGGGGTCACAGCAGTCACCAACAACCTTTCGTCACGGAGAATTCCGCCGGAGGGTCGCTGGTGGTGGCGTCACCATGAGACCTCCGACTCGCCCTGACCATCGCGTGCTGGGCTCAGTGACCATTATAAATCGAAGCCCGTCCCGGTGCCTGCACCAGGGTGATCGCGGGCCCCTCAGGAGGCCTTGACCGCCAGCACCGCGCAGTGCGCGTCGAGCAGGACGCGCTGGGCGTTGGAGCCCAGGATCAGCTTGCCGACGGGGGTGCGGCGACGCAGCCCGATGACGATCATGTCCGCGTCGGTCTCCTCGGCGACCTCGAGCAGGTCCTCGGCCGGCTCCTGCCCGCGGACCAGCCCGCGGACCTCGCCCTCGACGCCGGCGGCATCCAGCCGGGACTTGACCTGCTGCAGCCGCTCCTCGCCCTGGCGGGCCGCGTCGCCGGAGAGCTGGTTGCCGCCCCGGTCGGAGTGGATGACGACGAGTCGGCTGCCCCGCAGGGTGCACTCCTGCAAGGCTCGCTCGAGGGCGGCCTCGCCCTCCTTGGTGGCCACGTATCCCACGACGATGGTCATCGCTGCTCCTCGCACAAATGGTCTCGGCTGCGCACCCGCCGGACGGGTCCGCGTTTGTGACTGACGCTACACCGGAGCGGCCCGTGGTGTCCGCTGCCCGGGCCGGTGTCGCCGGCGGGTGTCGGCGGTGGTCTCAGCGCCGCAGCACGCGGCGCAGCAGCGAGCCGACCTGGTCGGTCTCGGTGAGGAAGCCGTCGTGCCCGACGATGCTGGAGATCGTCTCGAGCTCGGCCTCCGGACGGGCCTCGGCCAGCTCGTGGGAGAGCCGCGGCGGGTAGAGCCGGTCGGAGTCGACCGGCGCCAGCACGAGGTGACCGTCGAAGGGGGCCAGCGCGGCGGCCGCTCCCCCGCGCCCGCGCCCGATGTCGTGGGAGCTCATCGCCTCGGTGAGCACGACGTAGGAGTTGGCGTCGAAGCGACCGGCCAGCTTGCCGCCGTGGTGGTCCAGGTAGCTCTCCACGGCGTACCGCGGCCGGCCGCGGTCGCCGGGTGCCTCGTCCTGGACCCCGCGGTCGAAGCGGGTGTGCAGCTCGGGCTCGCTGCGGTAGGTCACGTGCGCGATCCGCCGGGCCAGGGCCAGGCCCGCGTCGGGTCCCTGCGGCTGGTCGTAGTAGTCGCCGTCGGCGAACCAGGGGTCGGCCTCGATGGCGAGGATCTGGGTGTGTCCCCACGCGATCTGCTCGGCCGTGGCGTAACCACCGGTGGCGAGGGCGACGGCGGTGTCGACGCGATCCGGGTACGAGGTGGCCCATTCGAGGGTGCGCATGCCGCCCATCGAGCCGCCGACGACGGCGTGCCAGCGATCGATGCCCAGCGCGTCCGCCACGGCGGCCTCGGCGAGCACCTGGTCGCGGATGGTGATCCGCGGGAAGCGGCTGCCCCAGGGCCGACCGTCGGCGGCGCGGGCGCCGGGGCCGGTGCTGCCCTGGCAGCCGCCGAGGACGTTGATGGCGATGACGCAGTGGTCGTCGGTGTCCAGCGGAGCCCCCGAGCCGATGACGCCCGGCCACCAGCCGGCGCTCGGGTGCCCGGGGCCCGCGGGCCCGACGACGTGGCTGTCACCGGTGAGGGCGTGCTCGATGAGGATCGCGTTGTCGCGGGCGGCGTTCAGGGTGCCCCACGACTCGTAGGACATGACGACGCCGGGCAGGTGCTCGCCGGAGTCGAGAGTCAGGTCGCCGATGTCGACGAAGTGCCGACCACCCGGGTGGTCGCCCTCTCGCCACAGGCCGGAGGTCGTGGGGGTGGTGGAGATGATGCTCATCCTCTAACTCCCGGTCTCGCCTTGCCGTGACGATCTGGACACGGCCCGGTCATCACCCGGGGCACCCCGTCGCGAGGAGGGTTGCCGTCCAGCCAGCCGGGGCCTCGTGCTGGAGCTCATGACCTGCCATACATGCTAGCCCGCGGCTGCTCCCCCATCGAGCCGGTGTCCGTCGCTCGGACACTCACGCGGCGCCCGGCACCGACCACGGGCGCACCCCCGCACCCAGCAGCGTGAGCATCAGCTGCGAGAGCCGGTGCTCCGGGTCGACGTCGAGCGCCTGCTCGAGGCAGACCGCCGTGACCGTCCCGTCCCCGACGAACCACGCCAGGTGGGCGATCAGCGCCAGCAGGTCGGGTGTGGCGACCTCCGGGACGAGCCTGGTGACCTCGACCAGCCGAGCCCGCACGGTCTGCAGCCCCTCGTGGCCGGTCTCCTCCATCTCCGCCACGTCCTCGATCCCGGTCCACGGGCACCGGGCGGCGGCGACGAGCGCGTCCTCGTGGGCCGGCCCCGGCAGCGAGGCCAGCGGCATGGTGCCGGGGGCGAGCGTCGCCATGAGCGCGTCCCGCAGGGCGACGTCGGCGAGGGAGGCGAGGACCCGGGCGATGTCGGTGTCGGAGAGCTCGGCCACCGGCACCGCGTCCGGGCCGGGGTCGAGCAGCCGCTGCCAGTGCCGGCTGGCCGCCCGCCCCGGCTCCTCGCGTGCCAGGGCGCGACCCACACGGGCAGCGCGTGCCTCGTCGCGAGTCGGGAGGGTGCCCGCGACGAGCGCCTCCCTGCTGGCGAAGGGGGCGACCCCCGCCGCGACGAAGGCGGCCACCCCGGGCACGTCCTCCGGGGCGGGCAGCGGCAGCCCGAGCTCCGGGCGCGGCCGGCCGCGCTCGACCGACCACCACCTCCGGCCCCGCACGAGGACCTGCTGCCCCACGGGGACGGCCCGCGAGGCCGCCGCCTTGACCACCGCCCGGCGCAGCGGTTCGGACTCCCCCGGCTCGTCCTCGTAGGCGAGCAGCAGCAGCCCGGTGGGCCGCTCCCTCCCGGCGATCTCGAGGGCGTGCCGGGCCATCGCCTCGCACGCCGGACCCTCGGGTGGCAGGTCGTGGCGCTGCATCAGGCCGAGACGCCTGTCGTGCACGACGACGACCACGAGGGAGGGCCCCGGGTGGTAGCCGAGCTGGTACGGCAGGAGGACGGCGAGGTCGGCGGGTGAGCTGGCACGGACTGTGGTTGTCATGCATGAACGCTGCCGACACCGGTGGACCGGCAGTACCCCCCGATCTGGCCTGTGGAGGGTCAGGGAACCGCCGCGGAAGATGTGGACGACCCGGGGTGGACCCCCTTCGCCACGGTGGGCGAGCATGTCCGGATGAGCACCCCCCGCGAGCGCATGCTGGCCGGCGAGCAGTACCTCGCCGACGACCCCGAGCTGCAGGAGATGAACCTGCGGGCCCGTGAGCTCACGGACGCCTACAACGCCTCGAGCACGCTCCCGGAGGCCGAGCGTCGTCGGCTGCTCGAGGAGCTGCTCGGCTCGGTCGGTGAGGGGGTCACGATCCGGCCGCCGCTGCGCGTGGACTACGGGCAGCACCTGCACGTCGGGGCGGGCACCTTCGCCAACTTCGGGCTGGTCGCATTGGACTGCGCCCGCATCACCATCGGTGAGCACGTGCAGATCGGGCCGAACGTCCAGCTGCTCCCGCCGACGCACCCGCTGGATCCGGTGGCGCGCCGCGAGGGGTGGGAGTCGGCCGACCCGATCACGATCGGGGACAACGTGTGGCTCGGCGGCGGCGTCATCGTGGTCGGCGGCGTGACGATCGGGCAGGACAGCGTGATCGGTGCCGGGTCGGTGGTCACCAAGGACGTTCCCGCCGGCGTCGTGGCCGTCGGCTCACCGGCGAGGGTGGTCCGCTCCCTCGAGGGGTGAGCTCAGGCGGTGATGGAGGGCAGCGCCCCGGCGGGCGGGAACTCCTCGCGGACGTGGTCGGCCAGCTGCTTCATCAGCCACAGGTCCATGCCGCCGCCGACCGCGCCCCCGACGAGCGGGACCGCCCGGCCGAAGCGGGCGAAGGCACCCTTGCCCGCCTGCGAGAGCAGCCGGAAGCCGACCGCCTTGTTCACGACCATGAGCGCCGGGCCGGGGAGCTGGTCGGCGGCCATGCCGGCCAGTCGCCCGCCGGGCACGGCCATCCCGGCCTTGGCCATGAGGTCCTGGGCGTCGGCGCCGACGAGGCTGAGCAGGACGGCCGAGCGGACCTCGCGCTGAGCCAGGTCGTAGCCACGGATCCGCGCGACCGCCGCCGCCATCCGGGTGGCGAGGACGTAGAAACCCGCGACATTGGCCGGCAGCGCGACGACGAGGGTGGTGAAGCCACCGAGGCTGGTGAGGAAGCCGGAGCCGGTGGCGAGCTTCAGGTGCCGGGCGATGACGTCGTCGACCGCCTTGTCGGGGTCGCCGCCCCGTGCGGAGAGCGCCTCGTCGGCCACGACGGTGGCCGAGTGGAAGCGCCCACGACCGTCGATGCCGACCTCGAGCAGGCTGGTGACGAGCCGCGTCGCAGCGGCCTCGAAGCCGCCCTGCGGCTCCGGCTCGCGCGCCTGCTCCAGCGCCGTGTGCCGTCCGCCGCGGCGCTCGCTGCGTCCGAAGATGCCCATGGTGTCCTCTCGTGTCGCCGGCCTGGTCCGAACTGCCGGTCATCCTCCCACGCCGACCGGTAACGTCACTGCCCGTGCAGGTGCAGCGGGTGGGCGCGGTCGTCCTCGGGGTGGGCGGTGTCGCCGCGGTGCGCTCCCCCGACGGGTCCGTCACGGAGTGCACCGACCCGGGCGAGGCGGCCGCAGCCATGACGGAGGGCACCCGGTGGGTGACCTGGTCCGCGGAGGCGATCGCGCCGCTGGTGACGGCACGCGCGCCGCTGGACCGCACCTGGGACCTCGCGGAGGCCCACCGGCTGATCCACGGCGGCTGGGCCGCCGACCCGACGCTCGTGTGGGCCGCCGCCCACGGGCTCGACCCGGCCGGCGCACCGAGCGCGCCCACCGGGGACCTCTTCGACCTGCTCGCGGTGGAGACGCCCGCCGAGGAGCTGCTCGTCGACGGCTACCTGCGCGGGGACGCCGCGACGGGCGCCTGGCTGACCACCGCGTCGCGGTGCGCCACCTTCGCCGCGGCGGCGCTCGAGGTCGCCCGGCTCCAGCACGAGGCGCTCTCCGCCCGGGGCCCGCGGGCCGTCAGCACCGCCCACGCCGAGTCGGCCGCGGCCGTGCTGTGCGTCGAGCTGGAGCGGGACGGCCTGCCGATCGACCGCGCGGCCGCCCGCGAGCTCGTCACCGACGCGGCCGGGCCGGAGCCGCGGACGATGGAGGAGGAGCTCGCGTCCCGCGAGGTGCGGGACCGACCGGTCCTGGCCGCGGTGCCCGGCATCGGGTCGGTCGACCTGCGCAACCCCGCCGCCGTGAAGACACTCCTCTCCCGGGCGGGCGTGGAGGTCCCCTCCACGCGCCGGCACGTCCTCGAGGCCAATGCCAGCGCGCACCCGGTCGTGCCCGCCCTGCTGGAGTGGCGCAAACGCGAACGCATCGCCACGACCTACGGCTGGCGCTGGCTGCGCGAGCACGTCGGGGCGGACGACCGGCTGCGGGGTCGCTGGGCGGCCTGCGACGGCGCGGCCGGCCGGATGACCGCCCAGGCGGGTCTGCACAACCTGCCGGCCGAGCTGCGCCCGGCCGTGGCGGCGGACGCCGGGTGGGTCTTCGTGCGGGCCGACCTCGGTCAGGTCGAGCCGCGGGTGCTCGCGGCGGTCTCCGGGGACCGGGCCTTCGCCGCCGCCACGCGGGCGGACGACCTCTATGCACCGGTCGCGCAGCACCTGGGCGTCGAGCGGGCGATCGCGAAGGTGGCCGTGCTCGCGGCGATGTACGGGCAGCGCTCGGGGCAGGCGGCGGAGGCGCTGCGGGGGCTGGAGCGTGCCTACCCGGTGGCGATGGGCCACCTGCAGCGGGCGCAGGAGGCCGGCCGGCGCGGCGAGGCGGTGTGCACCTTCGGCGGGCGGCTCGTGCACACGAACTTCCCGGGCTCGGCGGAGGTGTCGCCGGAGACGCTCGCGGCGGCCCGCGGCCGGTTCGCGCGCAATGCGGTGATCCAGGGGTCTGCGGCCGAGCTCTTCAAGGCCTGGGCCGCGACCGTCCGGGTGGCGGTGCGCCCCCTTCGCGCCCGGATCGTGCTGTGCCTGCACGACGAGCTGCTCGTCCACGTGCCCGCGGAGCACGCGGACGAGACGGCGGCCGCCGTCGACCGGGCGCTCGGTGACGCCGCCCGGCGCTGGCTGGGCAGCGAGGAGGTCCACTTCGTCGCCGACACCTCGATCGTGCGGCGGTGGTCCGAGGCGAAGTAGCCCTCAGGCCTCCGGGTCGTCCACGGTGCGCAGGAAGTCCTCGAACTCCGCGCCGAGCTCGTCCGCCGACGGCAGGTCCTGCCCCTCCGCGGCGAGCAGGCTGGGCCGCTCCAGGCCCCGCAGGTGCACGTCGTACTGACGCTCGAGGGCCTCGACGGCCTCCTTGACCTCGCCGTTCTCGGAGACCTCGCGCTCGATCTGCAGCCGGCCCTCGCGGGCGGCCTCGGCGAGCGCGTCGTTGGGCAGGTTCAGCCCGGTGAGGTCGACGATGGCGTTCAGGGCGGTCAGGGCCCCGTCGTGGAAGGTGGACTGGGCGAGGTAGTGCGGCACGTGGATGCTGAAGCCGGCCGCGTCGCGCCCGGACTCCCCCAGCCGCATCTCGAGCAGCGCGGCGAGGCCGGCCGGGACCTGCACGGTGCCGAAGACCGGCTTGTGCTCGCCGATGAGCCGCTCGTCCGAGCCGTGCACGGTCATGCCGATCGGCCGGGTGTGCGGCACCGCCATCGGGATGCCGTGGGCGTGCACCGCCAGGCTGATCCGGAGCGTGTCCATGATCTCGGTGACCGCCTCGACGACGGCCTCCCAGCGGTAGTCCGGCTCCGGCCCGGCGAGGACGTAGTACGTCTGCCCGTCGCGGTCGAGCAGGTGGTAGAGGATCAGCGAGGGGTCCTCGTAGCTCGTGTACCGGTTGGCGTCGAAGGTGATGGCCGGGCGCCGGCTGCGGTAGTCGATGAGCGAGTCCACGTCGAAGGAGGCCACGACGGTGGGGTCGCCGGCCTCGAGAAGGTGGTCAACGAGGAGGCGCTGGGTCATGCCGGCGTCGAAGTAGCCGTCGAAGGCGACGATCATCGGCCCGGGCTGCAGCAGCGCCGGGTCGGTGTCGGCCTCGTAGCGGTAGAGACGCGAGTCCTGCACGGTGATCCTCCTGATCTGTGGTGCTCTCATCATCTCAACGAGTGGGGCCCGTCCGCCATTCCCTTCTACCCACGCTGTGTCGGTATCGCCTTGATCGCGGCCCGGACCCGCTTGGCGGAGACCGAGTACGCGGTCCCGAGGCTCTGCGCGAAGAGCGAGACGCGCAGCTCCTCGATCATCCACCCGATGTCGACCACGTCCTGACCCCGGCGCCGAAGGGGGTCCAGCGCCTCGAGCAGGTCCGCGTAGGCCGACTCCACGGAGTCCACGGCCTCCATGTGGCCGGCGTCGCGGCGGGGGTTCTCCGCCGCCTTCTCCAGGCGGATGGTGATGCCCCGCAGGTAGCGGCGCAGGTCCGGCAGCCGCGCCAGGCCGGTGTCGGTGATGAAGCCGGGCCGCACCAGCCCGTCGAGCTGGGCGCGCGCGTCGGCGACGGTGGCCGAGAGGGCGGGTGCCGACATCCGACCCAGCAGCGCGAGGATCTCGGTGCGGCGGGCGAGCACCGGCTCGACCTCCGCGACGATCGTCAGGACCCGCTGGGCGACGTGGGTGCGCACGGCCGCGAGCGCCTCGTCGTAGTCGGCCCGGGTGCGCACCGGCCGGCCGACGTGCTGGGTGACGATGTCCTCGACCGCGGCGGCGAGCGCGTCCTCGAGGAGCGCGGGCACCGAGCCGTGCGGGTTGTCGGCGAGAGCGAGCTTCTGCGCGTTGGTGAGGCGGGCGAGCACCCGCTTCCACGGTGGGGTGGTGCCGAGCAGGAGCAGTCGGCGCACACCGCCCCGGTGGGCGGCGGTGGCCTCCTGCTCCTCGGGCAGCACCCGGAGGGCGACGGTGCTCCCTTCGTCCACGAGCGCGGGGTGGCCGAGCACGGTGTGCCGACCGACCGTGGTCTCGAAGGTCTCCGGCAGGTCCCCGACGTCCCAGTCGGTCAGCCCGGAGCGCTCGATGGAGGCACCGGCCTTCGACATGCCCTGCTGCAGGTGCCCGGCGAGCTCCTCGCGCAGGCCTGCCAGGTCCTGCCCGCGGCCGAGCGGCCGGCGGCGCTCGTCCTCGACGGCGAAGGTGACCCGCAGGTGGGAGGGGACCTTGGACCAGTCCCACTCCCCCGGATCGATGCGGATGCCGGCGCGCCGCCCGAGGATCTGCGAGAGCTGGCTCGTGATGGAGGTGCCCGCCTGCGGGTCGAGCTCCGCCAGGGCCGCGCGTGCGGTCTCGGGGGCGGGCACGAGGTGGCGGCGCGTCGCCTTGGGCAGTGACTTGATGAGGGCGGTCACCAGTTCCGCGCGCAGCCCGGGCACCTGCCACTGAAAGCCCTCGGCGGCCACCTGGTTCAGCGAGGTGATGGGCACGTGGACGGTGACCCCGTCCTCGTCCGTGCCCGGCTCGAACTGGTAGCTCACGGCGAGGTCGCCGCCCTCGCTGGTCCACCGGCGCGGGTAGTCGCGGGTGTCGACGGCCTCGGCGCCCTCGCGGGTGAGCAGCTCCTCGGTGAGGGTGAGCCGGTCGGGGTCCTCGCGGCGGGCCTGCTTCCACCAGCTGTCGAAGTGCGCGCCGGAGACGACGTCCTCGGGGATGCGCTCGTCGTAGAAGGCGACGATGTCCTCCTCGTCGACGAGCAGGTCGCGGCGGCGGGCGCGCTCCTCGAGCTTCTCCAGGCGCCGGATGAGGCGACGGTTCTGCTTGAGGAAGTCATGGTGGGCGTCCCAGTCGCCGGCGACGAGGCCCTCCCGGATGAAGAGGTCCCGGCTGACCTCCGGGTCGATCTTCCCGTAGGCGACCGGTCGACCGATGACGAGCGGCACCCCGTAGAGCGTGACCCGCTCGGTCGCCAGGACGGCGGCGGAGCGCTTGGACCAGCGCGGCTCGGAGTAGGAGCGCTTGACCAGGTGGGCACCGGCCTTCTCCGCCCAGCCGGGGTCGATGCGGGCGGTGGAGCGGGCCCACAGCCGGGAGGTCTCGACGAGCTCACCGGCCATGACGAAGGGGGGTTGCCGCCGGAAGTTCGTGGTGCCCGGCTGGATGGAGAAGTGGGCGCCCCGGGCGCCGAGGTAGTTGCGCTTGTCCTCGTCACGCACGCCGACGTGGCTGAGCAGCCCGGTCAGCAGTGCCCGGTGGATGGTGTCCCAGTCCGGCTCGGCGCCCGGGGCGGAGGTGCGCCGGCGGGTGTCGAGGCCGACCTGCTTGGCGGCCCGCACGAGCTGGTGGTGCAGGTCCTGCCACTCGCGCACCCGCAGGTAGTGCAGGTACTCGCGCTTGCACATCCGGCGGAAGGCGCTGCCGGAGAGCTCCTTCTGCCGGTCCTTGAGGTAGGTCCACAGGTGCCACCAGGCGGCGAAGTCCGAGCCCTCCTGCCGGAAGCGGGCGTGCTGCTGGTCGGCCTGCGCGCGCTTCTCGGCGGGGCGCTCCCGCGGGTCCTGCACCGACATCCCGGCGACGATGACGAGGACCTCGCGGGTGCAGCCGAGCTCGTCGGCGGCGATGAGCATCCGGGCCATGCGGGGGTCGACGGGAAGGCGCGCCAGCCGCTTGCCGGTCCGGGTGAGGCGCCGCGCCCCCTTCGCCCCGGTCCTGGGGTCGAAGGCGTGCAGCTCCTGCAGCAGCCGGACCCCGTCGGTGATCTGGCGGGGGTCGGGCGGCTCGACGAAGGGGAACTTCGCCACGTCGCCGAGGTCGAGGGAGGTCATCTGCAGGATGACGCTGGCCAGGTTGGTGCGCAGGATCTCCGGGTCGGTGAACTCCGGGCGGCCGAGGTAGTCCTCCTCGGAGTAGAGCCGGATGCAGATGCCCTCGGCGATCCGTCCGCAGCGACCGGCGCGCTGGTTGGCACTCGCCTGCGAGATCCGCTCGATGGGCAGCCGTTGGACCTTGGTGCGCTGGCTGTAGCGGGAGATGCGCGCGGTGCCGACGTCGATGACGTAGCGGATGCCGGGCACCGTCAGGGAGGTCTCGGCGACGTTGGTGGCCAGCACGATCCGCCGTCCCCGGTGCGCGGTGAAGACCCGGTGCTGCTCGGCGGCGGAGAGGCGGGCATAGAGCGGGAGGACTTCGGTGTCGGGCAGCTTCATGCCCTCGAGGGCGTCCTGGGCGTCACGGATCTCCCTCTCCCCGGAGAGGAAGACGAGGATGTCGCGTGGGCCGCCCGGATCGGGCTCGGTCCACAGCTCCTCGACCGCCTGGCAGATGCCGGTGACCTGGTCGATGTCCTCGTCGCCGTCGTCGTCATCGCCCTCGAGCGGCCGGTAGCGGACCTCCACGGGGTAGGTGCGCCCGGAGACCTCGAGGACCGGCGCCGGCTCCTCCTCCTGCGCGAAGTGCGCCGCGAAGCGGTCCGGGTCGATCGTCGCCGAGGTGATGATGACCTT
>CAYLUX010000080.1:0-11527 GCA_964386935.1 uncultured Janibacter sp.
CAGCTCACCGGGCTCGACGCGCCAGGTGTCCGGCACGGAGTCATCGACCTCGGCGCCGGCGTCGCGCAGCGCCTCGATGGTCATCTCGATGTGCGGGGTGGAGGGGACCGGCTCGCCCTCGTGGACGATCGTGACCCCCTCCTCGAAGCGCGACCCAGCCAGCAGCAGTGCCGAGACGTACTGCGAGGTGGCGGAGGCGTCGAGCACGACCCGCCCGCCGGGCACCGAGCCCGTCCCGTGCACGACGAAGGGGAGCGTGCCGCGCCCTTCGTCCTCGACGCGGACGCCGAGGCTGCGCAGGGCGTCCAGCGAAGCGGCCATGGGGCGCACCCGGGCCTGCGGGTCGCCGTCGAAGGGGACCGGTTCGCTGCACAGGGCCGCCATCGGCGGCAGGAAGCGCATGACGGTGCCGGCGAGGCCGCAGTCGATGGGCCGTCCGCCGCGGAGGGCCGCCGGGGTGACGAGCCAGTCGGTGCCGACCCCGGAGGTCGACGTGGCGTCCTCGATGCCGGTGCCGAGCTGGCGCAGCGCCTGGGCCATGAGCTCGGTGTCCCGGGAGCGAAGGGGGCGCCGCAGCCGGGAGGTGCCGGAGGCCAGCGCCGCGATGACGAGGAAGCGGTTGGTGAGGGACTTGCTGCCCGGCAGCGTCACGGTGCCGTCGAGGCGACCGGACGCTGCCGGGCCATGCCAAGCAGGTGAGGGCATCGGCGGTCAGGACACCGAGTTCCGGGCCTGCAGAGCGGCGATCTTGGCCTCCTGGCGCGCGCTGTGCGCGGCGCGCTCGACGTTGTCGCCGGCCAGCTTGGCGCGGTAGGCGAGGCCGGGGCGGCCCTCGGTGTCGGCGGCGGCGAGCATGAGGCCGCCGAGCAGGCTGAGGTCCTTGATGAACTGGGTCAGCTTGCCGGCCTTGGCCTGCGGGTCGCTCTCGTCCCAGAAGTTGTGGGTCGCCGCGGTCGGGCAGAGGGTGCCCATGAGCACGATCGAGGCGACGCGCGGGAACTTGCCGGTCGCGAGCAGCAGTCCGCCGCCGACCATGGCGGCGCCGTTGGCGCGCACGAGCAGCTCGGTGTCGTCGGGCAGGCCGGTGTTCTGGGCGACCGGCTTGGTCACCGTCTCGGCGGCGGGGGCGTGCGCGGCCGGGTGACGCAGCGCGTTGTAGCCACCCCAGACGAAGATCCCCGCGAGCAGCGGTCGGGCGATGCGACGAACGATCATGTGCATTACTCCTGTCCTCAGGTGTGCGGAGCGCCCGGGCGGGCCGGGTTCACCGTCGTAGGTACCCCCACCGTAGTTCGTTCACTCGGAGGGCGGCGCGGCGATCGAGGCAAGCGGCTGCCAGACGGTGTCGCCGAGCTCGGTGTTGTGCAGCCGGGCGAGGACGAAGAGCAGGGAGGAGACGCTGTTGAGGTACCGCGAGACCAACGGACTCATCGACTTCGGGTGCTCCGCGACCGCCGCAAGGTTGGCCCGCTCCGCCCGGCGGACGGAGGTCCTGGCGGTGAAGAGCAGCGTTGCGGGGATGGTTCCGCCCGGGATGACGTAGCCCTCGATCGGCTCCAGGCCGGCGGAGTAGTGCTCCACGGCTCGGTCCACCCAGGCGATGTGATCCTCCGTGATCCGCACGGGGGTGGAGTCGGCAGCCATCTCGTCGATGGGTGCGCTCAGGTCGGCCATCGCGTCGAAGAGGTCGTTCTGCACGCTCGTGAGCGTGGCGGCCACCTCGTTGTCGAAGTCGCCGAAGGCCAGCGCGGTGCCGACGGCACCGTTGGCCTCCTCGCACGCGCCGAAGGCGGTCAGCCGGATGTCGTGCTTGGTGACCTCACCCACGTCACCGAACCGGGTGCGCCCGAGAGTCGATGAGCCGGAACCATCCTGTGTGGCTGTCATGAGGTCTACGCTAACGCGTGTCAATGGGCTGCTGGGCGCTTGGAACCACGCGGATCAGTCCGGTCGTCCGGGAAGGTCGCGATGAGTTCAGAGTCCGATCAGACACAGACGGAACTGCCCGACAGGATCCCCAACCGCGACGTGCGTGCCGGGCTGGCCAGCATGGACTGGACGGTGTTCGGCTGGTCCTTCGGGGTCATCGCCGTGGTCACTGTCGTCGGGATGCTCTTCCCCGGCAAGGTCAACGACATCACCGGGTCGGCGCTGACGTGGGTCACCGACTCCCTCGGCTGGTTCTTCGTCCTCTCGGCGACGGGCTTCGTCGTCTTCTCCCTCGTCCTGGCCTTCGGCCGCTACGGGCGCATCCCGTTGTCGCAGAACGGCGAGGAGCCGGAGTTCTCCACGGTCTCCTGGATCGCGATGATGTTCAGCGCGGGCATGGGGATCGGGCTGATGTTCTTCGGCGTCTACGAGCCGGTCACCCACCTGGCCTCGCCGCCCCCCTTCGCCGACGTGAAGGCGGGCAGTCAGGAGGCCGCCCAGGAGGCGATGGCCTACACCTTCTTCCACTGGGGTCTGCACCCGTGGGCGATGTACTCCGTCGTGGGGCTGGCGCTGGCCTACTCGACCTTCCGGATGGGGCGCGGCAACCTGCTCAGTGCCCCCTTCGAGGCCCTCTTCGGTGAGAAGGCGATGAAGGAGAAGGGCTGGGGCAAGCCCATCGACATCCTCGCGATCATCTGCACGAAGTTCGGCTCGGCGACCTCGCTCGGCTTCGGCGCGCTCCAGGTCGCCGCCGGTGTCGCGCTGCTGCGCACCGGTGAGTTCCCGGAGAAGGGCAGCACCTCGCTGGCGATCATCGTCATCATGGTGCTGACGGTCGGCATCGTCCTCTCGGCGGCGAGCGGGGTCTCCAAGGGCATCAAGTGGCTGTCCAACACCAACATGGTCGTCGCCTTCCTGCTCGTCGTCTTCGTCTTCGTGCTCGGCCCGACGGTCTTCATCCTCAACATGCTTCCGGCCTCCATCGGCGCCTACCTGACCCAGCTGGTGCCGATGAGCTTCACCACGGCGGCCTTCGGCGGCTCGAGCTGGCTGGCCTCGTGGACGATCTTCTACTGGGCGTGGTGGATCTCCTGGACGCCCTTCGTCGGCACCTTCATCGGCCGCATCTCCAAGGGCCGCACGATCCGGGAGTACGTGCTCGGCGTGCTGCTCGTCCCGACGCTGATCAGCGCCGTCTGGTTCGTCGTCTTCGGTGGTGCGGGGCTGCACCTGCAGCTCGGCGGGGTCAACATCGCCGGTGCCGGCAACGAGGCGGCCGGGTTCTTCATGCTGCTGCAGGAGTACCCATTGGTCGCGGTGACGACCGGCGTGGTCGTCTTCCTGACTTCGATCTTCTTCGTCTCGGGTGCGGACGCGGGCGCGCTCGTGCTGAGCACGCTCTCCTCGAGGGGGCGCACCGAGCCGTGGGAGCCTCTGGTCATCGTGTGGGCGGTCATGACCGGTGTGGTCGCCGCGATGCTGCTCCTCGTGGGCGGGCTGAACGCGCTGCAGACCTTCACGATCCTCACGGCGACGCCCTTCGTCTTCGTGCTCATCGGGTTGTGCGCCTCGCTGTACATCGACCTGCGCAAGGATCCCCTGCGCCAGCGTCGCGTCGGGCCGGTGCGCTCGCAGAAGACCGCCGTGCCCACGACCGCGCCCTTCCTCGCGGCCCCCGACGGGGACCAGGGCAACGGCAGCGGTCAGGAGCCGCAGCAGGAGGAGGCGACCGGCGGCACCGGCTGATCGCGCGTCCTCACTAGGCTGGGCCCCGTGTGTGGACGCTATGCCGCAACCGCCAACCCCGGAGAGCTCGTCGAGGAGTTCGAGGTCGACGCCGATCGCACCGGCGAGCCCTCGCGCACGCTCCTGAAGTCCCCGCAGGACCCGCCCCCGGGCACCCCCGACCACAACATGGCGCCGACGAAGCAGGCGCCGATCGTGCTCAGCCGGGTGCCGAAGGGGGAGGAGGGCGCCGACCCCCTTCGCCAGTTGCGGCTGCTGTCGTGGGGGCTCGTGCCGTCCTGGGCCAAGGACCCCAAGGTGGGGCTGCGGATGACCAATGCCCGCGCGGAGACCGTGCTGGAGAAGAACTCCTTCTCCCGGGCCGCGGCCGTGCGGCGGTGCCTGGTGCCGGCCGCCGGCTGGTACGAGTGGCAGGTCTCGCCGGTGGCCAGGGACAAGAAGGGCAAGCCCCGCAAGCAGCCCTTCTTCATCCACCGCGGCGACGGGGACGTCATCGGCTTCGCGGGGCTGTACGAGTTCTGGCGGGATCCGGCGGTGGCGGATCCACAGGACACGAGCGCATGGCTGACGACCTTCACGATCGTCACGACGACCGCGGACCCCGGGATGGACCGGATCCACGACCGGCAGCCGTTGGTCCTCGAGCGCGGCGACTGGGCGCGCTGGTTGGACCCGGACCTGACCGACACCGGTGAGGTGGGGGAGATGCTCGGCTTCGCGCAGCCGGGGCGCTTCGCGGCCTACCCGATCTCCACGGCGGTCGGGGCCACCCGCAACAACGGCCCGCGGCTGCTCGACCCGCTGCCCCGCGAGGAGCTGGTCGGCGTCGTCGACCCCGAGACCGGCGAGGTGATCAACGGTGACTGAGCAGCGAGAGGTCGAGACCGCACGGGGCCCGGCGCGGGCGCACGTCCACGCTCCCGGGGCGAAGGGGGAGCCCGCCGGCTCCCTGCTGCTCACCCACGGCGCCGGCGGCGGCATCGGCTCCGCCGACCTGGCCGCCATCGCGTCGGAGCTGCCTGCTCTCGGCTGGCAGGTGGTGCTCGTGGAGATGCCGTGGCGGGTCGCGGGCAAGAAGGTCGCGCCCCCGCCGCCCCGGCTGGACCAGTCCTGGCGGGAGATCGTCCCGGAGCTCCGGTCGGCGGGCGTGCTGCCCGGGCGCCTGGTCATGGGTGGGCGCAGCGCCGGCGCGCGGGTGGCCTGCCGTCTCGCGGGGGAGCTGGGCGCGGACGCGGTGCTCTGCCTGTCCTTCCCGCTCGTGCCGCCGGGCAAGGGGCCGGAGAAGTCCCGGATCGGGGAGCTCGTGACACCGCTCGAGCACGGTCTGCCGGTGCACGTGGTGCAGGGGGAAAAGGACCCCTTCGGCCGGCCGGATGCCGTGCGCGAGGCGCTCGCGGATGCCGGCGCGCAAGGGGTCACCGTCGACGCGGCGCCGGGGACCCACTCCTTCACCAAGGGCGGCGTGTCCGACGTCGTCGACGCCGTCCGCCGCTGGGTCGAGGTCGGAGCGACCGGATAGTCGAGCGCAGCGACCTCGAATCGCGTCAGGGGCGACCGAGCGCCAGGACGAGCGCGAGCACCCGGTCGGGATCGCTGAGGTCCTCGCCGAGCAGGTCGCGTACCTGGTTCATCCGGTAGCGCACCGTCTGCGGGTGGACGTGCAGCTCCTCGGCGACGAGCTCGCGGCGCCCCTGTAGCAGCAGCCAGGCGCGCAGCGTGTCAGCGAGGCGCTGGGCCGCTGCCTCCGAGACCTGCGCGAAGGGGGCCAGCGCCTCCTCCCGCAGGTCCGAGAGCGCATCGGGATCCGCGCGCAGCACGAGCTCCGGCAGCACGAGATCGGTGTCCAGCGGCCGGCCCGCCGGTGCGAGCTCCACGGCCCGCAGCGCCCGCCGGTAGGACTCCACCGCCCGCTGCCACGGCCGCACCGGCCCGACGACCGCCTCGTGCCGGTCGAGCAGCTCGAGCAGGTGCGTGCGCGAGCGGCCTCCGGCGTCGGGGACGAGCAGCACTGCCCGCCCGCTGGGGGCCGGTGCCTCGCCGTGCGGCGGCAGGTCCTCCTCGAGGGTGAGCGTGCGCGGGTCGAGGATCGCGGCGGTGTTGGTCAGCCGCTGGTGCGGGACGAGCACCGCCGTCAGGGTTCGCGGCGGGCTCCAAGCGGCGGCCGCGGCACCGCGCTCCAGCTCCCCCTCGGCGGCCCCCGTGAGCAGCGCCCGGGTGAGTCGGTCCAGCTGCACGAGGCGGGCGCGCTCCACACTGGCGACTTCGTTGCTGTGCCCTGCGACAGACGCCGCCGAGAGCTCGTCGATGTAGTCGAAGACCAGGCCGGCGAAGCCGGACAGCGTCCGCGAGTCGACCCCGTTGTCGACGGCGACGCCGGACATCTCCCGCCAGGAGACGCTGGCCCCGACGCGGTAGGCGGCGAGGAGCGCCTCGACCGTGCGACCCCGGCGCGCCTCGGCCTGCCCCAGCTCGCGCGCAGCGGTGACGCCGACACCGATCCCGTCGGTGCCCGTCGACCGGTCACCTCCGGCGACCCGCACGAAGCCCTCGAGCGAGACCCCCACCGCCCGCTCGATGATGCGCCCCATCCGCCCCTTGAAGGGCACGTTGTAGGCAGGCACCTCGCGCATGATCTCGCTGACGACGATCGAGGCGACGCGGGGCAGCTCGCGGCGCAGCGCGGCCGCCACTTCCGGCGGCAGCGCCGACTGTGTCTGCCCATCTCCACCCACACCGACCACGTCCTTTTGTCTCCTGCGAACAAATCAGCACGCCAAACGCTACCCGCCGAGGACAGCGATTGGGCAGTGTTGTTGCGAAATGATGGAGCCATGACCACGAGTCCGCCCCTCGCCCGCGCCAAGGACACGGTGGCCCGTTTCGCCCGCGGCCTGGCCACCCCGGTCGTCCCCGATGAATACCTCGACCTCTTCGCCCCCCTTCGCTCCGGGGCGGACCTGCGGGGGCGGATCGTCGCGATCACGCCGGAGACCGCGGACGCGGCGACGATCACGATCCGGCCCGGACGGGACTGGCAGGGCCACTCGCCCGGGCAGTACATCCGCATCGGGGTGGACGTCGACGGCGTGCGCAACTGGCGCGCCTACTCCCTCACCTCGGACACGAGCGCCCGCGACGGCCTGATCTCGATCACCGTCAAGGCCATGCCCGACGGCCACGTCTCCCAGCACCTCGTCCACCACGCCCGGCCCGGCACGATCATCCAGCTGGACCAGGCGACGGGCGACTTCATGCTGCCGCAGTCCGTCCCGCCGAAGGTCCTCTTCCTCACCGGCGGCTCCGGCATCACCCCGGTCATGGGGATGATGCGCAACCACGACTTCGACGGCCTCGACGTCATCCACGCCCACTCCGCGCCCCGGGCCGAGGACGTGATCTTCGCCCGCGAGCTCGCCGATGCCCCCGCCGGCGTGCGCGCCATCGTGCGCCACACCGACGAGGAGGGCATGCTCACCCCCGAGCAGCTCGAGCAGGTCGTGCCCGACTGGCGCGAGCGCGAGACGTGGATCTGCGGGCCGACGCCGATGCTGGACGCCTTCGAGGAACTCTACGAGGCCAACGGCCGCACCGAGATGCTCCACGTGGAGCGCTTCCGTCCCACCGTGGTGGAGGCGGGCGAAGGGGGCACCGCCTCCCTTCGCGTCGGTCCCGAGAGCACGGAGCTGGAGCTCGACGGTGGGACCACGATCCTCGATGCCGCGGAGGACGCGGGCCTGCTCATGCCGAGCGGGTGCCGGATGGGCATCTGCTTCGGCTGCGTCCTGCCCATGACCGACGGCGCCGTGCGCGACCTGCGCAACGGCGACGTGACGACCACGACCCTCGACGACCCGCCGGTGAAGGTGCAGACCTGCATCTCGGCCGTCGCCGGCAACTGCACGATCCAGACCCAGGAGAGCTGATGACCGCCACCCTGACCCGACCCACGACCGACGCCCGCATCACCGGTGGGAAGTCGGACGTCATCCACACGACGGTGACGATGGACCCCAGTCCGATCGCACACCTGACCCCGGAGCAGATCGAGGACCTCGGTCGCGAGCTCGACGAGATCCGCGCCGACGTCATGGACTCGCTGGGGGAGGAGGACGCCCGCTACATCCGCCGGGTGATCACGGTGCAGCGCTACCTCGAGATGGGGTCGCGTGCGGTCCTGCTCTTCTCCGGCAACCCGATCGCCTGGGTCGCCGGCACCGCGGGGCTGAGCGTGGCGAAGATCCTCGACAACATGGAGATCGGGCACAACATCATCCACGGCCAGTGGGACTGGATGCGTGACCCGAAGATCCACTCCTCGACGTGGGAGTGGGACAACGTCACCCCGGCGGCACACTGGAAGAACAGCCACAACAAGGTCCACCACACGTACACCAACGTCGTCGGCCACGACAACGACCTCGGGTACGGCATCATGCGCGTCGACGACGCCCAGAAGTGGTACCCGGGCTACCTCATCCAGCCGGTGACGCAGTTCATCAACGCCACCTTCTTCCAGTACGGCATCGCCGCCTACGACCTCGAGCTCGGCAAGAACTGGCCGACCCGCCACGACAACCCGGAGTGGATGGCCGAGGCGAAGAAGGTCGTGAACAAGATCAAGAAGCAGGCAGGCAAGGACTACCTGCTCTTCCCGCTGCTGTCGGGGCCGAACTTCCTCACGACTCTCGCCGCGAACGGCGTTGCCAACCTCGTGCGCAACTACTGGACGCACTCGGTGATCATGTGCGGTCACTTCCCGGCCGGGGTGAAGACCTTCACGAAGAACTCCATCGACGGGGAGACCCGCGGTGAGTGGTACCTGCGCCAGATGCTCGGCTCGGCGAACATCTCCGGGTCGAAGGCGATGCACATCGCGACCGGCAACCTCAGCTACCAGATCGAGCACCACCTCTTCCCGGACATGCCGAGCCGCCGGTACCAGGAGATCGCCCCGAAGATCGAGGCGCTCTTCGAGCGGTACGGCCTGGACTACGTCACCGGCCCGCTGCCCAAGCAGGTCGGGTCCGCGTGGAGCGAGATCGTGCGCCTGTCCCTGCCGAACGACACCTCGCTGTGGCAGACGATAAAGATCCTGCGCACGAAGGGGATGAAGGGCCTCAAGGCCCGCGCCCGCGCCACCCGCCACATCTACGCCCGCTGACCCGGCCCCTGAGGTGACCCTCCCCGGCCCCTGAGGTGGCCCTCCCCGGCCCCTGAGGTGCGAGGCCGCCCCGCGGCCGAGCCTCGAAGGGCCGGGGCCCGTGCACGGAAGGTAGTACTGGTGCATCTCGTGCCGTTGAGCCGCGACTAACCCCGGTTTTCACTACCTTCCGTGCACATCGTGGCCGGGGTCGCCCGCGACCGAGCCAGTCCCTGAGGTGCGAGGAGCGCAGCGACGAGCCTCGAAGGGCGAAAAGCGCATGGCGATGCGCGCTGCGGGCGCTCTCCGTGCGCCGCCCACCTTGTGACTCACGGGTACGACACCATGCTCCGGACCACCGGCGAAGGGGGAGCCCCCGAAAATCAATGGTCCGCCAGTTCTCGACCGCTGAGGGTGGTGTAGTACCCGCGAGTACGAGGGTACCCGGGCACCCCACCCCGAAAGACGGTCCTGACGCTTCGAGGCTCGGCCGCGGGGCGGCCTCACACCTCAGCGAGCGGGAAAACGGTCCCTGAGGTGTGAGCTTGCGCAGCAAGCGAGCCTCGAAGGGCGGTGACCCCACCCACCCTCAGCCGGGGTAGCCCTGCGGATTTCCCGACTGCCAGCGCCAGGTGTCGGCGCACATCGCCTCGATGCCGAGCTCGGCCTTCCAGCCGAGCTCGGCCTCCGCGCGTGAGGGGTCGGCGTAGACAGCGGGCAGGTCGCCGGCGCGGCGCGGGGCGATCTCGTAGGGGATGGTCAGCCCGGCGGCGGCCTCGAAGGCGGACACCATCTCCAGCACCGACGTGCCGTGCCCGGTGCCGAGGTTCCACGCCCGCACCGAGAGGTCGGGGTGGTCGCGCAGGTGGTGCAGCGCGGCGACGTGCCCCTCGGCCAGGTCGACCACGTGGATGTAGTCCCGAAGGGGGGTCCCGTCCGGTGTGGGGTAGTCGTCGCCGAAGACGGAGAGACGCTCCCTTCGTCCCACCGCCACCTGGGCGATGAACGGCATGAGGTTGTTGGGCTTGCCCTGCGGGTCCTCGCCGATCCGGCCGGACGGGTGGGCGCCGATGGGGTTGAAGTAGCGCAGTAGCGCCACCTGCAGGCCGGGGTTGGCGGCGGCGACGTCGGTGAGGATCTGCTCCTGCATGACCTTCGTCCACCCGTAGGGGTTGGTCGAGGCGGTGGGCAGGTCCTCGTGCATCGGGACCGTGTCGGTCTCGCCGTAGACGGTCGCGGAGGAGGAGAAGACGACCTGCTTCACGCCGTGCTGGCGGACCGCGCGCAGCAGCGCGAGGGTCGAGCCGATGTTGTTCTCGTAGTACTCCAGTGGGATCTCGCCGGACTCGCCGACCGCCTTCAGGCCCGCGAAGTGGATCACCGCGTCGAAGCCCCCGTCGGCGACGAGCTGCTCGGTCTTGTCCGCATCGCGCAGGTCGAAGGAGTGGGTCTCGATGTGTGTCCCGGTCAGCTCCTCGAGCCGTTGGACCACGCTGGGCCGGCTGTTGACGAAGCTGTCGACGATGACCGGCTCATCACCGTTCTCGACGAGTCGGACGACGGTGTGGGAGCCGATGTAACCGGCTCCGCCGGTGACGAGGACGCGCATGGCCCCAGCCTAAACGCCCCGGGCTGGACGGTCCCTGAGGCGCGACGAATCGGTCCCTGAGGTGTGAGGCCGCCCCGCTCCCCCCGGTCCCTGAGGTGTGAGGCTGCCCCGCGGCCGAGCCTCGAAGGGCCGCGATCGCCGCCCCCAACCCCTGTGGACAACCCCCAGCACGAAACCCCGCACTCTGCTGGGATCGCAGACATGCCACACGTCTACGTGCTCCGCTGCGGTGACGGGACGTACTACGTCGGAAGCACCCGTAACCTCCAGACCCGTCTGGAGCAGCACGCGTGCGGCAAGGGCGCCCGCTACATGAGCACACGACTGCCCATCGAGCTGGTCTGGCACCAGGAGATCGAGCGCGTCACCGAGGCCTACGCCTGGGAACGCCGCATCCACGGCTGGTCGCGTGCGAAGAAGGAAGCGTTGATCTCGGGTGACTTCGATGCGATCAGCAAGGCCTCCAGGCGGCGGGGCGGTCGGCCCTGTGGAGAGCCGTAGACGGTCCTTCGAGGCTCCGGCCGCGGGCGGCCTCCGCACCTCAGGAACCGTCCTTCGAGGCTCGCCTGCTGCGCAGACTCGCACCTCAGGAACCATCCCATTAGGTGGTCCCTGAGGTGTGACGAGCGCCAGCGAGGAGCCTCGAAGGGCCGCCGCACCGCCCCTGCGGTCAGCCCTCGGAGATGTGCCGCACCTGCGTCACGGAGGTCCACGCGCCGTCGTCGCAGATCGTCGTGATCCGCTGCATGATCGTCGTGCGCAGGGCCGGCGGGGCCTCCTCGCACGGGCAGGAGCGCTGCACGAGTTCCTTGAGCACCCGGTCGACGTCGTGCTCTTCCAGACACGGCCCGCACGTGAGGAGGTGCTCCCGGAGGTGGTCGGCGTCGGCGGCGGTCATCTCACCGTCGAGGTACTCCATCATCCGGTAGATCGCCTCGGAGCAGTCGATGTGCTCGTCGTCGCGGTTCACTTCGCACTCCCCTTCGCTGCAGGGAGGCCCCGGTCGACGGCGTAGTCGGTGAGCTTCTCGCGCAGCTGGCGTCGTCCTCGGTGCAGCCGCGACATCACCGTGCCGATCGGGGTGTCCATGATCTCGGCGA
>CAYLUX010000081.1:0-11442 GCA_964386935.1 uncultured Janibacter sp.
GATGCGGACCTGATGCGCCGGCCGGGGATGCTGACATCATGGGCGCATGCTGAATTTCCTCATCAGGACCGGCGTCAACGCCGTCGCACTGTGGGTCGCGGCCTGGCTCGTCGACGGGATCGTGCTCGCGGGCGACGACACCACCTTCGCCTCCAAGTTCACCACCGTCATCCTCGTCGCCCTCGTCTTCGGCGTCGTCAACGCCGTGGTCAAGCCGATCGCCAAGGTGCTCGCCTTCCCCGCGATCGTGCTGACCCTGGGGCTGTTCACCTTCATCGTCAACGCATTCCTGCTGCAGCTGACCGAGTGGCTCTCCCAGCCCCTCGGGCTGAGCTTCGTCATCACGAACTTCTGGTGGGACGCGGTCCTCGGGGCCCTGATCATCACCGTCGTCTCGATGGTCCTCAGCTGGGTCCTCCCGGAGAAGGAGGACCTGGAGTAGGCGATCCCCGGGGCTAGGGTTTCGCGCATGGACACCCCCACGCCCCGCTCAGCGCTGAACTCGGTCCCCGCGTACGTCCCCGGCAAGCCGCCGGCCCCGCGGGAGGGGCTGACCGTCTACAAGGTCTCCTCCAACGAGAACCCCAACCCGCCGCTGCCGAGCGTCCTCGAAGTGATCCGCGAGCAGGCCGCGGGCATCAACCGCTACCCGGACATGGGGGTCACCGAGCTGACCGACGCCCTCGCCTCGCACCTCGGCGTCCCGCGGGGCCAGCTCGCCACCGGCACGGGGAGCGTGGGCGTCCTCGGCCAGATCATCCAGTCGATGTGCGAGGCCGGGGACGAGGTCGTCCACCCGTGGCGCTCCTTCGAGGCCTACCCGATCGTGATCGCCCTCTCGGGGGCCACCGCGGTTCCGGTGCCGCTGGCCGCCGAGCACCGCCACGACCTCGACGCGATGGCGGCGGCGATCACGGACCGGACGAAGGTCGTCCTCGTCTGCACCCCGAACAACCCCACCGGTCCGGCGCTCACCCACGCCGAGCTCGAGGCCTTCATCGCACGGGTGCCCCGGCACGTGCTCGTCGTCGTCGACGAGGCCTACCTGGAGTTCGTCGAGGGGGAGGACCGCGTCGACGGGCTGGCGCTGCGGCGCGAGCACCCCAACGTGGCACTGCTGCGCACCTTCTCCAAGGCCTACGGTCTGGCCGGGCTGCGGGTCGGTTACGCGGTGGCCGCCGAGGAGCTCGCGGAGGCACTGCGCAAGGCCGCGACCCCCTTCGGCGTGAACCTGCTGGCCCAGGCCGCCGCGGTGGCCTCCCTGGCTGCCAAGGACGAGCTCGACGTGCGGGTGAAGGAGCTCGTCGGCGAGCGGGCCCGCGTCCTCGCGGCGCTCGCCGACGCCGGCTGGCAGCTGCCCGAGTCGCAGGCCAACTTCGTGTGGTTCCCGCTGGGGGAGCGCACCCCCGACTTCGTCGCCGCCTGCGAGGAGGCCGGCCTCTCGGTGCGCCCCTACGGCACCGACGGCGTGCGCGTGACCATCGGCGAGACCGAGGCCAACGACCGCCTCATCGAGGTCGCGAGCGCCTTCGGACGGTGAACCGCGAGGCCCCTTTCGGCGTCAAACAGGTGAGACGCTAGGTTTGGTCCGACACCAATGTGGTCGGGGTCACCCTCCGATCCACGACGAAGACTGCGCCCGTGACGGGCGCAATCCGGGTCGTCGGTGCGGGTGACCCCCGAGCCGAGGCCGAAGGGAGATCACAGTGAGCGACAAGGACGTCGCCGGACACGCGGGTGCCCGGTCACACATGGACGGGGCCTTCGAGCCCTCGCCGCAGCGGGGCCCGAAACCGCCCTCGCAGATCCAGGGGCACTTCTCGGCCGACAACCCCGAGATGGTCCAGTTCGTCGACGCCGACGGCAATCGGCTCGAGACCAACGAGACCAACGCGCCCTACGCGCAGATCGTCGAGGACATGACGAGCGAGGACGCGCGGATCATCTACCGCGACCTCGTCCTCATCCGTCGCATCGACGCCGAGGGCTTCGCGCTGCAGCGCCAGGGTGAGCTCGGGCTCTGGCCCAGCCTCTTCGGCCAGGAGGCCGCCCAGGTGGGGGCGGGACGCGCCCTTCGCCAGCAGGACTACGCCTTCCCCGGGTACCGCGAGCACGGGGTGGCCTGGACCCGCGGCGTGCCGCCGGAGAACCTCCTCGGGATGTTCCGCGGGGTCAACCACGGCGGCTGGGACTCCAACGCCAACAACTTCCACCTGTACACGATCGTCATCGGCAACCAGATGCTGCACGCGGTCGGCTACGCCATGGGCATCGCGCTGGACGGCCACGTCGGCACCGGCGACCCGCAGCGGGACGGCGCGGTCATGGCCTTCACCGGCGACGGCGGCACGAGCCAGGGCGACTTCAACGAGGCGCTCGTCTTCGCGGCGGTGAGCCAGGCGCCGTGCGTCTTCTTCGTCCAGAACAACCAGTGGGCCATCTCCGAGCCGAACGAGAAGCAGTTCATCATCCCGCCGTACCAGCGCGCCCGCGGCTTCGGCTTCCCCGGCGTGCTCGTCGACGGCAACGACCCGCTCGCGACGTACGCGGTGGCCAAGGACGCCCTCGACAAGGCGCGCGCCGGCCAGGGGCCGACGCTCATCGAGGCCTACACCTACCGGATGGGCGCGCACACGACCTCCGACGACCCGACGAAGTACCGCAGCGACGCCGAGGTCGAGATCTGGAAGGAGAAGGACCCGATCAAGCGGATGCGCGGCTTCATGACCGAGCGCGGGCACGCCGAGCCGCAGTTCTTCGACGCCGTCGACGCCGAGGCCGACGAGATCGCCGCGCGGGTGCGCAAGGCCTGCCAGGAGATGCCCGACCCCGAGCTGGCGACGATGTTCGACCACCAGTACACCGACCCCCACCCGATCGTGGACGCCGAGCGCGAGGAGTTCCTCGCCTACCACGCCGGCTTCGCCGAGGAAGGAGGCCAGTGATGGCGGGCACCCGGATGAGCATGGCCA
Organism: uncultured Janibacter sp.; assembly: GCA_964386935.1. Lineage (GTDB taxonomy): Bacteria > Actinomycetota > Actinomycetes > Actinomycetales > Dermatophilaceae > Janibacter. The sequence goes on from CAYLUX010000081.1 coordinate 2,973, forward strand.
AGGCCCTGAACGCCGGTCTGCGGGCCGCGATGGAGAAGGACCCCAAGGTCCTGATCATGGGCGAGGACGTCGGCACCCTCGGCGGTGTCTTCCGGATCACCGAGGGGTTGCAGAAGGACTTCGGTGAGCACCGCGTCCTCGACACCCCGCTCGCCGAGTCCGGCATCGTCGGCAGCGCCGTCGGGCTGGCGCTGCGCGGGTACCGGCCCGTCGTGGAGATCCAGTTCGACGGCTTCGTCTACCCGGCCTTCGACCAGATCGTCAGCCAGGTCGCGAAGATGCACGCGCGCTCCCTCGGCCACCTGAAGCTGCCGATGGTCATCCGCATCCCCTGCGGCGGCGGGATCGGCGCGGTGGAGCACCACAGCGAGTCCAACGAGGCCTACTTCGCCCACACCGCCGGTCTGCGGGTGGTCAGCTGCAGCAACGCCGCCGACGCCTACTGGATGATCCAGGAGGCGATCGAGAGCGACGACCCGGTCGTCTTCTTCGAGCCCAAGCGTCGGTACCACGAGCGCGGCGAGACCGAGATCGACGAGGCCGTTGCCCCGGACTTCGGGCTCTACGAGTCCCGGGTGGTCCGCGAAGGGAGCGACACGACGCTGCTCTGCTACGGCCCCATGGTCAAGACCTGCCTGCAGGCGGCCGAGGCGGCGACCGAGGAGGGGCGCGACCTCGAGGTCCTCGACCTGCGCACCCTCAGCCCGCTGGACCTGCCCACGATCTACGAGTCGGTGAAGAAGACCCGCCGGGCGATCATCGTCCACGAGGCGCAGACCTTCGTCGGGATGGGCGCCGAGATCGCCGCCCGCATCCAGGAGGAGTGCTTCTACCACCTCGAGGCGCCGGTGCTGCGTGTCGGCGGGTACAACATCCCCTACCCGCCGAGTCGGTTCGAGGAGGAGTTCCTCCCGACCCTGGACCGGGTCCTCGAGGCCGTCGACCGCTCGCTCGAGCACTGACAGGAGTTCCACGTGGCCAGCAAGCTGTTCAACCTGCCCGATCCCGGTGAGGGGCTGACCGAGGCCGAGGTCGTCTCCTGGAAGGTCCAGCCCGGCGACGAGGTCGGGGTCAACGACCTCGTCATCGAGGTCGAGACCGCCAAGTCGCTCGTCGAGCTGCCGATCCCCTTCGCGGGGAAGGTCCTCGAGCTCCTCGTCGCCGAGGGCGACACCGTGGAGGTCGGTGCACCGATCATCTCCGTCGAGGTCGTCGGTGCTGCCGGTGAGGAGCCGGGCGAAGGGGGCGAGGAGCCCGCCGAGGAGTCCGGCCCCAACCTCGTCGGCTACGGCGCGAAGGCGGGCAGCACCAAGCGGCGCGCCCGCAAGGTCTCACCCGCCAAGGACGTGCCCACCACTCCCGGGCCGGTGGCCCCCGCCCCCGCGGCCCCGGAGCAGCCGGCGCCTGCCGCGGCGCCCGCGAGTCCGCAGCAGTTGCGTGCCCTGGCCAAGCCGCCGGTGCGCAAGCTCGCCAAGGACCTCGGGGTCGACATCCAGACCGTCACGCCCACGGGTGAGGGCGGGGTCGTCACCCGTTCCGACGTGGAGGCGGCCTCCTCCGGCGTCGGTGTCGCCGGGGCGGCGGCCGGTGCCGCAGCTGTGGGCGCCGGCGCAGTCGGCCTTGCCGCTGCCTCGACCGGCCCGGCCTTCGCCGATGGAGCGGCCGAGACTCGGGTCCCGGTCAAGGGAGTGCGCAAGGCGACCGCCCAGGCGATGGTCTCCTCGGCCTTCACCGCGCCGCACGTGACCGAGTTCCTCACCGTCGACGTCACCGCGATGATGGACCTGGTCGAGCGGCTCAAGGCCGACCGGTCCTTCGCGGACGTCAAGGTCACGCCGCTGCTCATCGTCGCCAAGGCCTTCACGCTGGCGCTGCGCCGGCACGCGGAGGCCAACGCGAGCTGGGACGGGGAGGCCGGCGAGATCGTCCTCCACCGCGACGTCAACCTCGGCATCGCGGCCGCCACCCCGCGGGGCTTGCTCGTGCCCAACATCAAGGCCGCGGACCGGATGCCGCTGCACGACCTGGCCGGGGCGATCGGCGAGCTCGTCGCCACGGCCCGGGACGGGAGGACGCAGCCCGCGGACCTGGCGGGCGGCACCGCGACGATCACCAACGTCGGGGTCTTCGGCGTCGACACCGGCACTCCGATCCTCAACCCCGGCGAGGCCGTGATCCTCGCCTTCGGGGCCGTGCGGCGGATGCCGTGGGTGGTCACCGCCGCCGACGGGAGCGAGTCGATCGAGCCGCGCTGGGTGACCCAGCTTGGGCTCTCCTTCGACCACCGGCTCGTCGACGGCGAGCTCGGCAGCCGGTTGCTCGCCGACGTCGGGGCGCTGCTGCACGACCCCGGCACCGCCTTCCTCTGGGCCTGACGACCGGACAGGAACCGCCCCCGGGCACCTCCTCACGGGAGGTGCCCGGGGGCGGTCTCGTTCGTGGGGCCCGGGTCAGTTGCGGCTGCGCAGGTCCGCGCCCACGGTGTCGCAGAAGCGCTCGACGTACCCGGTGAAGGCCTGTACGTCCTCCTCGGACCAGTCGGCGAGCAGCTCGGCGAACCACGCCTCCCGCTGCTGCACGAGGTCGTCGAGCAGCGAGCGCCCCTCCTCGGAGAGCACCACGAGCTGGGCGCGGCCGTCCTCCGGGTCCGGGATCTTGGTGAGGAGTCCGAGGGAGGACAGGTGCGAGACCTGACGGCTGACCGTCGAGGCATCGGACATCGTCCGCTCGGCGAGGTCGCCGACCCGGCCCGGCTCGTCGCGCAGGGCGACGAGCAGCGCGTGGTGGGTGGGCTCGACCGCGGGGTTCACCCGCGGGGCGCGGAGCCGGGTGGCATGCAGCATTCGCAGCATCCGGATGACACCCACGCTCAGCTGTCCGGTGCTCGTGGGCACGCGTACTCCTCCGGGTCGACGACGAGCCGGGCCCGATTCGGCCCACTCAGGTGCGTTGCCTAGATTAGTTCGCATGTCCACCCCCAGCGGCACCCGGCGTCGCACCCCCCTGCCCCTCGGCCTCGCCCTTGCGGTCAGCGTGGTCGTCGTGGTCGTCGCCACGGCCTTCGGTGGCGGCGCCGCCCCGCTGGACCTGGGCGACCCCGGTCCCGTCGTGCGCTGGTCGCTCCCGGTGGTGCGGATCATCCACGACATCGCCGCCGCGGTGACGGTGGGAGCGCTGGGGATCGCCGCCTTCCTCGTCCCGGAGACGAAGAGCACCCACCGCAGGGACACGCTCGCCCGGCTGGCCGGCGCGAGCGCACTCGTCTGGTTCGTGGCCGGGATCGGCTACCTGCTGACCGACTTCGCCTCGCTCGCCGGGATCGGCCTGACCGATCCCGGGTACTTCTCGCAGCTGACGGCCTTCATCTGGGATCTGGACAACACCCGCATGTCGGCCATCTCCATCGTCGTCGTGGCCGTGATCGCGCTGTGCGCTCCCGTGGCCCGGTCGAAGGGGGCCCTCGCCTGGCTCACCGGCGCCGGGGTCCTCGCGCTGCTGCCGCTCGCGCTCGCGGGCCACTCCTCGGCCAGCCTGGACCACATGACCGGCGTGAACGCGCTGGCCTTCCACCTCGTCGCGGCCACGATCTGGGTCGGCGGGCTCATCGCGCTGCTCGTGATCCGCCCGGGCCTGGACAAGCACCTGGCGATCACCGTGCGGCGCTACTCCACTGTCGCGGGGTGGTGCTTCGCGCTGCTCGTCTTCTCCGGGCTGCTCGTCTCCTGGACCAACATCAGCGCGGTCGCCGGACTCGCCTCGCGCTACGGGGTCCTGCTGATCCTCAAGGCCGGCTGCGCCGTGCTGCTCGGCCTCGCCGGGTGGTGGCACCGCCGCCGGACCATCGAGCTCCTGGAGGCCGGCGCGAAGGGGGCCGCCCCCTTCGTCCGCCTCGCGGTCGGGGAGATCATCGTCATGGCCGGCGCCATGGCGATGGGCGTGGCGGTGAGCCGCAGCCCCACTCCGGACACCGCCGCGCAGCGCCCGGAGACCTCGATCGTCTACGACCTCTCCGGCTACCCGGACCCCGGCCCACCGGACGCGAGCAGCTGGATCACCTCGTGGCAGATCGACTGGCTGTGGCTCCCGGTCGCGGTCATGGCCGTCCTGGTCTACGTCCGGTGGACGCTGCGGCTGCGGCGCCGGGGCGACAACTGGCCGCTGTGGCGGGCCGCGTCATGGGTCGGCGGCTGGGTCCTCTTCGTCTACTTCACCTCGGCCGGGCCGGGCGTCTACGGCAAGATCCTCTTCTCCTGGCACATGATCGAGCACATGGGCGTGGCGATGATCGTCCCGCTGCTGCTCGTGCCCGGCGCGCCGATCACGCTCGCGCTGCGGGCCCTGCCCGCGCGCAAGGACAAGACCCTCGGGCCGCGCGAGCTCATCATGGCCACGGTCCACTCGAAGTACCTGCAGCTGCTGGCCAACCCGGTCGTGGCCTCGGCGCTGTTCTTCTTCAGCCTGGCGATCTTCTACTTCAGCCCGCTCTTCGAGCTGGCGCTGAAGACCCACACCGGGCACGTGCTGATGATGGCCCACTTCGTCACGAGCGGGTACCTCTTCACGTGGGTGCTCATCGGTGTCGACCCGGGCCCGAAGCGCTGGTCCCCGCTCGCGCTGCTCGTGGTCCTGCTGGTCACCATCAGCTTCCACGCCTTCTTCGGGGTGGTGCTCACCCAGTCCACCGACCTGCTGGCGCCGGGCTTCTTCAACCAGCTCGACCTGCCGTGGATGACGACCCCCATCGAGGACCAGAAGACCGGCGGTGCCATCGCCTGGGGTGTCGGCGAGGCGCCCACGCTCATCATCGGCACCGTCGTCGCCCACCAGTGGATGCGCCGGGACGACCGGGAGATGCGCCGGAGGGACCGCCGCGCCGACCGGGACGGTGACGCCGAGCTCGAGGCCTACAACGCGCACCTGGCGCAGCTGGCCCGCGGCCAGCAGAAGTAGGCGCGTGCACAACAGGTCGTCCTGGTGCATCTCGCGGCACTGAGCTGCGGGGATCGGGCCGAAGTACTACCTCTCGTGCACGAGAGAAGGGGCCTCCCGCCGGCTGGCGGGAGGCCCCCTTCTCTTTTGTGCGAGCCCGATCAGAAGGCGGACTCGGGCACGTCCATGAGGCTGTTGTCGGTGGCCTCGGCGATGGCCTTCTCGGAGGCCAGTCGGGGCAGGACGTTCTTGGCGAAGAAGCTCGCCGCCGCGATCTTGCCGGTGTAGAAGTCCTTGTCCTTCTCCGAGGCGCCCTCGAGGGCCTCGGTGGCCACGGCGGCCTGGCGCAGGAGCAGCCAGCCGACGACGAGGTCACCGGCGGCCAGCAGCAGGCGGGAGGAGTTCTGACCGACCTTGTAGATGTTGCGGATGTCCGAGCCCTCCTGCTTGGGGTCGGAGGCCATCAGGTCCTGGAACATCGCGCCAAGGATGCCCTGCACGTTCTCCAGACCCTGACCGAGCAGCGCCCGCTCGGCCTTGAGGGCGCCGCCTTGGGCGTCGACGTCCTGGGCGAACTCCTGGATCTGCATGGCGATGTGGCCGATGGCCTGGCCGTTGTCCCGGACGATCTTGCGGAAGAAGAAGTCCTGGCCCTGGATGGCGGTGGTGCCCTCGTAGAGGGTGTCGATCTTCGCGTCGCGCACGTACTGCTCGATCGGGTACTCCTGCAGGAAGCCGGAGCCACCGAAGGTCTGCAGCGACTCGGTGCCGAGCAGCACCCAGGCGCGCTCGGAGCCCAGGCCCTTGACGATCGGCAGCAGCAGGTCGTTGACCCGGTTCGCCATCGCTGCGGGGGAGTCCTCGGCGATCTCCTCGGAGCCGGTGCTCAGCTGCTCGGCGTCGACGACGTCCTGCTGGCTCGCGGTGTAGACGACGAGCGCCCGCAGGCCCTCGGCGTAGGCCTTCTGCAGCATGAGGCTGCGGCGCACGTCCGGGTGGTGGGTGATCGTCACGCGCGGGGCGTCCTTGGCCGGGGTGACCATGTCCGCACCCTGGACGCGCTCCTTGGCGTACTCGAGCGCGTTGAGGTAGCCGGTCGAGAGGGTCGCGATCGCCTTGGTGCCGACCATCATGCGGGCGTTCTCGATGACGCGGAACATCTGGGCGATGCCGTCGTGGACGTCGCCGAAGAGCGTGCCGACCGCCGGCTCCTTCTCGCCGAAGGTGACCTCGCAGGTCGTGGAGACCTTCAGGCCCATCTTGTGCTCGACATTGGTGACGTAGACGCCGTTGCGGTCGCCGAGCTCACCGGTCTCGAGGTCGACCTCGTACTTGGTGAGGATGTAGAGGCTCAGGCCCTTGGTGCCCGGTCCGGCGCCCTCGGGGCGGGCGAGCACGAAGTGGACGACGTTGTCGGTCAGGTCCGACTCGGCGGAGGTGATGAAGCGCTTGACGCCCTCGATGTTCCAGGTGCCGTCACCGTTGTCGACGGCCTTGGTGCGGCCGGCGCCGACGTCGGAGCCGGCGTCCGGCTCGGTGAGGACCATGGTGCAGTGCCAGTGGTTCTCGACGATCCAGCGGGCGAGCTTCTTCTGGTCGGGGGTGCCGAGCAGGTAGAGCAGGTTGGCGAAGGAGTAGCTGGCGCCGAACATGCCGATGGCCGGGTTGGCGCCGAGGACGAGCTCGTTCATCGCCCAGCGCAGCGACGGGGGAGCGACGGTGCCGCCGAGCTCCTCGTTCAGGTCGATCGACCAGAAACCGGACTCGGTGTAGGCCTTCCAGGACTGCTTGAAGGACTCCGGCATGGTCACCGAGTGATTCTCGGCGTCGTAGACCGGCGGGTTGCGGTCCGCGTCGGCGAAGGACGCGGCGAACTCGTTCTCGGCGAGCCGGGAGTACTCCGAGAGCATCGCGCGGGCGGTGTCGGCGTCGACCTCCCCGTAGGGGCCCTGACCGAGGACCTCACCGCGACCGAAGACCTCGAAGAGGTTGAACTCCAGATCCCGGAGATTGCTCTTGTAGTGGCCCATTTCCTGGCCTCCTGCATCCGTTCGTGGTGCCGACGGCCGCCGGCACGGTGTGTGGGGTAAGCGGTTGCTTACCTGACGTCACACCCATCCTCGCCCCGGGGTGCTTGCCGTATCAAGCACGGGGGTGGTGACGTGACCCACATGTGGCGCGTGGACGTTGGAGTTGCGCAGGATCGTGGCGGTCGCGGCACACTGGTCCTTCGTGAGTCAGGTGCACTTTGCCCCCTTCGCCGTCCGATGTCGGCGCGTGACCCACGCGAACCCGGCCGGGCCTCCTCCTCCCTCGAGTTGCTCTTCGACCTGATCTTCGTCACGGCGGTGGCGAGTGCAGGGACGCAGCTCCAGCAGGGCGTCGTGGCCGGTCACTGGAGCGCACTCGGGGGCTTCGCGATGACCTTCTTCGCGATCTGGTGGGCGTGGCTGAACTACACGTGGTTCGCCTCGGCCTACGACAACGACGACGTGGGCTTCCGGGTGCTGACCTTCGTCATCATGGGCGGCGCGCTGATCCTGGCGGCCGGGACGCCCGAGCTCTTCGCCAGCGGTCAGTCACCGATCGTCGTGGCCGGCTATGCGGTCATGCGCTTCGGCATGGCCCTGCTCTGGCTCCGCGCAGCGAAGGGGGACCCCGACCGCCGGCGGGTGGCGCTCACCTATGCCGGAGGGATCTCGCTGGTCCAGCTGCTGTGGATCCTGCGCTTGGCCCTCCCCGAGGGGGCGTTCGTCGCGACGACCTTCGTCGCGCTCGTCGTGGCCGAGCTCGCGGTGCCGGTCGTCGCCGAGCGAAGGGAGCACACTCCCTTCCACCCCGGCCACCTCGTGGACCGGGCCGGTGGCATGGCGATGATCGTCCTCGGTGAGGTCGTGCTCGCGACGGTCGTGGCGATCCAGACCGTGCTGGCCGGAGGGTTCGGCGGCTCGGGCGTGACGCTCGAGCTCGTCCTGCTCGTCAGTGGCGTCTTCCTCTCCGTCGTCGCGATCTGGTGGCTGTACTTCCGTCGGGAGCTGACCGATCTCGCCGGCCACCAGAGTCGGGTGTGGGCCTTCGGGTACCTGCACTACCTCGTGTACGCGTCGATCGCGGCCGTCGGCGCCGGAGTGACCGCGGGGGTGGAGGTTGCCACCCACGACGCCCATGTCTCGGCCGGGGCGGTCGAGTGGCTCGTGGGCGGGGCCGCGGCGGTCTTCGTCCTCACCGTGGGAGTGCTGCACCGGCTGGGAGGAGACTCCACGCGGCGCTGCCTGCTGCCCGCGGCGGTGGTGGCCGTGCTCGTCCTCGTGATCGCCGCTGTCGGTCCGTCGGTCGGTGTCGGCGTGCTGCTCACGGGGCTGGTGCTCGTCGCGGCCGTCGTGGTCAACCAGGTGTGGGACCGGGCGGCGTCGCCCTCTCTGCCCGGTGACTGAGGGGAGTTCGGGGCTGTGTGGCGCGTGGGTTACGATGTCGCCTGCGCCATCGCGCGTGCCGGTGTAGCTCAATGGTAGAGCGCCAGCTTCCCAAGCTGGACACGCGG
>CAYLUX010000082.1:0-11149 GCA_964386935.1 uncultured Janibacter sp.
TGACTTTGAATCAGGACAAGCGACGCAGGTTCGACTCCTGCCCGGGGAGCAGATCTTCTCGACCCGGCACTTCGGACTGAAGTTCGTCCCCCTTCGCCCTCCGCAGCCGCGGAATACCGGGCTTGCCTGTCGGCGCCCCGGCCGAACTGCAGTAGGAAGTGCACTGGAGATGGAGACGACGAAGGGCGTGACCCGCAGGTCACGCCCTTCGCTTGGATTGTGGGGAGGTCAGCTGGCGGCGCCGGCGAGCTCCTCGACGAGGACCATCTTGCGGGTCGCGTCGACGAGCTGGTCGATCATCGTGTTCAGCTCGCCCTCGCGGCGGTCCAGGAGCTGGAGGCCGTCCTCGCCGAACTCGGTGAAGAGGCCGAGCGAGACCTGCTGGCGCACGGCGTGCATCGAGAAGTTCGCGATGATGGTGCGCCAGTGCTCGACCGCGCGGACACCGTGGTCGGCGCCGTAGGAGACGAAGCCGACGGTCTTGCCCATCCACTCGGGGGCGAGGGAGTCGAAGGCGTTCTTGAAGCCACCCGGAATCGAGTGGTTGTACTCCGGGGTGATGAAGATGAAGCCGTCGAAGGCGTCGATCGCCTGGCTCCAGCGAGTCACCCGCTCGTCGTCGTAGTTGCGCTCGGCCATCCCGGGGATGGTCGCGGAGGTCAGCAGCGGCAGGTCGAAGTCCGAGAGCTCGAGGAGCTCGAAGTCGGCCCCTTCGTGCCGGTCGGCGACCTCCTGGACCCACTGGCCCACGGCGGTCCCGGTGCGGCCCTCACGGACGGACCCGACGATGATCCCGATCTTCATACGGTGCACTCCTCAGAAGTAGTTGATTGATCAACCCGCCCAACGTCTCCGGAAGCGCAGACATTCCCGCGTCAGATCCAGCGGCCGGCGCGCATGACGGCGCTGACCCGCAGATCCCCGTCGAGGGCGACGAGATCGGCCCGCCGGCCGGGCGTGACCTGCCCGACGTCGTCGAGCCCCAGCGCCTCGGCGGGGGCGCGGGTCGCGGCGTCGAGGGCCTCCTCGAGCGTGAACCCGCTCGCGACGCTGTGTCGCACGGCGGCAGCCGAGGTCAGCGTGGAGCCGGCGATGGCTCCCGTGGGGGTGCGTGCCACGCCGTCGCGGACCTGCACGTGGATCGGGCCGAGGTGGTAGTCGCCGTCCGCGGCCGCGGCGGCACCCATGGCGTCGGTGACGAGGGCGATGCGACCGGAGGCGGACCGCAGCGCCAGGCGCAGCATCGCCGGGTGCACGTGCACTCCGTCGGAGATCAGCTCGACCCACACCCGTTCGTCCTCGAGCAGCGCCGCGATCGGGCCCGGGCGCCGGTGGTGCAGCCCGCGGACCTGGTTGTACAGGTGGGTGGCGACGCTCGCCCCCGCGTCGATCGCCGCCCGCGTCTGCTCCCAGGTGGCATCGGTGTGGCCGACGCCGACGACGACCCCGGACTCCACGATCGCCTCGACGGCGTCCAGCGCCCCGTCGAGCTCGGGTGCCAGCGTCACCATCCGCAGCGCGTCGCCGCCCGCGGCCAGGAGCCGGTCCACGTCCTCGGCCGAAGGGGGACGCAGCAGGGTGGGTTCGTGCGCACCGCAGAAGTCCCGGGCGAGCCACGGCCCCTCGAGGTGCAGCCCCGCGAGGACGCCGTCGTCGACGAGCCCGCGCAGGGCCTGGATCGAGCGCTCGAGCTGACCGATCTCGTCGGTGACCAAGCTCGCGACGAGGCTCGTCGTGCCGTGCGCCAGGTGGGCGTCGACGACCCGCCGCGCCTCGTGGGCGTCGCCGGTGGTGAAGGAGGCACCGCCACCGCCGTGGCAGTGGATGTCGACGAGGCCGGGCGCGAGCGTGCCCGTGAGGTGCCGCTCCGCGGGGGCGGGGGGACCCCCTTCGCCCAGCTCGGCGATGCGCGTGCCCTCGACACGGACCCACCCCGGGGCGAGGGTGCGCCCCGGGGTGACGATGCGGTCCGCGGTGAGGATCACGCGTCGTCCACGGTGACGATCGACTCCTCACCCTCGCGCTCGCGGCCCGGTGTGCGCAGGTTCCATTTACGGATGACGAATCGGAAGAGGACGTAGTACACGGCCGCGTAGCCGAGACCGATGGGGATGAGCAACAACGGTTTCTCGGCGATGCCGAGGTTGAGGACGTAGTCGAAGAGGCCCGCGGAGAAGCCGAAGCCGTCCCTGATCCCCAGGGCGTTCGTCAGTGCCAGCGAGGTGCCCGTCAGCACCGCGTGGAGGAAGTACAGCGGCCAGGCGACGAACATGAAGGCGAACTCGAGCGGCTCCGTGACGCCGGTGAGGAAGGCGGTCAGAGCCGCCGAGCCCATGATCCCGCCGACCAGCTTCTTCTGCTCCGGCCGTGCCTCGTGGATGATCGCCAGGGCCCCGGCCGGGAGGGCGAACATCATGATCGGGAAGAAGCCGGTCATGAAGGTGCCCGCCGTCGGGTCGCCGTTGAGGAACCGGGCGATGTCACCGTGGACGACGGCCCCGCCGCCCTCGGGGGTGTAGGAGCCGATGAGGAACCACGGTGGGTTGTTGAGGATGTGGTGCAGCCCGGTCGGGATGAGCAGTCGGTTCAGCGTGCCGTAGACGAAGCCGCCGAGGATCTCGTTGTTCGCGACCCACTCACCGAGGGCCGTGATGCCCTGGTCGAAGTACTGGTACACGAAGCCCATCAGCACCGAGACGATGATCCCCGAGAGGGCCGTGATCATCGGGACGAAGCGCCGACCACCGAAGAAGGCCAGGTACGGCGGGAGCTTGATCCGGTGGTACCGCTGCCAGAGGAAGGCGGTGATCAGGCCCATGATGATGCCGCCGAAGACCCCGTAGTTGATCAGCTCCTGTTCCTCGCCCTTGCCCGGTGTCCCGAGGACGAAGGGGGACATCGCATCGCCGACGGCCTGGAAGACGACCCAGCCCACGGCCGCGGCGAGCGCGGTCGAGCCGTCGGCCTTGCGCGCCAGTCCGATCGCGATGCCGATGGCGAAGAGGAGGGGGAGGTAGTCGGTGAGCAGGGCGTTGCCGGCCGCGCCGGCGACCGCCGCCGCCTTGGTCCAGCCGGCCCCCTCGTCGCCGAGCAGGTCCGGCTGGCCGAGTCGGAGGAGCAGCGCTGCCGCCGGCAGCACGGCGATGGGCAGCATGAGCGCCCGACCGAACTTCTGCAGTGGTGCGATGTTGAGCTTCTTGCGTCCGGGCTTGTCCCCGGGCACGTCCTCGGGCCCGTTGGCTGTGGTCACGGAGCGTTCCCTTCCTGTGGTGCTGCCGGTGGAGTGGAGTCGTCCCGGCTCAACGACATGTGGAGCTGGTAGCGGTCGCCCCGGTAGTGGGAGACGGCGTGCTCGACGGGGCGGCCACGGCTCGTCGAGAGGCGGCGGAAGACGAGCAGCGGGGTGTGGGGAGGGCAGGCGAGCAGCCCGGCGGTGCGGCCCTGCGCGCTCTCGCCCCACAGGGTCTGGTCGGCGGCGTCGATGACGACCCCGTACGCGTCGGCGAGGAGCGCGTAGAGGGAGTCGCCGAGGTCGTGGCCGCCCAGGTCGGGCAGCAGGTCGGCGGAGTACCAGCTCGCCTCGAGGGCGATCGGCTGGCCGTCGGCGAGGCGCAGTCGGTCGACGCGCCAGGCCCGGTCGGCGTCGAACCACGCCGCGACCTCTGCCGGGGGCGCGGCGAGCTCGAGACCGAGCAGGCGGGTGGAGGGCTCGAGACCGCGACGGCGCATGTCCTGACTGAAGGAGGCGAGGTGCAGCCGGCTCTCGAGGCGGGGTCGGGCGACGAAGGTCCCCTTGCCGTGGACCCGCTGGAGCAGCCCGTCGCCGATGAGCGCCTCGATGGCGCGCCGGACCGTCGCCCGGGAGAGGCCGTAGGTGCTCATCAGCTCGCGCTCGGAGGGGATGGCCGCGTCGGGGCCGAGGTCGCCCGCGAGCTCCGCCAGGGCGTCCCGCAGCTGGGCGTGCTTGGGCCGCGGCCCTGCCAGCGGTGGATGAGGCACTTCCCGACCCTCGTCTTCATTGGTACGGTCTGGTACGTACCAGTGAGGATCCACGCCGGGGTGGGAGGTGTCAAGCGTCCCGACCGTTATGGCCCGGGGGGTCTCGCCACGGTCACGCACACCGACGGGGCCCCGGGCACGGGCCCAACCCACCCACGAGAGGAGCCACCATGGCCACGAAGGCCGAGCAGATCCTCGCCGGACTCGGCGGCGCGGACAACATCGTCGAGATCGAGCCGTGCATCACCCGGCTGCGCACCGAGGTCAACGACGGGGCCAGGGTCGACCAGGCCGCGCTCAAGGCCGCCGGAGCCCATGGCGTCATGGCCAGGGGCACCGTGGTCCAGGTCGTCGTGGGGCCTGAGGCGGACACCCTCGCCGAGGACATCGAGGACCTGATGTGACCCCGGTGCTCGCACCCTGCGCGGGGACCGTCCTGCCGATGGACGAGTGCGTCGACGAGGTCTTCGCCGGGCAGCTCGTCGGGCCCGGCGTCGTAATCGACCCCCCGGACGGGCTCACCAGCGTGCTGGCCCCGGTCGACGGGACCGTGGTCAAGGTCCATCCGCACGCCTTCGTCGTCGCGGGCGAGGGGGTCGGCGTGCTCGTCCACCTCGGCATCAACACCGTGGGGCTTGAGGGGCGCGGCTTCCAGGTCCACGTCGAGCAGGGCACGAGCGTCGCCGCCGGTGACCCGATGATCACCTGGGATCCGGCCGAGCTGCCCGCCGAGTCCTCGGGGCAGGCGATCTCACGTCAGGTGCCGGTCGTCGCCCTCGACGTCGCCGCGGACGCGCTCGACCTCGGCGAGGTCCCCGACGTCGCCGTCGCCGGCGAGCCCCTCTTCGCTGCGCCCTGACCGGCGCACCTGCAACCATCAGCGCGTCACACGTCCGAAGGAGCAGCGCACCCATGCCCAGTCGCACCGCCACCATCGCCTCGTCCGTCGGCCTGCACGCCCGCCCGGCGGCCCTCTTCGTCCAGCAGGCCGCGGCCACCGGCCTCGACGTGCGGATCGGCCGTCCCGGTGAGGAGCCGGTCGACGCGACGAGCATCCTCGGCGTGATGACCCTCGGCGCCGGCCACGGCGAGCGCGTCGAGGTCACCGCGACGGGAGAGGGCGCCGACGTCGCCCTCGAGCAGCTGGCGGCCCTCCTCGAGACCGACGTCGACGGGGCCTGATCCGCGTGGCCGATGAGCAGGTCCGCACCGGCCTCGGGGTCTCCGGCGGGTTCGCCCACGGTCCGGTCGTCGTCGTGGCGCCGGCCGTGCGGGCGCCGCAGGACGAGCCGCCCGCGGACGACGTCACGGCCGCCGCCGAGGCCGTGATCACGGCACTGGCCGACGTGGCGACCGAGCTCGAGCGACGGGCCGCGTCGACCAGTGGCGAGGCGACCGAGGTCCTCACCGCCACGGCCCTCATCGCCCGCGACCCGAGCCTGGCCACCGCGGTCCGGTCCCACCTCGACGCGGGGGAGGGGCCGGCGACGGCGACCCAGTCCGCGGTCGAGGGCTTCGCGGTGAAGCTCGAGGCGGTCGGCGGTTACATGGCAGAACGCGCGGCCGACCTGCGTGACGTGGGCGCGCGGGCCGTCGCGCACCTACTCCGCATCCCGGCGCCGGGGGTGCCCGAGCTCACCGAGCGCAGCGTCGTCGTCGCCGACGACCTCGCGCCGGCCGAGACCGCGGTCCTCGACCGCGACCTCGTCGCCGCCATCGTCACGGCGTCCGGCGGGCGCACGAGCCACACCGCGATCCTCGCCGCCCAGCGTGGGATCCCCGCCGTCGTCCAGTGCCGGGGTGCCACCGACATCGCCCCCGGCACGGTCGTCGCCGTCGACGGGGACGAAGGGAGCGTCACCCTCGCCCCGCACGCGGAGACCCTCGCCGCGCTCGCCCGCCGCACCGAGCTGCGGGCGGCGGCACTCGCCGAAGGACGTGGTCCCGGGTGCACGAGCGACGGGCACCCGGTCGCGCTGCTCGCCAACGTCGGGGACGTCGCGGACGCCGAGGCGGCCGCCGCGCAGGACGTCGAGGGCATCGGGCTCCTGCGCACGGAGTTCCTCTTCCTCTCAGCGAGGACCGCCCCGACCGTCGAGGAGCAGGCCGGGGTCTACCAAAGGGTGCTGGCCCCCTTCGCCGGGCGCCGGGTCGTCGTGCGCACCCTCGACGCCGGGTCGGACAAGCCACTCGCCTTCGCCGACCTCGGGCCGGAGGAGAACCCGGCCCTCGGTCGCCGGGGGATCCGGCTCAGCCGCGCCCGGCCCCACCTGCTCGACACCCAGCTGGCCGCTCTGGCCCACGCGGCCCGTGACACCGACGCCGACCTGCGTGTCATGGCCCCGATGGTCGCGACCGTCGAGGAGGCCGCGTGGTTCGCCGAGCGTGTCCGGGCGCACGGGCTGCCGGCCGCTGGCGTGATGGTCGAGGTGCCGGCCGCCGCCCTTCGCGCACGGCAGGTCCTCGCGGAGGTCGACTTCGCGAGCATCGGGACCAACGACCTCGCGCAGTACGGCCTCGCTGCCGATCGGATGCAAGGGGAGCTGGCCGACCTGCTCGACCCGTGGCAGCCAGCGGTGCTCGACCTCATGGCCGCCACCGGAGAGGGAGCGGCCGCCACCGGGACGCCACTCGGGGTGTGCGGCGAGGCCGGCGGGGACCCGCTGCTCGCGCTCGTGCTCGTCGGGCTGGGCGCGACGAGCCTGTCGATGGCGCCGGGCCGGGTGCCGCTGGTCAGGTACGCGCTCGCCCGGCACACGCTCGCCGCATGCCGCGACATCGCCGTCGCCGCACGCGGGGCTGCGGACGCGGCGCAGGCTCGGCAGGTCGCCCTCGACCTCGCCGACCCGGGGCTGCGCGAGCTGCTCTGAGGTCTGGTGCCCTCGCGGGGCTCGCGTGCCGATACAGTGTCACGGTGGCCTGAGCCGAACGCCGCACCGTCGACCCTCGGAGAACATCGCGTGAACGACGTACGTCCCGATGCCGTCATCATCCTCGCCGCGGGCGAGGGCACCCGGATGAAGTCGACCCTTCCCAAGGTCCTGCACCCGATCGGCGGGGCGCCGTTGCTCGGCCACTCCATGCGGGCCGCCTCCGGAGCCGGCGCGAGCGAGACGGTCGTCGTCATCCGCCACCAGCGGGACCGCGTGGCCGCCTTCGTCGAGGACTTCGCTGGTCGGCTCGAGGGCCACGCCGTCATCGCCGACCAGGACGAGGTCAAGGGCACCGGCCGTGCGGTCGAGTGCGGTCTGGCGGCGCTGCCGGCCGACCTGGGCGGCACCGTCGTGGTCACCATGGGCGATGTCCCGCTGCTCTCCGCCGAGACGATCGGCGAGCTCACCCGCGCCCACGCCGAGGCCGGCGCGGCGGTGACCGTCGTGACCTCCGTCCTCGAGGACCCCAAGGCCTACGGCCGGATCATCCGCGACGCGAAGGGGGACGTCGAGCGGATCGTCGAGTTCAAGGACGCCACCGAGGACGAGCGCGCCGTCACCGAGATCAACTCCGGCATCTACGCCTTCGACGTCGCCGTGCTGCGCCGCGAGCTGGCGAACGTCACCACCGAGAACGCCCAGGGCGAGAAGTACCTCACCGACGTCCTCGCCCTCGCCCGCGCGGCCGGCGGCACGGTCCACGCCCACGTGATCCCCGACCGCTGGCAGGCCGAGGGCGTCAACGACCGGGTGCAGCTGGCCGAGCTCGGCAAGATCCTCAACGAGCGCACCTGCGAGCGGCACATGCGTGCGGGCGTGACGATCGTCGACCCCGCCACGACGTGGATCGACACCGACGTGAGCATCGGCCCCGACACGACGATCCAGCCGGGCACCCAGCTGCTCGGCGCGACGAGCATCGGCTCCGGCTCGACGATCGGCCCCGAGGTCACCCTCACCGACTGCGAGGTCGGTGACGACGTGCTCCTCCGCCGGGCCGAGGGCGAGCTCGCCGTCGTCGGCGACGGCGCCACGGTCGGCCCCTACTCCTACCTGCGGCCCGGGACCCGGCTCGGCGCGAAGGGGAAGATCGGCGGCTTCGTCGAGACGAAGAACACCACGATCGGCGAAGGCGCCAAGGTCCCGCACCTGACCTACGCGGGTGACGCGGAGATCAAGGAGGGCGCCAACATCGGGGCCGGCACGATCTTCGCCAACTACGACGGCGTCACGAAGTCGCGCACCGTCGTCGGGCGGCACACCTTCGTCGGCTCCCAGTCGGTCCTCGTCGCGCCCGTCGACATCGCCGACGGCGCCTACGTCGCCGCGGGCTCCGCCGTGACCGACCCGATCGAGCCGGGGCAGCTGGGTATCGCGCGGGCGCGCCAGCGCAACATCGACGGCTGGGTGGCCAAGCGTCACCCGGGCACCCCCACGGACGCGGCTGCGAAGGCGGCCGCATCCCCTTCGTCACACACCACCGAGAGCAGTGAGGACCAGCAGTGACCGGAATCCACAGGACCCCCGAGAAGAACCTCATGGTCTTCACGGGACGGACGCACCCGGATCTGGCGGAGCGGGTCGCCCGGGAGCTGGACATCGACCTCGTGCCGACGAGCGCCTACGACTTCGCCAACGGCGAGATCTACGTGCGCTACGAGGAGTCGGTGCGCGGCTGCGACGCCTTCGTCATGCAGAGCCACTCGACACCGATCAACGAGGCGATCATGGAGCAGCTGCTCATGGTCGACGCGCTCAAGCGCGCCAGCGCCAAGCGGATCACCGCGGTCCTGCCCTTCTACGGGTACGCCCGCCAGGACAAGAAGCACCGTGGCCGCGAGCCGATCTCCGCGCGCCTGATGGCCGACATGTTCAAGTGCGCCGGCGCCGACCGGCTCATCACGGTTGACCTGCACACGGATCAGATCCAGGGCTTCTTCGACGGTCCCGTCGACCACCTCATGGCCCGCCCCATCCTCGCCGACTACGTGCGCGAGAAGTACGGCGACCGCAAGCTCGCCGTCGTCTCCCCGGACGCCGGCCGGATCAAGGTGGCCGAGCAGTGGTCGCGCCACCTCGGCGGCGTGCCGCTCGCCTTCATCCACAAGACCCGCAACATCGACCGGCCCAACGAGAGCGTCGCCAACCGCGTCGTCGGCGAGGTCGAAGGCCGCTGGTGCGTGCTCGTCGACGACATGATCGACACCGCCGGCACGATCACCAAGGCCGCCGACGCGCTCATGGCTGACGGCGCCGCCGGCGTGATCATCGCCGCGACGCACGCGATCTTCTCCGGCCCGGCCGTCGAGCGGATGCAGGCCTGCGCCGCGGAGGAGATCGTCGTCACCGACACCCTCCCGCTCGTCGAGGACCAGAAGTTCGAGGACCTCACGGTCCTCTCGATCGCGCCGCTCGTCTCCCGCGCGATGCGCGCCGTCTTCGAGGATGGCTCGGTCACCAGCCTCTTCAACTGACCCCGGTCCGCGGCCGGTATGAGGTGCGTGTCTCAGGCCTGCCGGGAGCGGTAGGCCGCTGCCGCGAGCCGGTTGCCGCAGCCCCCTTCGCAATAGCGCCGGGAGCGGTTGCGGGAGAGGTCGACGAGGACGTTCTGACAGTCCTGCGCCGCGCACACCCGCAGGCGGGAGCGCTCGCCGAGGCGAACGACGTCGATCAGGGCCATCGCCGCCTCGACCTGCATCCGCACGGCGAGCGCTGCCTCCGGCGGGGTCGCGTGCACGTGCCAGCCGTAGTCGCCGTGGTTGACCACCTGGGGGAGGGCCTCGCCCTCGCGCAGCAGGGTGTTGACCAGGTCGACGAGCTCCTCGTCGGTGCCGGCCTGCCAGACGGCGGCGAGGCGGGGGCGCAGCTCGCGCACGGCGGCCAGCTCCTCGGCGTCGCCGGTGATCCGCCCGGTCCACTCCCACCGCGCGACAAAGTCGGCGAGGTCGCCGGTGGTCACGAGCGTGTCGGGCTCCCCGAGGAGGGTGTTGACCAGGTCGGCGGCGGTCCGCAGCGCCACATCCGTGTCATGGGCGAAGACCACATTGACTCCTGACGGTGGATCGGTCTAGCGTCATCGGCATCACTGTAGTTCACTCATGACGCATGGAGGTGGCCACGTGCGTGCCGTCAGCGGCGCCCCCTTCGCCCTCGGCCTGGCGATCGCGCTCCTCTCCGCCGCCACGTTCGGCTCCTCGGGAACCTTCGGGACCGCGCTCATGGCGACCGGGTGGAGCCCCGGCGCCGTCGTGACCGCGCGGATCGTCGGAGCCGCGCTGCTGCTCGCCGTGCCCGCCGCCCTGGCGATGCGCGGCCGCTGGCACCTGCTGCGCCCCAACCTCGGTCGCATCCTCGCCTACGGCGTCTTCGCGGTCGCGGGCTGCCAGTTCGCCTACTTCATGGCCGTCGACCGCCTCTCGGTCGGGGTCGCGCTGCTCCTGGAGTACCTCGCGCCGGTGATCATCGTCGGCTGGCTCTGGGCACGGCACGGCCGCCGTCCCAGCGCGCTCACGGCGGGTGGCGTGGTCGCGGCGGTCCTCGGGCTGGTGCTCGTGCTCGACGTGACCTCGGCCGTCGGCGTCGACCTCGTCGGGGTGCTCTGGGGCCTCTGTGCCGCAGTCGGTCTCGTCGTCTTCTTCGTCGCCGCTGCGCACGGTGACGACGCGCTGCCGCCGATCAGCCTCGCCGGTGGTGGCCTCCTCGTCGGTGCGCTCGGCCTGCTCGCCGGGGTCGGCACCGGCCTGCTGCCCTGGTCGGCCTCGACCAGCGACGTGGTGCTCGCCGGCTGGTCCGCACCGTGGTGGAGCGCGGTCCTGGAGCTGGCCCTCTTCGCCGGCGCGATCGCCTATGCCACCGGCATCGCCGCCACCCGCCTCCTCGGCTCGACGGTCGCCTCCTTCGTCGGGCTGAGCGAGGTGCTGATGGCGATCGCCTTCGCCTGGGTGCTCGTCGGGGAGGAGATGAGCCCGGTCCGGCTGCTCGGGGGCGTGGCGATCCTCGCCGGCGTCGTCGCGGTCAAGCTCGGCGAAGGGGACGGCCCGCACCCGGAGGAGCCGGCCACCGACATCGGGGTGCCCGACGTGGCCGAACCTGCGCTGCACGGCATCGAGGATCCCCCGACGGACCGGGGTTTGGCCGACTCCGCGCGCCTGGACTAGAGTTGCGGGGTTGCCTCGGCGAGGGACGCTGCACGGTTGCAGTGATCCGTGATCGACGCG
>CAYLUX010000083.1:0-11081 GCA_964386935.1 uncultured Janibacter sp.
TGCTGGTGGCTCGCCTGGTTCGCGACGGTCAGGGCCGCCTCGGCGTGGCCCTCGTCGACGACGACGACGAGGGTGAGGACCCGGCTGAGGGCCATCGCGCCCACGTCCTCGCGGACCTCGATGATCCGCTGGCTGATCTCCTTGGTCGTGGCCTCGGGCATGTCGATGATCACGGCAACCTCCAGGTCCGCCCGTCGCGCTCCATCATGGCGTCGGCCTCGAGTGGGCCCCACGTGCCGGCCGGGTACTGCTCGACCTGCCCGGTGCGCTCCCAGTACTCCTCGATGGGGTCGAGGATCTTCCAGGAGAGCTCGACCTCGCGGTGACGGGGGAAGAGTGGCGGGTCGCCGAGCAGCACGTCGAGGATGAGCCGCTCGTAGGCCTCGGGGCTGGACTCGGTGAAGGCACGTCCGTAGCCGAAGTCCATCGTCACGTCGCGCACCTCCATCTCGTTGCCGGGGACCTTCGCCCCGAAACGCATGGTGACCCCTTCGTCCGGCTGGACCCGGATCACCACGGCGTTCTGGCCCAGCTCCTCGGTCTCGGTGTCGGTGAAGGGCAGGTGCGGAGCCCGCTTGAAGACGACGGCGATCTCGGTGACCCGGCGCCCCAGCCGCTTGCCGGTGCGCAGGTAGAAGGGGACGCCCGCCCAGCGACGGGTGGCCACGTTCAACCGCATGGCGGCGTAGGTCTCCGTCGTCGAGTCCGAGGCGACCCCGTCCTCCTGCAGGTAGCCGATGACCTTCTCCCCGCCCTGCCAGCCGGCGGCGTACTGGCCCCGGACGGTGTCGGCGCCGAGGTCATCGGGCACCCGGACCGCTGCGAGCACCTTCTCCTTCTCGGCGCGCAGCGAGTCCGCGTCGAAGCTCGTCGGCTCCTCCATGGCGGTGAGCGCGAGCAGCTGGAGCAGGTGGTTCTGGATGACGTCCCGCGCCGCGCCGATGCCGTCGTAGTAGCCGGCGCGGCCACCGATGCCGATGTCCTCGGCCATCGTGATCTGGACGTGGTCGACGTAGTGGCTGTTCCAGACCGGCTCGAACATCTGGTTGGCGAAGCGCAGCGCCAGCAGGTTCTGGACCGTCTCCTTGCCGAGGTAGTGGTCGATGCGGAAGATCGAGTCGGGTGGGAAGACCGCCTCGACGATCTCGTTGAGCTCCTGGGCGCTCTGCAGGTCGTGACCGAAGGGCTTCTCGATGACCACCCGCCGCCAGGAGTCCTCGGTGCTCTCGGTGAGCCCGCTGCGCTTGAGCTGCTCGCAGACGGTGGAGAAGAAGCCGGGCGGGATCGAGAGGTAGAAGGCGTGGTTGCCGCCGGTCCCTCGCTGCTCGTCCAGCTCACGCACGGTCTCGGCGAGCAGGTCGAAGGCCGCGTCGTCGTCGAAGACCCCCGGCACGAACCGGAAGCCCTCGGACAGCGAGCGCCACACCTCGTCCCGGAAGGGCGTGCGCGCGTGCTCCTTGACCGCCTCGTAGACGACCTTGCCGAAGTCCTGGTCCTCCCAGTCACGCCGGGCGAAGCCGACGAGCGAGAAGCCCGGCGGGAGCAGCCCCCGGTTGGCCAGGTCGTAGATCGCCGGGAGCAGCTTCTTGCGGGCGAGGTCCCCGGTGACACCGAAGAGGACCAGGCTGCACGGACCGGCGATGCGCGGCAGCCGCTTGTCGCGGGGGTCGCGCAGCGGGTTCTCCTGCGGGGTCACGCGGGCGGGGCTCACGAGGCGCCACCCGCGTGACGAAGGGCGTCACGCACCTGCCGCAGGCCCGCGTCGTGGTCGGTGAGGTGGAGCACGAGGACCGGACGGCCGTGGTCGGCGAGGACGGAGGCGTCCCCCTTCGCCTGGGCCGAGATGAACTCGCCCAGGGTGAAGTCCCGGTCGGGGACCGGCAGGTCCTCCCGCGGGGTGTCGGTGATCTGCAGGTAGGCGCCGACCGGCGTACCGCCCTTGTGGTACTGCCCGGTCGAGTGCAGGAAGCGCGGCCCCCAGCCGAAGGTCACCGGGCGGGCGAGCCGCTCGGCGAGCGGGTCGACGACGTCGGCGAGGTCGGCGTCCGCCTCGCGGTCGAGGTAGGCCATGACGGCCAGGTAGCCCCGCTCACCGACCTGCCCCAGGAGCGCCGTGACGGCCTCGTCGACGGTGCGTGCACCGCCGAGCCAGTGGCCGCCGTGGTGGCGGATCTCCACGGCACCGTCGGTCGCGTCGGGCGGGGTCTGTCCGCCGACGGATCCACCCATGAGGTCGCGAGCGGCCTGCTTGGCGCTCTCGACGTCTGGCTGGTCGAAGGGGTTGATCCCGAGCAGCCGCCCGGCGACGGCGATCGCGGCCTCCCAGAGGAGGAACTGGGCGCCCAGGGAGCCGGCGACGTCGACGACCGAGGAGGCGGACGGCGCGTCCTGGGCCTCCTGCTCGTCGGGGTCCTCCGGGAGCAGCCGCACGAGCGTCGCGTCCGCGGGGGGAGTGGTCCGCACCGGCTTGTCGAGGACCACCGGGAGCAGCCCGGTGCCCTCCTTGCCGGTGGACTCGGCGATGAGCTGCTCCGCCCAGTCCCCGAGGCCCCGTGCCTGCGTCCCGTGGTCGACCAGGTACAGCTTGTCGCGAAGGGGGTCGGTCCCGGCGAGCGCGGCCCCGAGGCGCAGCCCCGGGTTGGCCTCGTCGTCCTCGGCGAGCAGGTCGCTGACCGCCTCCGCGTCGTCGAGCAGCGCCTCCACGTCCACGCCGGCCAGACCCGCGGGGACCAGGCCGAAAGCGGTGAGGGCGGAGTAGCGGCCACCGACGCCCGGGTCGGCGGGCACGAGGCGGTAGCCCTTCTCGCGGGCCTCCGCCTCGAGCGGGCTGCCGGGGTCGGTCACGACGACGACCCGCCCGGCCGGGTCGATGCCCGCCTCGGTGAAGGCCTCCTCGAAGACCCGCTTCTGGGAGTCGGTCTCGACGGTGGAGCCGGACTTGCTGGAGACGACGATCGCCGTCCGGTCCAGCTCCGTCGCGGCGGCCCGCACGCGGTCGGGGTGGCTGGAGTCGAGGATGACGATCGGCACCCCCGCGGTCGCGCAGATGACCTCCGGCGCGAGGGAGCTGCCGCCCATGCCGCACAGCACGATCCGATCCACACCGGCCTCGCGCAGCTCGTCGCGGATCGCCGAGATCTGGCCGAGCAGGTGGCGCGAGGTGCGGTGCAGCCCGACCCAGGAGAGGCGCTTGCCGGCCTCCTCCTCGGCAGGGCCGCCCCAGAGGGTGGGGTCCTGCTCGAAGAGCCGGCCGGCGAATCCCGCCTCGACCAGGTCCGGGACCCGGGCGGAGACGGCCTCCGCGGCGGCACCGGAGGCACCGACGGAGAGGGAGGTCATCGGCCGGCCTTGTCCAGCTCGTCACGGACCCCGGAGATCAGCTCGCCCCAGGCCTTCTCGAACTTCTCGACGCCCTCGCGCTCGAGCAGGTCGGTGACGTCGGTGTAGCTGACGCCGAGCCGGTCGAGCGCGTCCAGGTCGGCGGTCGCGGCCTCGTAGCCGCCGGTCACGGTGTCACCGGTGACCTCGCCGTGGTCGATGGTCGCCTCGAGCGTCTTCTCCGGCATCGTGTTGACGACGTCGGCGGCGACGAGCTCGGTGACGTAGAGCGTGTCCGGGTAGTCG
Source organism: uncultured Janibacter sp. (assembly GCA_964386935.1). GTDB lineage: Bacteria > Actinomycetota > Actinomycetes > Actinomycetales > Dermatophilaceae > Janibacter. The sequence goes on from CAYLUX010000083.1 coordinate 3,625, forward strand.
GGGTTCTTCACGCCGGTGGAGGCCCACAGCGGGCGCTGACGGCGACCCCCTTCGGCCTCGAGCCGCTGCCACCGGGGCGTGGCGAAGACCTCCTCGTAGGCCTGGTAGGCCAGGCGCGCGTTGGCGACGCCGGCCTTGCCGCGCAGCGCGAGGGCCTCGTCGCTGCCGATGGCCTCGAGCCGCTTGTCGACCTCGGTGTCGACCCGGGAGACGAAGAAGGAGGCCACGGAGTGGATCTTCGACAGGTCGTGCCCCGCCTCCAGCGCGCCCTCGAGACCTTCGAGGAAGGCGTTCATCACGGCGCGGTAGCGCTCGAGGCTGAAGATCAACGTGACGTTGACACTGATGCCGGCAGCGAGGGTCCGGGTGATCGCCGGCAGGCTGGCCTCGGTCGCGGGGATCTTGATGTAGACCTGCGGGCGGTTGACGGTGCCGGAGAGGCGGCGGGCCATCTCGACGGTGCCCTCGGCGTCCTGGGCGAGGCGCGGGTCGACCTCGATCGAGACCCGGCCGTCGACGCCGTCGGTCGCGTCGTAGATCGGCGCGAAGACGTCGCAGGCCTCGCGGACGTCGTCGGTGGTCACGGCGAAGATCGCCTCGTCGGCGTCCTTGCCGGCCGCGGCGAGCTCCTTGATCTGCTCGGTGTAGGCCTCACCGTCGGAGATGGCCTTCTGGAAGATCGAGGGGTTCGTCGTCACGCCGACGACGCCCTTGCCGTCGATGCGCTCCTGCAGACCACCGGAGCGGAGCATGTCGCGGCTCAGGTCGTCCAGCCAGACCGACACCCCCGACTCGGCGAGTGCCTGCACTGCGGCGGGCTTGGTGGGAAGCGTGCTCACGAGATCATCCCTTCGCGTTCTTGATGGAGGCCTTGGCCGCCTTGACGACGGCCGCAGGAGTGATGCCGAACTCCTCGTAGAGGGTGGCGAAGTCCGCGGATGCCCCGAAGTGGTCGATGCCGACGCTCTCGCCGGCGTCCCCGATCAGGTCGCGCCACCCGAAGGGGGTCGCGGCCTCGACGGAGACCCGCGCGCGGACCTGCGGCGGCAGCACCTTGTCTCGGTAGGCCTTGCTCTGGCGCTCGAACCACTCGCGGCAGGGCATCGACACCACGCGGGTGCCGATCTTCGCCTTCTCCAAGGTGGCCCGCGCCTCGAGGGCGATGGCGACCTCGGTGCCGGTGGCCACGAGGATGACCTCGGGGGTCTCGGTGCTGGACTCGGCGAGGACGTAGGCGCCCTTGGCGGCCCCCTTCGCCGAGGCGTGCTCGCTGCGGTCGATGACCGGCGTGCCCTGACGGGAGAGCGCGAGGCCGGCGGGCCGGGCGTTCTTCAGCACCTGGCCCCAGCACACGCTGACCTCGTTGGCGTCGCCCGGGCGGACGACGTCGAGGCCGGGCATCGCGCGCAGCGCGGCGAGGTGCTCGATCGGCTGGTGCGTCGGGCCGTCCTCGCCGAGGCCGATGGAGTCGTGGGTCCACACGTACGTGACGGGCACCTGCTGCAGCGCGGCGAGGCGCACGGCCGGACGCATGTAGTCGGAGAAGACGAGGAAGGTGCCGCCGTAGACGCGGGTCAGTCCCTCGAGGGCGATGCCGTTCATCACCATGCCCATGCCGTTCTCACGGATGCCGAAGTGCAGCGTGCGGCCGTACTCGTCGCCGGGGAAGGCGGCGGTCTGCTTCTTCTTCGGGACGAAGGAGGTGGCCCCCTTCATCGTCGTGTTGTTCGAGCCGGCGAGGTCGGCCGAGCCGCCCCACAGCTCCGGCATGACGTCGGCGAGGGCATTCAGGACCTCCCCGGAGGCCTTGCGGGTGGCCATCCCCTTCGCGTCGGCGGGGAAGGTGGGCAGCGCCTTGTCCAGGCCGGCGGGGACCTCCGTGGCGGACGCCCGGTCGTAGAGCTCGGCCCGCTCGGGGTTGGCCTTGCGCCAGGCCTTCATCGCCTTGTCCCACTGCTTGTGGGCGGCCTTGCCGCGGTCCTTGACCTCGCGGGCGCGGTCGAGGACGGCCTTCTCGACGGCGAAGTCCTTCGCCGGGTCGAAGCCGAGCAGCTCCTTGGTCGCGGCGACCTCGTCCTCGCCGAGCGCGGAGCCGTGGGAGGCACCGGTGTTCTGCTTCTCCGGCGCGGGCCAGGCGATGATCGTGTGCAGGACGATCATCGTCGGCGCCGCGGTGTTCTTCTTCGCCTTGGTGCAGGCGTCGAGGAGGGCGTCGACGTCCTCGACGTAGGCGTCGCCGGAGCCGTCGCCGCGCCAGTCCACCTCGATGACGTCCCAGCCGTACGCCCGGTAGCGCATCGCCACGTCCTCGGAGAAGGCGATGTCGGTGTCGTCCTCGATGGAGATCTGGTTCGCGTCGTAGAGGACGTTGAGGTTGCCCAGCTCCTGGTGGCCGGCGAGGGAGCTCGCCTCGGCGGAGACACCCTCCTGCAGGTCGCCGTCGGAGGCGATGACCCACACGGTGTGGTCGAAGGGGGAGGTGCCCTTCTTCGCGTCCGGGTCGTAGAGACCGCGCTGACGGCGCTGGGCCATCGCCATGCCGACGGCCGAGGCGAGGCCGGAGCCGAGCGGGCCGGTGGTGATCTCCACACCCGGGGTGTGGTGGACCTCCGGGTGGCCGGGGGTCTGCGAGCCCCAGGTGCGCAGCGCCTTGAGGTCGCTCAGCTGCATCCCGTAGCCGGAGAGGAAGAGCTGGATGTACTGGGTCAGCGAGGAGTGACCGCAGGAGAGGACGAAGCGGTCCCGGCCAGGCCACGCAGGGTCGCTCGGGTCGTGCGTCATGACGTTCTGGTAGAGCAGGTAGGCCGCGGGGGCCAGGCTCATCGCGGTGCCGGGGTGGCCGCTGCCGCACCGCTGCACGGCGTCGGCCGCGAGCACGCGGGCGGTGTCGACGGCGCGCAGGTCGAGGTCGTTCCAGCGGGCCTTCTTCGTCACCGGGCGGGGGAGGGCCTCGGAGCGCGAACCGGTGCCGGCCTTGCCGTTCGGGTTCGCGGAGGTCACGGTGCGGGTGCTGCCACCCGGGCGGGCCCCCTTCGCCGTCTTCTTCGTCGCGGCGCTGGGGGAGGTGTCGGTGTCCGTGCTCACGGAGTCCCTCTTTCTGATTCATGACGCGTCGGTTCCGGGTCCCACACTAGTCGCGAGGAAGGTCACGTCCCACGTCGAAGGGGGCGGGCCCGACCCGGCCCCTGCCACGGTTAGACTGGGCGTGGGCCGTTGCCCCTGCGCGGCCCGCAGACAAACCCTCAGGCAAAGGCAGTCCTTGACCACTCTCGAGTCGACGCGCGCGAAGACGCCGGCGGCCCACTCCTGGCGCCGGACGATCGGCGCCTACGTGGCGCTGACGAAACCGCGCATCATCGAGCTGCTGCTCGTGACCACCATCCCCGTGATGTTCCTGGCCGAGCGCGGCGTGCCCTCGCTGTGGCTCGTCGTGGCCACGTTCGTCGGCGGGAGCCTCAGCGCCGGGGCGGCGAACACCTTCAACATGGTCTACGACCGCGACATCGACGCCCACATGGGGCGCACCGCCGGTCGGCCGCTCGTCACCGGTGCGGTCACGCCCCGGGCGGCGATGGTCTTCGCCTTCGCCCTGACGATCCTCTCGACCGTGTGGCTGTGGGTCCTGGTCAACCCGCTCTCGGCGCTGCTCTCGGTCGCAGCGATCCTCCTCTACGCCGTCGGGTACACGATCCTGCTCAAGCGGCGCACGTCCCAGAACATCGTCTGGGGCGGCGTCGCAGGGTGCATGCCGGTCCTCATCGGTTGGTCCGCGGTGACCAACTCGGTCGAGTGGCCGGCGATCATCCTCTTCCTCGTCATCTTCTTCTGGACCCCGCCGCACTACTGGCCGCTCTCGATGCGCTTCACCGACGACTACGCCAACGTCGGGGTGCCGATGCTCCCGGTCGTCGAGCAGCAGACGACCGTCGCCAAGCAGGTCGTCGTCTACTCCTGGGTGATGGTCGCCACCTCGCTGGCCCTCATCCCGCTCGCGCCGATGGGCTGGATCTACGTCGCGGCCGCGCTCGTCTCCGGCGGCCTCTTCGTCGGCGAGGCCCACCGGCTGCTCGCGGCCGCCAAGCGGGGCGCCGACCAGCGCACGCTGAAGCCGATGCGCCTCTTCCACTTCTCGATCACCTACGTCACGCTGCTCTTCCTCGGCGTGGCGATCGACCCGCTGATCTACCTGCCGCTGCCCGGCCTCTCCTGATCGCGGGCTCGCACCGACGACCGAACTGATTCAAATACGGACCGCACGCCCGGGCGTGCGGTCCGTATTTGAATCAGCTGGGTCGGATGAGCCGCAGTGCTCGCATGGACCCGGCCAGGAGTGCTCCGCGGCCACCCGTCGAGACGGCCCAGGTTCCAGAAGCTCGATGATTTTGACCGGCATCAGTCGAAGAAGGACCACCCGCTCGAACGGGCAGTCCTTCTTCGACCCCCCGCGAGCCGGGTGAGTGCCCTCCGGCTCAGTCGCTGGTCGCCGAGGCAGCGGCCGGGGTGTCGGCGGGCACCGGCTCGCTGGTCCGTGAGAGCACGAGGGCCCGGGCGATGGAGACAACGAGCAGCGAGGCGCCGAGCATGTGGGCCAGCACGAGCACCTCCGGCAGCGCCGTGAAGTACTGCACGTAACCGATGAGGCCCTGGGCGAGGGTGACGAGCAGGACGACGCCCCAGGCCCGTGCGGGGCGGGGCTCGCGGCTGGTCAGGCGGGCGCCCAGCCACACCGCGATGACGAGGCCGGTGAAGAGCATCACCGCGTCGGCGTGCAGCCAGGAGATCGTCCGCGGGTCGAAGCCGGTGCGGGCCGGGGCGGCCGCGTCACCGGAGTGCGGCCCGGAGCCGGTGACGACCGTCCCCAGCGTGAGCACAACCCCAGCGAGCACGCAGACCGCCCAGGCCGCTTTGTCCACCAGCGGGTGCACGAGCGAGGTCGTCACGCCGGCGGGGCGGGTGTGACGCCAGTAGAGCCACGCCGCGACCGCGACGAGCACCATCGAGCACAGGAAGTGGAAGGCCACGATCCAGGGGTTGAGCCCGGTGAGCACGGTGATGCCACCGACGATGGCCTGGGCGGCGACGCCCGCAAGGATCACCCACGTGCCCCTGATGAGCTCGGGGCGGTCCCGGGCCCAGCGGTACAGCGCGACGAGCAGCACGAGGGCGACGATCCCGACGAGACCGGTGAGCGTCCGGTTGCCGAACTCGATGAACTTGTGGATCCCCTGCTCCTGCTCGTGCGTGGGCACGTACGAGCCGGGCACGCACTGCGGCCAGGTCGGGCAGCCCAGACCGCTGCCGGTGAGCCGGACGAGGCCACCGGTGACGACGATGAGGACCTCGACGACGAGGTTGAGCAGCAGGAGGCGACGCAGCCAGCGGGTGCGGGCGGGAGGGGCTTCGGGCACGCCACCACGGTAGGCGGGCTTCCCGGCGCGCGCGGAGTCGGGGGTGACGGTCATCGGGCCCTCTTCGGGGTCAGTCCCGCCACCGGAAGGCGCGGGAGACGAGCAGGCTGAGGACGATGCCCCAGAGGATCAGGACGCCCCACTCGAGCAGCGGCAGGTCGCCGTGCCCGAGGCCGCCGCGGAGTGCGTCGCCGAGGGCGCCGGAGGGCAGCCAGCGCACCACCTCACCGAGCGCCCCGTAGGTCGAGCCGGGCAGCAGCAGCCCACCGACGCCGGCGAGCAGTACCCACACGAGGTTCGCCAGCGCGAGCACCGCCTCCGCGCGCAGGGTGCCCGCCAGCAGCAGCGCGAGGGCGACGAAGACCCACACCCCGAGGACGGCGGACACGGGGGAGAGGAGCAGCCCGATCCCGTCGGGTCGCCAGCCGAGACCGACGCCCAGGAGCGCGAGCAGGACGAGCTGGCCCAGGGTCACCGCGGCGACGGCCACCGCCTTGCCGGCGAGCAGCCCGTCGGCGCCGACCGGCGTGGTCGCGGAGAAGCGCAGCACGCCGTACCGGCGGTCGAAGCCGGTCTGGATCGCCTGCCCGGTGAAGGCGGTGGAGACGACGGCGAGGGCGAGCACGCCGGGGACGACGACGTCGACGCGCGGGGTGCCGAGGTCGGGGTACGGGGCCAGGGTGAGTCCGACCATCGCCAGGGCGGGCAGCACGAGCGAGACGAGCAGCTGCTCGCCGTTGCGCACCAGCGTGCCGGCCTCGAAGCGGGCCTGGGCCAGGACCCGAGAGGTCCGGGGGCTGGCGTTCGACGTGCGCGCGGGCCGGGTGTCAACGGGCACGGCGACCTCCGGTGAGAGCGAAGTAGGCGTCCTCGAGTCGGTCGCCCCCGGCCACCACGGCGGGGGTGTCGTCGGCGACGACGCGGCCGCGGTCCAGGATCACGACCCGGTCCGCCAGCCGCTCGGCCTCCTCGAAGCCGTGCGTGGTGACGACGAGGGTGGTGCCCCCTTCGGCCCGCTCGCGCAGCAGGTCCCACACGTCGAGGCGGGCGTGCGGGTCCAGACCGGCGGTCGGCTCGTCGAGGAAGGCCACCTCCGGGTCCCCGGCGAGCGCCGCGGCCAGGGCCACGCGCTGGCGCTGCCCACCGCTCAACCGGCGCACCGGGGTGCGGGCGAAGGGGGCCAGCCCCAGCCGTTCGCGCAGCTCGGCCACGCGGGTGCGCGAGTAGAGGCGGGCCAGGTGGTCCAGCAGCCGGTCGGCGGAGACGCTCTGCGGCAGGCCGCCGTCCTGGAGCATGACGCCCACGCGGGAGCGGTGGTCGGCGTCGGCCCGCCAGGGATCGGTGCCGAGCACCCGGCAACTTCCGCCGTCGGGGCGCTGCAGGCCCTCGAGGCACTCGATCGTCGTCGTCTTGCCCGCGCCGTTGGGCCCGAGCACGCAGGTGATCTCACCCGTGTCGGCAGCCCACGTGGCCCCGTCCACGGCGACGGCATCACCGAAGACGCGGCGCAGGTCCTCCACGACTACGGCACGAGTCACGGACGAGCAGTTTAGGCGGCACCTCTGGGAGTCCCCGTCCAGGGGGCCGGGGGCCGGCGTTAGGGGTGCCTTTGTTGTGCCCCGAGAATAATTACGTAACATGGATGTGTGGTTAATGCTGCGCACGCTCCGAGGTCGTCCCACGACGACGTCGGTCGTGATGCCCGCACGCGGGACCGCGTGCTGGCGGCGATCAGCGAGCTCGGCCCGATCACGGCCGCGGAGCTCGCCTCGCACCTCGGCCTGACCGCGACCGGGGTCCGCCGTCACCTCGACCAGCTCGCCGCCGACGGTGCGGTGACCGGGCGCGCCCGGTCCGCCCGTGGCCGGGGCCGGGGTCGACCCGCCCGGGAGTGGGTCGTCGGCGACACCGGGCACTCCCACCTGCCGACCGAGTACGACGAGGTGGCCACCGACGCCATCCGCTTCCTCCGGGAGACCTCCGGGGACGAGGCCGTGCGCGCCTTCGCCGACCAGCGGGTCACCGAGATGGAGGAGCGCTGCCTCTCCC
>CAYLUX010000084.1:0-11056 GCA_964386935.1 uncultured Janibacter sp.
CCGGTCGCCTTCGCCCGGTAGACGCCGATCTTCATCGTCTCGCCCTTCGGCTTCGACCAGTCGACGGGGACCTTCAGCTGCGCGCACTCACCGGGCCCGGTCGGGCAGTCGCCCCACTTCAGGTCCTGCTCGTAGAAGGGCTTCAGGTCCGCCTTGTCGGCAGGCAGCGGGGCCGCGGACTCGCTGTCCAACCCACTCGGCTCCGGCCCGGGCGAAAGGACGGAGCAGCCGGTCAGGGGCAGCGCGAGCGCCGCCACGAGGGCAGCCCATCGCCGGGTCCTGAGGTGCGAGCGCCAGCGAGCCTCGAAGGGCGAAGTGGAGCGGAGCATGGAGTCACGTTACCGACCCGTGGGCACGCGCAGCGCGACGGCCATCGCCTCCAGGGCCAGCAGCGGAGCGACATTCGCCTCGATGCGCTCCCGTGCCGTGGCGATCGCCTCCATGGCCCGCAGCAACCGCTCGGAGGTGAAGGCCCGCGCCACCTCCTCGATCACCGGGCGGGCGTCCTCGTTGACGAGGCCCACTGGCGAGCCGGCGCGCAGCACGAGCGCGTCGCGGTAGACCGACATCAGGTCCACGAGCGCACGGTCGACCATGTCGCGGGTGAAGCGGGTGGCCCGGGTCTTCTGCTCCTTGGCGAGGGCATTGATCTGGGCGCGCACGTGCGGCGGTTGGGTACGCGCACCCGGGTCCGCGCCGAGCGTCTCCAGCAGCCGCTCCCGCTCGCGGGTCGAACGCGCCTCCAGGCTGCGGTCGCGCTCCTGCTCGGCGATCTGCAGCAGGTCGGCGGCCGCGCCCACGGCATCGGAGACGCCCCGGATCCGCACCGCCAGCCCGATGGTGTCGCGGCGCCGGATCCGGGCGCCCTCGTCGGTGGCGAGCCGCTTGGCCAGCCCGATGTGGCTCTGCGCCGCCCGCGCGGCGTAGGTCGCCATGCCCAGGTCGATGCCGTCGCGGCGGTTCAGCAGGCCGGCCACCTCCGCGACGGGAGGGGTGCGCAGCCGCACGTGCCGGGAGCGGGAGCGCACCGTGATGAGCACGTCCTCCAGGCTCGGCGCACAGAGCAGCCACACCGTGCGCGGGGTCGGCTCCTCCAGCGCCTTGAGCAGGACGTTGCCGGACTGCTCGGTGAGCCGGTCGGCGTCCTCGATCAGGATGACCCGGTAGCGCCCGATGCTCGGGGAGCGCCCGGCGAGCTGGACGAGGTCACGGGTCTGCGCCACCCCGATGGACAGCGCCTCGGTGCTCAGCACGTCCACGTCCGCGTGGGTGCCGTCGAGGGCGGTGCGGCACTCCCGGCACTCCCCGCAGCCACCGTCGGGGCACTGCAGCGCCCCCGCGAAGGCCCGGGCGGCCACCGAGCGGCCGGAGCCCGGCGGTCCGGTGAAGAGCCACGCATGGGTCATGGAGGCAGGGTCGGCGACGGCCCGCTCGAGGGCGGCGATCGTCTCGGTCTGGCCGACGACGTCGCGCCAGACCCCGCGGGCGGCCACGGGCGGCGCGGTCACGACAGCCCCAGATCGCGAAGGGAGTCCCTCACCTGCGTCGCGACCGCCTCCGGCGGCTGCGCGCCGTCGACCACGAGGTACCGCTGCGGCTGCGCCGCAGCGAGCGCGAGGAAGTGCTCGCGCACGGCCGTGTGGAAGGTATCCGCCTCCGCCTCGAGCCGGTCCTGCTCGCCACGGCGACGCCGGCGCCCTTCGGCCGGGTCCACGTCGATGAGGACGGTCAGGTCGGGCAGCACGCCGCCCACCGCCCAGTGCTGCAGCCGGGTCACCTCGTCGACGTCGAGCTCACGGCCCGCGCCCTGGTAGGCGATGGCGGAGTCGGTGTAGCGGTCGGTGACCACGACGGCGCCCCGCGCCAGGGCCGGGCGGATGACCTCCTCGACGTGCTGGGCCTTGTCGGCGGCGAAGACCAGCGCCTCGGCGCGGGCGCTGACGTCCCCGCCGTGCAGCAGCAGCTCGCGCAGCTGCCCGCCGAGCGGCGTCCCACCCGGCTGCCGGGTGACCACGACCTCTTGCCCGGCCTCCCGCAAGGCCCGCGCCAGGCGCTCCACCTGCGTGGACTTGCCGGCGCCGTCGCCCCCTTCGAAGGCGATGAAGGTCCCCGCTCGTGCACTCATCCCGCGAGCCTATGGCAGACCTCCGACATGCCTCCACGAAGGTCACGGGTCGATCACGAAGGGGCCACTATGTTGGCCCCCGGCCCCCCAGAGGCTTACCTATAGGTGGCAGAAAACGTTGGAAGAAAGGCGCATTCCGTGGGTGACTTCATCGCCGACCGATGGCAGGACATCCTCTTCCGCGCCTTCCAGCACCTCTCCCTCGTCGTCCAGTCGGTGGCCATCGCCGCCGTCATCGCCATCGCCCTCGCGGTCCTCGTCACCCGGGTCCCGGCGCTGCGCTCCCCCGCCAACTCCTTCAGCGCGATGGGGCTGACGATCCCCTCCTTCGCGCTCCTCGGTCTGCTGCTGCCGCTCGTCGGCATCGGCGCGCTGCCGTCGGTCATCGCGATCGCCTTCTACGCGGCGCTGCCGATCCTGCGCAACGCGATCGTCGGGCTCTCCGGCGTCAGCCCGACGCTGCTGGAGTCGGCCACCGGGATGGGGATGGGCCCGACCGCCCGGTTCCTGCGGATCCAGCTGCCGATGGCCTGGCCGGTCATCATGGCCGGGCTGCGGGTCTCGGCGCAGATGTCGATGGGTGTCGCCGCGATCGCCGCATACGTCCTCGGGCCCGGCCTCGGCGCCTACATCTTCACCGGGCTGGCCCAGCTCGGTGGCGCCAACGCCGTCTACTACGCCCTCGTCGGCACCATCGGTGTCGTCGTGCTCGCCCTGCTGCTCGACGCCGCACTGCTGCTCGTCAGCCACCTCACGACCTCGAAGGGGATCCGCGCCTGATGTCCGAGACCACACAGCCACGGCCCGACGCGGGCACCGCAGACGGCGCCGTCAGCGGTGCCGAGATCGTCTTCGACGACGTCGTCAAGACCTACCCGGGCATGAGCGAGCCGGCGGTGAACAGCCTCTCGCTCACGGTCCCGGCCGGCGAGATCGTCATGTTCGTCGGCCCGTCCGGCTGCGGCAAGACGACCACCCTGAAGATGATCAACCGGCTGCACGAGCCGACCTCCGGCACGATCACCATCAACGGCGAGGACATCCGCTCCAAGGACGCCACCGAGCTGCGCCGGACCATCGGCTACGTCATCCAGGGTGGATCGCTCTTCCCGCACATGACCGTCAAGGAGAACGTCGGCCTCGTCCCCGGGCTGCTGAAGTGGGACAAGGCCCGCATCGCCGCGCGCACCGACGACCTGCTCGAGCTCGTCGGCCTCGACCCCGCCCGCTACCGCGACCGGTACCCTCGCGAGCTCTCCGGCGGGCAGCAGCAGCGCGTCGGCGTCGCCCGTGGCCTCGCCGCCGACCCGCCGGTGCTCCTCATGGACGAGCCCTTCGGCGCGGTCGACCCGATCACCCGCCAGCGCCTGCAGGACGAGCTGATGAGCATCCAGGAGGAGCTGCAGAAGACCATCGTCTGCGTCACCCACGACATCGACGAGGCGATCAAGCTCGGCGACCGGATCCTCGTGCTGCAGGAGGGTGCGCACGTCGCCCAGTACGACACCCCGACGAACATCCTCGCGGCCCCGGCGAACGAGTTCGTCGAGGACTTCGTCGGGTCCGGCTCTTCGCTGAAGCAGCTGAGCCTGGCGCGCGTCGACGAGCTCGAGCTCCAACAACCGGTCGTCGCGACCGTCGGCGACTCGGGCGCTGAGGCCGCACGGGCGGCCGAGGCCGCGGGCCAGCGTGACGTGATCGTGCTGGACTCCCGCCGCAGGCCGGTCGGCTGGTACACGCTGCGCGAGGCCTCCCGGATGTCCGCGCTGCCGGCCGGGAGCGCGACCGAGGTCTCGACGATCGACCGCCGCGCCACGATGAACGACGCCCTCGACTCGATGCTCGCCAGCACCCACGGCGGCGTGCTCGTCACCGGCCGTCGCGACGAGTACCACGGGGTGCTGACCTTCGCGGCGGTCACCGACCACATCCGGGCCACGTCCGAGGAGGCCTCCTCGTGAGCGAGGCGATCGAGACGACCCAGGGAGCGGACACCGGCGTCGAGGACCGCCGCACGATGAGGAATCTCCTCATCGGCCTCCCTCTGCTGTGCGCCGTCGTCCTCGGCGGCTGGGCGATCTGGCACCAGACCGCGGAGCTGGACGACATCGAGGCCCGCCAGCTCGCCTGGGGCACGATCCTCGACCTCACCCGCGAGCACATCGTGCTCACCCTCATCACGACGGCGGTGGTCCTCGTGACCGCGATCCCCGCCGGGATCCTGCTCACCCGACCCGCCTTCACCAAGCTGTCCACCCCTGTGGTGGGCTTCGCGAATGCGGGCCAGGCCGCGCCCGTCATCGGCCTCATCGTGCTGCTCGCGATGTGGCTGGGCTTCGGGACCACGACCGCGGTCGTCTCGCTCGCGATCTACGGCTTCCTACCCGTCCTGCGCAACACCATCGTCGGGCTGCAGCAGGTCGACCAGACGCTCGTCGAGGCCGCCCGCGGCATGGGGATGTCCGGGGCCGACGTGCTTCGCCGGGTCGAGCTGCCGCTGGCGCTGCCGGTGATCATGGCCGGCGTGCGGACCGCTCTCGTGCTCGTCGTCGGCGCCGCCAGCTTCGCGACCTTCATCAACGCCGGCGGGCTGGGCGCCCTCATCGTCACGGGCGTCACGCTCTTCCGCTACCCCATCCTCATCAGCGGCGCGCTGATCATCGCCGTCGTCGCCCTGCTCGTGGACTGGGCAGGCCGCGTCCTGGAGCTGGCGCTGACCCCGAAGGGGATGTCATGAGTCTCGGCCATCCGACCCGACGAGCCCTCCTGCTCGGGGGCGCCGGCGCGCTCGGTCTCGGCCTGACGGGCTGCGGCCTCGGCACGAGCGGCGGTTTCGTGCCGACGGGCACGGTTGCCGGGCCGATCGGCGACGTGGACCTCTCCGGCCTGACGCTCGCCGTCGGCTCGAAGAACTTCACCGAGCAGATCATCCTCGGCAAGCTCGCGGTGATCCTCTTCCGCTCCGCCGGCGCCGACGCGCAGGACCTGACGAACATCCCCGGCTCCTCGAGCGCCCGACAGGCGATGCTCGCGGACCAGGTGCAGATGCAGTGGGAGTACACCGGCACCGCCTGGATCGCCTACATGGGTCAGAGCGACCCCATCCCCGACGAGGAGCGGCAGTACGAGGCCGTCCGCACACGCGACCTGAAGCGCAACGACCTCGTCTGGCTCCACCCGGCGCCGATGAACAACACCTACGGCTTCGCGGTCCCGACGGAGAAGGCCGAGGAGCTCGGCATCACCAAGCTCTCCCAGATCGATGACGTCCCCAAGAGCGATCGGACCTTCTGCGTCGAGTCGGAGTTCAACAACCGCAACGACGGCTTCGACCCGATGCTCAAGACCTACGGGCTCGAACGCGGCAAGGACTTCCCGCGGGACAACGTCAAGGTGCTCGACACCGGCGCGATCTACGAGGCCACGGACAGCGGCGTGTGCACCTTCGGTGAGGTCTTCACGACCGACGGACGGATCAAGGCGCTCGACCTGACCGTACTCAAGGACGACAAGGGGTTCTTCCCCAAGTACAACGTCGCGCCGGTGCTGACCGAAGAGGTCGTCAAGGACTTCCCGCAGGTCAAGGACCTCCTCGCCCCCGTCACCGAGAAGATCACCGACGACGTGCTCATCGACCTCAACGCCCAGGTCGACGTCGACGGCAAGGAGCCCGCCCAGGTGGCCCACGACTGGCTGGTCAAGGAGGGCTTCATCTCCTGACCGCGGCCGATACGTTGGGGCACATGGCCTTCACCGACGAAACAGCCCGTGTCCTCACCGAACGCGCCCTCACCGCACAGACCGACGGGAGGGTCCCCGGGCTGGCCGCGGGGGTGGCGCGCGAAGGGAGCCTGCAGTGGTTCCGCGGCATCGGCACCATCGACGTCGACCGCCCGGGTGATGCCCCCGACGAGGACACCCAGTACGCGGTCGCGAGCAACTCCAAGACCTTCACCGCGGTCGCCGTCATGGCGCTGCGCGACGAGGGCAAGCTCTCCCTCGACGACACCGTCGACGAGCACATACCCGGCTCGACGCACGCCGGCGTGACGATCCGCCAGCTGCTCTCGCACACCTCCGGGATGCAGCGGGAGCCGATCGGCGACGTCTTCGACACCATGGAGATGCCCACCCGTGAGGAGCTGCTCGCCGGCTGGTCGCAGGCGGAGCGGGTGGGTCGCCCGCACGATCGCTGGCACTACTCCAACCTCGGCTTCTCGGTCCTCGGGGAGATCCTCGCCCGCCTCGACGGCTGCGCCTGGGAGGAGTCGATCAGTCGCCGGATCCTGCGGCCCCTGGAGCTGACGCGGACCGGCACCTCCCCCTCCGGCCGGTGCGCGAAGGGGTACTTCGTCCCGCCCTTCACCGACGTCCCGCTGCCCGAGCCGGTCTTCGAGGCACGGGCCATGGACCCCGCGGGCGGCCTGCGCTCCACCCCGACCGACATGGCCGCCTGGGGCGGCTTCGTGGCGAACCCGACCTCGGATGTCCTCTCCCCCGACACGCTCGAGGAGATGTGCCAGCCGCAGGTGATGTCCGACGTCATCGGGTGGACCTCCGCCTGGGGCCTCGGCCTGCAGCTCGTGCGCCACGAGGGCCGCACCTGGGTCGGGCACACCGGCGGCTGGCCCGGCTCGATCACCGGGGTCTTCACCGAGCGGACGTCCGCGACGACCGGGCTGATCATGATGAACAACTCGGCTCCGGTGCCGCCCGCCGCAGCGGCGATCGAGATGGGCACGACGGCGATCGAGCGCGAGCCGGTCGCCCCCGAGCCGTGGACCCCCGGCACGCAGGTCCCCGAGGAGCTGCGCCCGCTGCTCGGCCACTGGTACTCCGAGGGCACCCACCACGTGCTCTCCGTGCGGCAGGGCCGGCTGGAGGCGCGGATCGCTGGGCAGCCCAAGGAGCAGCCTCCGTCGGTCCTCGAACCCGAGGGCACCGACCGCTTCCGCACCGTCTCCGGCCGGGAGCGGGGCGAGGTGCTGCGGGTGCAGCGGGACGCGAAGGGGGAGGTCAGCCACTTCAACTGGGCGACCTACCGCTTCGACCGCCGGCCGATGGCCTTCGGCGAGTGGTTGTGACCTGCGGGTACGACGACACGCTCCCGCACCACCCGAGGCACGACCCCCGATTTCCCGGGGTCTGCGCGCCACCCCTTCGCGACCGTGTCGTCATACCCGCGGGTAACGACGGGCTCCCGCCAGGGCTCACTCGAACTGCTTGCGCAGCTCCCGCCCGAGGACCTTGCCGGTCGCGTTGCGCGGCAGCTCGTCGAGGAAGACGACCTCGCGGGGGATGCAGTGGCGGGCGCGGTGCTCGCGCACGTGCTCCTTGACCTCCTCGGCGCCGAGCTCGGCCCCGTCGTTGACGGCGATGAAGGCCGCCAGCCGCTGGCCGAAGCGCTCGTCGGGGATGCCGACGACGACGACCTCGCGCACGGCGGGGTGCTCCGCGAGCAGCGACTCGACCTCGCTGGGGTAGACGTTCTCGCCGCCGCTGACGATCATGTCGTCATCGCGCCCGTCGACGAAGTAGAGCCCGTCCTCGACGTGGCCCATGTCCCCGGTCGCGACGAGTCCGTCGATGAAGTCCTTGGTCTTGCCGTTGGTGTACCCCTCGAAGACCATCTCGTTGCCCGCGAAGATCCGACCGATGGTGCCGCTGGGGACCTCCGCCCCGTCGTCGTCGAGGATCTTCACGACGGTGCCGACCGGTGGGGTGCCCGCGGTCTCGGAGTTGCGGCGCATCTCGGCCGGCGTGGCGATGCACACCCACGACGCCTCGGTCGAGCCGTACAGGTTGTAGAGGACGTCGCCGTACTCGTCCATGAAGCGCGGCGTGAATCCCTTGGGGTAGGCCGACCCGGAGGTCGCGACCACCCGCAGGTTCCGGCGGGCCTTGCCACCGGGGTCGGAGGGCAGCTCCATCATCCGCTGCAGCATCACCGGGACAGCGAACATCGCCTCGGGCTGCAGGTCCTCCAGGGCCTGCCGGGCGGCCTCCGGGTCGAACTTCCGCTGCAGGATGATCGTCGCCCGCAGCGCGACCGAGAGCTGCATGGCCGCGTAGCCCCAGGTGTGGAAGATCGGCGCCGAGATCAGGATCCGGTCCATCGCCTTCAGCGGGATCCGCTCGATGATGGAGATGAGCGGCCCGAAGCCGCCGGGGGTCTTGCGGGGGGCTCCCTTCGGCGTACCGGTGGTCCCGGAGGTGAGGATGATCGTCCGGCCGGTCCGGTCGGGCGGCGACATCGCCGGCGGCTGCGCGGTGGCGGCGACGCGACGGACGAGCTCGGACTCGCTGATCTTCGGCAGCTCGTCGGGCAGGTGGGCCACGACGTCGGCGAAGTCGTCGTCGTGGATCAGCGCCCGGATCCCCTGCTGCTCGGCGACGAGCCGGAACTGCGACCCGGACAGGCCGGTGTTGCCCAGCACGAGGTCGATCCCGAGCGCGGAGGCGGCCATCATCGTCTCGATCGCGAGGACGTGGTTGCGGGCGAGCAGCCCGATCCGGTCCCCGGAGCCGTACCCGAGCTCGCGCATCACGGCGGCGACCTTCTCGGAGTTGGCCAGCAGCTCCGCGTAGGTCGTCGATCCACGCGTCTCGTCGATGACCGCGACGGCCTTCGGGGAGCGGTTCGCGGCCTGCCGCAGCTCACCGGCGAGGCCGAAGCCCCACGACTTCAGGGCGGTCAGCTGCTTGACCTGCTGCACGGGCGGGCCGGGGGTGAGCATTCCCCGGCGGGCCATGGTGGTGGCGATGGTCAGTGGATTCATATCGGGGATCACGCCTTCGGGATGTCGAAGAGGGTCGGGAAGGCCGCGGCCTTGGCCAGGTCGCCCTTGACCTTGATCTTGCCGCGCATGACGAGCATCGTCGGCTTCCCCCGTCCGGTCGCGATCTTCAGGAACTCCGGGGGCGCCATCATCAGCGAGGTGTCGTACTCGGATCCGGGCGGCACCATGGTGCACTCGTCGCCGTCGATGCGCACCTCGTAGGTGTCGTCCGGGTGGTCATCGGGGCCGCCGGTGATGCGGAACTGGAAGGTGCCGGTCGTCCCCTTCGCGCGGTCGGGGCGGTACTGGCCGGGGAAGCGGTCGAAGATCGCATCCAGGATGGCCACACGGTGCTCGCCGCGCATGATCTCGGTGATCTCCCGGTCGGAGAGCTGCTTCACCGTCGCTGCGAACTCCTGCGGCGTCATCGACTCGAACGTCGACGGGTCCAGCTCCATGCTGTGCAGCTCCTTCGGTGCGCGGGTACCGGAGTGACGGTACCCAGCAGTAATCGGAGCGGCAACGGATCGGGCGGGTGCGGTCACTCACACCCGCCCGGATCCACTGCGGTCACGTCTTCTTGGCGGTCTTCTTCGCTGCCGTCTTCTTCGCCGTCGACTTCTTGGCCGTCTTCTTCGTGGCCTTCTTGGCGCCCTTCTTGCGGGTCGAGGGCCCCTTGGCCCGCTTCTCCGCGAGCAGCTCGAAGGCCCGCTCCTGGCTGACCGTCGCCGGGTCGTCGCCCGAGCGCAGCGTCGCGTTGGTCTCGCCGTCGGTCACGTAGGGGCCGAAGCGTCCGTCCTTGACCACGACCTTCTTGCCGCTCTCCGGGTCCTCCCCGAACTCCCGCAACGGCGGCTTGGCCGCGCGGCCGCGTCGCTTGGGCTGGGCGTAGATCGCCTCGGCCTCCTCGAGGGTGAGGCTGAAGATCTGCTCCTCGGTCTCGAGCGAGCGCGAGTCGGTCCCCTTCTTCAGGTACGGCCCGTAGCGGCCGTTCTGAGCGGTGATCGGCACCTCGACCTGCGACTCGTTGCCGTCCTCGTCGGTCTTGGTCTCGGTGACCGTCCCGACCGTGCGCGGCAGCGAGAGCAGCCGCAGCGCCTGCTCGAGGTCGACGGTGGAGGGATCCATGCTCTTGAAGAGCGAGGCGGTCGGCGACTTGACCTTCGCCTTGCCCTTCTTCGGCTTCTCCTGGGCCTCCGGCAGCACCTCGGTGACGAAGGGGCCGTAGCGCCCGGTCTTGACGATCACCTCGTTGCCGGTCTCGGGGTGGGTGCCGAGCACCCTCCCGTCGTCGGCGGTCTGGGCGAGGATCTCGCGCGCCTTGGCGGGCGTCATCTCGTCCGGGGCGATGTCGTCGGTGATCGAGGCCCGCTTGGGCTTCGGCTCCTCACCGGAGCCGTCGGAGGTCGGCACGACCTCCTCGACGTAGGGCCCGTAGCGGCCGACGCGCACGACGACCCCGTCCCCGATCTCGATCGTGGAGATGGCCCGGGCGTCGATCTCCCCGAGGTCCGAGACGAGTCCGGCGAGACCGCTGGCCTCGCTCGCCTCGTCACCGAAGTAGAAGCGCTGCAGCCACTCCGCCCGGTGCCCCTCACCGCGCGCGATCTCGTCGAGATCGGCCTCCATCGCCGCGGTGAAGTCGTAGTCGACGAGCCGGGTGAAGTGCACCTCCATCAGCCGCGTGACGGCGAAGGCCAGCCAGGTCGGGATGAGCGCACTCCCCCGCTTCCGCACGTAGCCCCGGTCCTGGATGGTGCTGATCGTGGAGGCGTAGGTCGAGGGGCGGCCGATCCCCTTCTCCTCCATGCTCTTCACGAGGCTGGCCTCGGTGTAGCGGGCGGGCGGGCTGGTCTCGTGCCCGAGCGGCGTGGCGTCGCGGACCTCCAGGCTCGCCCCCTCGGTGAGCTTCGGGAGGCGGGCGGAGTCCCCCTTCGCCTCCTTGGGGGCATCGCTGCCCTCCTCGTAGGCGGCGAGGAAGCCCTTGAAGGTGATGACGGTGCCGGAGGCGGTGTACTCGGCGCTCTTGGCGACCTCGCAGCCGCCGAGGTCGGCGCCGACGCGGATCGTGGCGGTGGAGCCCTTCGCGTCGGCCATCTGGGAGGCGATGGTGCGCTTCCAGATCAGCTCGTAGAGGCGGAACTCGTCGCCC
>CAYLUX010000085.1:0-10961 GCA_964386935.1 uncultured Janibacter sp.
GAGCGGACCTTCTTCGTGCAGGCCAGCGACGGTGACCGCCGGGTGCAGGTCTCCCTCGAGAAGCTCCATGCACAGGTGCTGGCCGAGCGCATCGGGGAGCTCCTCGACCAGGTGGCCGGCGCCGAGGCCACGGTCGCCGCGGCGGCGGAGGCCGCGGACAACGCGCCCCTCGACACGCCCATCGAGGAGGACTTCCGGGTGAGCGCCCTCGCGCTCTCCTGGGACGAGGACCGGCACGTGCTCGTCATCGAGGCCCACGACCGCGACCCGGACGAGATGGAGGAGGACGACGTCGTCAACACCCTGCGCGTCACCCTCGGCCCGGCCCAGGCTCGTGCCTTCGCCCGCCGGTGCGAGACCGTCGTGCGGGCGGGGCGCCCGGCCTGCCCCTTCTGCGGCGGGCCGGTCGACCCCGAGGGGCACATCTGCCCGCGCGCGAACGGGTACAAGCGCTGAGCGTGGCGGACGCGGAGTGGCTCCGCAGCGGCGAGCTGGAGGTCATCGGCCGCCACCCGCTGGCGAGCAACTACGCCGCCGTCGCCCGGGTGGAGGCACAGGGCCGCTCCCGGACCGTGGTCTACAAGCCGATCCGGGGCGAGCGCCCGCTGTGGGACTTCCCGGACGGATCCCTCGCCGCGCGCGAGGTCGCCACCTGCCGGATCGACGAGCTCGGCGGCTTCGGGCTCGTCCCGCCGACGGTGCTGCGGGACGGCCCGCTCGGCCCGGCAGCGGTCCAGGAGTGGGTCGGTGAGGTGGAGCGCCCCGCGCCCAGCCCCGTGTCGGTGACCCGCCCGGAGGACGTGCCGGAGGGGAACATCGTCGTCCTCGGGGGCGAGGACGAGGAGGGCAACCCGCTCGTCGTCTCCCACCCGGACGACCCCCGGCTGCGGTCGATGGCCGTGCTCGACGCGATCATCAACAACTCCGACCGCAAGGGCAGCCACATCCTGCTCGTGGGGGAGGACCTCTACGGGATCGACCACGGCGTGAGCCTGCACGAGGAGCCCAAGCTGCGCACCGTGCTGTGGGGCTGGGCCGGCGAGCCGTTGCCGGAGCAGGAGACCACGCGCCTCTCGCGGCTCGCGGTCGCGCTCGAGGAGGATTCCGTGCAGGAGGAGCTGACCGATCTCATCACGCCCGTCGAGCTGGACGCCCTGGGCGCACGGGTGGACGAGCTCCTCGCGACGGGTCTGCACCCCGCGCCCTCAGGGGGCTGGCCGGCCATCCCGTGGCCACCGCTGTGAGCGCGACCTCGTAGGCTGTCGCCGTGAGAGCCTGGCCAACCCTGCACGTACCCAAGGTCACGGGGACCGCCGTCCCCCTTCGCCTCCATGACGTCGCGCGCGACGAGGTGGCACCGGTCGAGGTCGGTGACCGAGCGGGCCTCTACGTCTGCGGGGTCACCCCGTACGACACGACCCACATGGGGCACGCCGCGACCTACGTGACCTTCGACCTCGTCAACCGGGTGCTGCGGGTCAACGGGCACAGCGTCACCTACGTGCAGAACGTCACCGACGTCGACGACCCGCTCTTCGAGCGGGCCGAGCGCGACGGCGTGGACTGGCGCACCCTGGGGCAGGAGCAGGTCGACCTCTTCCGCGAGGACATGACCGCCCTGTCGGTGCTGCCGCCGGAACACTTCGCCGGCGTCATGGAGTCGATGGACACGATCATCGCCACCGTGACCCGCCTCGTGGACCTCGGCAAGACCTACGAGGTGATCGAGGGCGGGGTGCGCGACACCTACCTCGACCTGGCGGCAGCCGGTGGTCTCGGCGAGCTGGGCCACCTGGACCGGGAGACCATGCTCACCTTCTCCGCCGAGCGCGGCGGCGACCCACAGCGGGAGGGCAAGCGCGACCCGCTGGACCCGATGCTGTGGAAGGGCGAGCGCGAGGGCGAGCCGGCATGGGACGGCGGTGCGCTGGGCCCGGGGCGACCCGGCTGGCACATCGAGTGCACCGCGATCGCCATGGAGCACCTCGGTGACCGGATCGATGTCCAGGGCGGCGGGACCGACCTGGTCTTCCCCCACCACGAGATGTCGGTGATCCAGGCCGAGGCGATCACGGGGGACCGTCCCTTCGCGGCCCACACCTCCCACCAGGCCATGGTCGCGTACCTCGGCGAGAAGATGAGCAAGTCCAAGGGCAACCTCGTGCGTGTGTCCGACCTGCGCGCCCAGGGCGTGGACCCGGTGGCGGTCCGGCTCGTGCTGCTCGGGCACCACTACCGCGGTGAGTGGGAGTGGACCGACGAGGACCTCGCTGCCGGTGTGGAGCGCCTCGACCGGTGGCGGGCGGCCATGTCGACCGACGGCGGGCCGGACGCGGCGGAGGCGATCGCCGAGGTGCGGGAGGCACTCTCGAACGACCTGGACTCCCCGACGGCACTGACCGCGGTGGACCGGTGGTGCGAGCGCTCCCTCACCGAGGGCGGGGACGTGCGCTCCGCGCCGGGGGAGATGGCTCGCGCCGTCGACGCCCTCCTCGGCATCCGCCTCTGAGGAGCGTCGGCGGGGTGGCTCAGGCCGACCCGGGTCCGCCGTCGCGGCGGCGCCGCAGATAGCGCTCGAACTCCTTGGCGATGGCGTCGCCGCTGGCTTCGGGCAGCTCGCTGGTGTCCTGGGCCTCCTCGAGGGCCGAGACGTACTCGCCGACCTCCTCGTCGGTGTTCGCGAGCTCGTCGACACCCCGCTCCCAGGCGTGGGTCTCCTCCTCCAGCTCCCCGTGGTCGATGACCGTGTCGAGCATGTCCTCGACGACGGTCAGCAGGGCGAGCGAGGCCTTGGGGCAGGGGACCTGGGCCGCGTAGTGCGGGATCGCGGCCCACACCGAGATCGAGGTCATCTCTGCCTGGTGCGCCCCGTCGGCGAAGACCCCGGTGATGCCGGTCGGCCCCTCGTAGCGGGCGGGCTCCAGGTCCAGCTCCCGGGCGAGGGCCTCGTCCTCGGTCGCCGTCGTGACCGGGATCGGACGGGTGTGCGCGACGTCGGCGAGCAGGGCGCCAAGGGTCACGACCGTCCCCACGCCGTGGTCCAGGGCCAGGTCGAGGATCTCGGTGGTGAAGGCCCGCCACCGGAAGGAGGGCTCGACTCCCGTGACGAGCAGGACGTCGCGCCCGAGCCCCTCCGGAGAGGCCAGCTGCACCTGCGTGGTGTTCCACTGCACGCCGCGCGCGGGGCCGTGCCGGATGATGCGCGGACGGTTGACCTGGAAGTCGTAGTAGTCCTCGGGGTCGACCGCGGCGACGGTCTCCGCGTCCCAGACCTCACCGAGGTGCTCGATGACCCGGGAGGCGGCCTCACCCGCGTCGTTCCACCCCTCGAAGGCCACGAGCATCACCGGGTCACGCAGCTCCGGCAGGTCCTGGATCTCGATCACGTTCCTCAGCGTACGACGCGGACCCACTCGCGCCGTGGACCCGGTCGACCTCCCGGGGCATCTCCGGCGGGGTGCCGCCGAAGGCGGGGCACAACTCCTTGAAGTCGCACCACGAGCACAGGCGCGAGGGCCGGGGCAGGAAGGTGCGATCCTCGATCGCCCGCTCGATCGCCTCGTGGACCGCACGCACGTTGCGCTCCAGACCGCGCAGGTCGGCCTCGTCGGGGGCATAGCGCACGACCTGCCCGTCTCCGAGGTAGACCAGCTGCAGCAGGTCCGGCACCCGTCCGGTGAGGCGCCACATCACGAGGCCGTAGAACTTCATCTGGAACAGCGCCTGCTGCTCGAAGCGCTCCGAGGGGGAGCGGCCCGTCTTGTAGTCGACGATGCGCACCTCGCCGGTGGGAGCGACGTCGAGTCGGTCGACGATGCCCCGCATCACGAGGCCGTCGACCTCGACCTCGACCTTCAGCTCACGGTCAGACGGCTCGAGTCTCGAGGGATCCTCGAGGGTGAACCACCGCTGCACGAGGCGTTTCGCCTCGCCGAACCAGGCCTCGTCCCCCTTCGCCTGCTCGCGCAGCATCTCGGCCAGCTCCGGGCGCTCCCGCACCATCGCCTCCCAGCACCCGGGGAGCAGCCCCACCGCCGCCTCAGGGGTGCGCTGCTCCGCCGGTAGCTCGAAGAGCTCCTCCAGCACCGAGTGCACGAGCGTCCCGCGCGCCGCAGCGGGGGAGGGGGCCTCCGGGATCCGGTCGATGCTGCGCAGCCGGTACTTCAGCGGGCACTGCTTGAAGTCCGCGGCGCGCGAGGGCGAGATCGTCGGGGCCGGCACTTACGGCTCGTACCCGAGGTTGGGGGCGAGCCAGCGCTCCGCCTCCTTCATCGTCCAGCCCTTGCGCTCGGCGTAGTCCTCGACCTGGTCGCGTCCGAGGCGTCCGACGACGAAGTACTGGCTGTCGGGGTGCCCGAAGTACCAGCCGGAGACCGCCGCGCCGGGCCACATCGCCATGCCGTCGGTGAGCTCGATGCCGATCTCGTCGACGTCGAGCAGCTGCCACAGCGTGCGCTTCTCGGTGTGGTCCGGGCAGGCCGGGTAGCCGGGGGCGGGCCGGATGCCCTGGTACTGCTCCTTGATGAGGGCCTTGTTGTCCAGGTCCTCATCGGGTGCGTACCCCCAGAACTCGCGCCGCACCCGCGCGTGCAGCCGCTCGGCGAAGGCCTCCGCGAACCGGTCGGCGAGCGCCTCGAGGAGGATCGCGTTGTAGTCGTCGTTCTCGGCCTTGAACTGCGCGATCCGCTCGGCCGCACCGAGGCCACCGGTCACCGCGAAGGCACCCATCCAGTCGGCCACGCCGCTCTCCTTGGGCGCGACGTAGTCCGCGAGGCTGCGGTTGGGCACCCCGGTCCGGTGCTTGCCCTGCTGTCGCAGCATGTGCAGCGTGTGGGCGACCTCGGTGCGCGACTCGTCGGTGTAGATCTCGATGTCGTCGCCGACGGAGTTGGCGGGGTAGAGCCCGATGACGCCGTTGGCCGTCAGCCACTTCTCCTCGATGATCTGATCGAGCATCACCTGCGCCTCGTCGTAGAGCTTGCGCGCGACCTCACCGTGGGTGGGGCTGTTGAGGATGTCGGGGAAGGACCCCTTCAGCTCCCAGGCGTTGAAGAAGGGCTGCCAGTCGAAGAACTCCCGCAGCTCGGCCAGGTCGTAGTCCTCGAAGACCAACCGGGTCGGCGTCACGTCGTGCAGGTGCGCGTGGTCGACCTCCCAGTCGATGGGAGTGCGCGCGTCCATCGCCTCCTCGTAGGTCAGCAACGGGCGGCCGCCCTGCTTGGCGGCGTGCCGCTTGCGCAGCGCCTCGTAGTCGGCCTGCGTCTCCTCGAGGAGCAGGTCCCGACCGGTCTTGCTCATCAGCTGGCTCACCACCGGCACCGAACGCGAGGCGTCCTTGACCCACACGACCGGACCGTCGTACTGCTGGTCGATCTTGACCGCGGTGTGGGCCCGGGAGGTCGTCGCGCCGCCGATGAGCAGCGGGATGTCGAAGCCCTGCCGATCCATCTCGGCGGCGACGGCGACCATCTCCTCGAGGGAGGGGGTGATCAGCCCGGACAGGCCGATCGCGTCGGCGCCCTCCTCCTTCGCGGTGTCGAGGATCTTCTGCATCGGCACCATGACCCCGAGGTCGTGGACGTCGTAGTTGTTGCACTGCAGGACGACCCCGACGATGTTCTTGCCGATGTCGTGCACGTCGCCCTTGACCGTGGCCATGACGACGAGCCCCTTGGAGTGGCCCTCCTCGCCGGGCAGCTTTGAGGCCTCGATGTAGGGGATGAGGTGGGCCACGGCCTTCTTCATCACCCGGGCGGACTTCACGACCTGCGGGAGGAACATCTTCCCGGCGCCGAAGAGGTCGCCGACGACCCCCATGCCGTCCATGAGCGGCCCCTCGATGACCTCGATGGGCTGGCCGCCCTCGGCCTCCAGCTCCTGGCGCAGGTCCTCGGTGTCGGAGACGATGTGGTCGTCGATCCCCTTGACGAGGGAGTGCGTGATCCGCTCACGAAGGGGGAGCTCGCGCCACTCCTCGTTCGCGGCCTCCTCCTGCTCGCCGCCACCGCGGTGGCGCTCGGCGATCTCCAGGAGCCGTTCGGTCGAGTCCTCCCGGCGGTTGAGCACGACGTCCTCGATGCGCTCGCGCAGCTCCGGGTCGAGGGTGTCGTAGGGGACCAGGCCGCCGGCGTTGACGATCCCCATGTCCATGCCGGCCGCGATCGCGTGGTAGAGGAAGACCGCGTGGATCGCCTCCCGCACCTTGTTGTTGCCCCGGAAGCTGAAGGAGACGTTCGAGACGCCACCGGAGACGAGCACGCCGGGCAGGTTCTCCTTGATCCACCGGGTGGCCTCGATGTAGTCCGTGCCGTAGGCGGCGTGCTCCTCGATGCCGGTGGCCAGGGCGAAGATGTTCGGGTCGAAGACGATGTCCTCGGCGGGGAAGCCGACCTCCTCGGTGAGGATCCGGTAGGCCCGCTCGGCGATCTCCTTGCGCCGCTGCAGGTTGTCCGCCTGCCCCGTCTCGTCGAAGCCCATGACGACGATCGCCGCACCGTACTTGCGACACAGCCGGGCCTGCTCGACGAAGGGGGCGACCCCCTCCTTCATCGAGATCGAGTTGACGATCGGCTTGCCCTGGGTGCGCTGCAGCCCGGTCTCGATGACCTCCCACTTGGAGGAGTCGATCATCATCGGCACGACCGAGATGTCCGGCTCGGAGGAGACGAGGTTGACGAAGGTGCCCATGGCGGCGACGCCGTCGAGCATCCCCTCGTCCATGTTGATGTCGATGACCTGGGCGCCGCTCTCCACCTGCTGGCGGGCCACCGACAGTGCTGCCGGGTAGTCCGAGGCCTCGATGAGCTTGCGGAAGCGGGCCGAGCCGGTGACGTTGGTGCGTTCGCCGACGTTGACGAAGAGCGAGGCATCGGTGACGTTGAAGGCCTCCAGGCCGGAGAGGCGCAGCGCCGGCTCCACCTCCGCCGGCGTGTGGGGAGTGGCGCCGGCCGCCCCCTTCGCGATGGCGGCCACGTGCTCCGGGGTGGTGCCGCAGCAGCCGCCGACGATGTTCGCCAGTCCGGCGGTCGCGAACTCGGACACGACCGAGCCCATGTACTCGGGGTCCTGGTCGTACTCGCCGAAGGCGTTGGGCAGTCCGGCATTGGGGTAGGCCGAGATGAAGGTGTCGGCGACGCGGCCCAGCTCGGCGACGTACTGGCGCATCTCGTCCGCACCGAGGGCGCAGTTCAGCCCGACGGCCAGCGGGCGGGCGTGGCGGACCGAGTTCCAGAAGGCCTCGGTCGTCTGGCCGGTCAGGGTGCGCCCCGAGGCGTCGGTGATCGTGCCGGAGATGATGACCGGCCAACGCCGCTCCTGCTCCTCGAAGAGCGTCTCCAGGGCGAAGATCGCCGCCTTGGCGTTGAGGGTGTCGAAGATCGTCTCCAGCAGGAGCAGGTCGACGCCGCCCTCGACGAGCCCGCGGGCCTGCTCGAGGTAGGCATCGGCGAGCTGGGTGAAGCTGATGTTGCGCATCCCCGGGTCGTTGACGTCCGGCGAGATCGAGGCGGTGCGGGTCGTCGGGCCGAGTGCCCCGAGGACCCACCGGGGCCGGTCCGGCTCCGCCGCCATCGCCTCGTCCGCGCACTCCCGCGCCAGTCGTGCCGCCGCCACGTTGATCTCGTGGGCGTACTCCTCCATGCCGTAGTCGGCCAGGGAGATGCGCTGCGCGCTGAAGGTGTTGGTCTCGATCAGGTCCGCGCCCGCCTCGAGATAGCGCCGGTGGATGGCGCGCACGTGGTCCGGCTGGGTGAGGGAGAGCAGGTCGTTGTTGCCCTTGAGGTCACTCGGCCAGTCCGCGAAGCGTTCCCCGCGGAACTCCGCCTCCGACAGGTCGAGCTGCTGGAGCATCGTGCCCATCGCCCCGTCCATGACGAGGACTCGCTCCCGCAGGGCCTCCGTCAGCTCGGAGTGGGCATCTGGCCGCAGGTCGGGCTCGGACAACGTGAGGATTCCTTCGCGACGGGGGTGGCTTGGTACCACCCATTATCACCTCGGCCCTGCGTCGCCTAGGGTCTGGGCATGGCCGAGCCCCCCGAAGAGCACGTACGGGGCCTCCGGCTCGCCACCATCGGCTCCGTCCCGATCTACCTCGGCTGGTCCTGGCTCCTCCTCGGCGTGCTCGTCCTCGTCATCGTGGGCCCCGGCCTGGCCCGCGGCTTCGGGACCGTCACCGGGTACCTCATCGCCGCCGCCTACGCGGTGGCGCTGCTCGTGAGCGTCCTGGCCCACGAGGCGGCCCACGCGCTGGTCGCCCGCATGTTCGGGCACACGGTGCACCGGGTCGTGGCCGACCTGTGGGGCGGGCACACCGCCTTCGACGCCCGCAACGGCACCGCCTGGTCGGCCGCGGCGATCGCGGTCGTCGGGCCGCTCGCCAACGGCGTCGTGGGCGCGCTCGCCTTCGCCGGTGCCGCTGCGAGCACCTCGCCGGTCGTGGTGACGCTGCTGTCGGGCACCGCCTTCGTCAACGGTGCGCTCGCCGTCTTCAACCTGCTGCCCGGCCTGCCTCTGGACGGCGGCCAGATCGTGGAGTCGCTCGTCTGGGCCGTCACGGGGGAGCAGGGTCGGGCGCGGGTCGTCGCGGGGTGGTGCGGCCGGGTCCTCGTCGTCGTGCTCGCCGTGCTCGTCCTGCTCGTGCCACAGCTGCGGGGGAGTTCACCGGACCTGACGCTCGCGGTGTGGACGGCGATCATCGCCGCCTTCCTCTGGTCCGGGGCCAGCGCCGCGATCGGCCACGGGCGCGCCCTGCAGGCACTCGCCCAGGTCGACGTCGATGCCCTGATCGAGCCGGCCGCCCCGATCGGTGCCGACCGGCCGGTGGCCGAGCTGACCTCCCTTCGTGCCCTGCCGGTCGTCGTCGACGCCACGGGACGCCCGCTGGGGCTGGTCGACCACGAGGCGCTGCGCTCGGTGCCGCCGGCCGCGGTGGCGGGGACTCCGGTCTCCGCCGTGACCGCCCAGGCGCCGAAGGGCTGGACGACGGAGCTCGGCTCGCGGGACGCCGCGATGGACCTCGTCCGGGCCTTCCAGGAGTCCGGGTCCGGGGTCGTGGCCGTCACCCGCGGTGGGGTGCTCGCGGGGGTGGCCCGGGTGGAGCGGGTCAACGCAGCCCTGCGACGCAACTAGACTCGCGCCCCATGACCGCCACCGGAGCCCCCTACCGACGCGGCCCCTTCCAGGAGGGGGACCGGGTGCAGCTGACCGACCCCAAGGGCCGGATGCACACGATCACCCTCGTTCCCGGCAAGGAGTTCCACACCCACCGCGGGCACGTGAAGCACGACGACCTCATCGGCTCGCCGGACGGCGTGACGGTGACGAACACCTCCGGCACGGAGTACCTCGCCCTGCGGCCGCTGCTCTCCGACTACGTCATGTCGATGCCCCGCGGCGCGGCCGTGGTCTACCCCAAGGACGCCGGTCAGGTCGTCACCATGGCGGACATCTTCCCCGGTGCGACCGTCGTCGAGGCCGGTGTGGGCTCCGGAGCGCTGTCGATGTCGCTGCTGCGCGCTGTGGGCGACACCGGGCGCGTGCTCTCCTTCGAGCGCCGGGAGGACTTCGCGGACATCGCGCGGGCCAACGCACGGTCCTTCTTCGGCACCGACCACCCGGCGTGGACGGTCACCGTGGGGGACCTGGTCGAGGCCCTCCCCGAGGCGGTGGAGCCGGGCGAGGTCGACCGGGTCGTGCTCGACATGCTCGCCCCCTGGGAGTGCCTCGGCGTCGTCGCGGACGCACTCACCCCGGGCGGCGTGCTCATCTGCTATGTCGCCACGGCGACCCAGCTGAGCAAGGTCGCCGAGGCGATGCGCGACCACGGCACCTTCACCGAGCCGGTCGCCTGGGAGTCGCTGCAGCGCGGCTGGCACCTCGAGGGCCTCGCGGTGCGGCCGCAGCACCGGATGCACGGCCACACCGGCTTCCTCATCAGCACACGGCGACTGGCCCCGGGCGTCCGTCCGCCGGAGCGCAAGCGCCGCCCAGGCCGCGGCTACTCCGCCCAGGAGGAGGACCAGGGCACCGGTCCCGCCGAGCAGCCGCCCGGCGCCGATGACGCGGAGTGGACGCCCGAGGCCGTGGGGGAGCGGGTCTCCTCCCCGAAGCGGGTGCGCAAGCTGGCTCGAGGAGTGGTCCCCCCGAGCCCCAGATGAGGCGAAGGGGGAGACTGGTGCACGGACCCACCGCTCCCGGTGGAAGGAGAGGACCGGCATGACCACCGAACCGACCCCCGCCCAGCTGCGGGAGCTGCAGGACGAGCTCGCCCGCCAGAAGTCGCAGGCCGCCACGGTCGGCTCGCAGAACGAGCGCCTCGTGCGCACGCTCAAGGACGCCCGGCAGCAGATCGTCACGCTGCGGGAGGAGCTGGAGCGCCTCGCCCAGCCGCCCGCGTCCTACGCCGTGGTCGTCGCGGTCCACGAGGACCAGACCGCCGACGTCCTCAGCGGGGGGCGCAAGATGCACGTGGCCGTCTCCCCGGCGGTGGAGCCCGAGGAGCTCGCGGTGGGCCGGGAGGCCCTGCTCAACGAGGCGATGAACATCGTCTCGGTGCACCCCGAGGACCCGGGCGGCGACGTCGTCGTCGTCAAGGAGGTCCTCGACGACTCGCGGCTGCTCGTGCTCATGCGCCAGGACGAGGAGCGGGTCATGCGCACCGGCGGCCGGCTCAGTGACGGTGGCGTGCGCGTCGGTGACGCGGTGCTCGTCGACCAGCGCAGCAACATCGCCCTCGAGCTCATCCCGCGCGCCGAGGTGGCCGACCTCGTCCTGGAGGAGGTCCCGGACCTGGGCTACGAGGACATCGGTGGCCTCGCGCCGCAGATCGAGGCGATCCGGGACAGCGTCGAGTTGCCCTTCCTGCACGCCGAGCTCTACGAGCGCCACCACCTCAAGCCGCCGAAGGGGGTCCTGCTCTACGGGCCGCCGGGCAACGGCAAGACGATGATCGCCAAGGCCGTCGC
>CAYLUX010000086.1:0-10952 GCA_964386935.1 uncultured Janibacter sp.
GAGACCGTCGCGTCGACGTCGAGCTTCGTCGGGGGCGTCTTGTTCTCCCCGAGACTGAGCGCCAGGGCCATCGAGAAGCACGAGGAGTGGGCGGCGGCGAGCAGCTCCTCGGGGCTGGACTTGCCGCCGGGAGCCTCGGTGCGCGAGGCCCACGTGACCTGCTGGTCGTCCAGCGCCCCACTGCTGGAGTCGCGGAAGGTCCCGGTGCCGGAGGCCAGTGGTCCCTCCCAGGTCGTGGTGACGGAGCGGTCGGCGATGGCCATGGCGGTGTCCTCTCGTGACGACTGATCGATTATTCACAGCATATCCAGTGAAAAATAGGTGTCCAGTCCCGACGTCAGATGGACTGCGCGGTGAGCGGGATGCGCCCACCGGCGAGCACCATCTCGACCTGCCGGTCGGAGAGGGTGTGGTGCAGGCCGACCTCCCGACCCCCGATGGTCGCGGTGAGCTCCCGGCCGGAGCGAAGGGCGTCGTGCAGCCCCTCCAGGATGACCTCGTCGTCGACGGAGACCTGCTGCAGGACCTCCGGGTCGTCCAGCTGGAGCGGCACGATCCCGAAGTTCGTGAGGTTCTGCCAGTGGATGCGCGCGAAGGAGGCCGCGATGACCGCGCGCAGGCCGAGGTAGCGCGGTCCGATGACGGCGTGCTCCCGGGAGGACCCCTGCCCGTAGTTCTCCCCGGCGAGGACCACGTGGCCGTGCTCGGCCCCCTTCGTCCGCTCGGCATAGGACTCGTCGATCCGACTGAAGGAGAACTGCGAGATCTTAGGGATGTTGCTGCGGAAGGGGAGCACCCTCGAGCCGGCCGGCATGATCTCGTCGGTGGACACGTCGTCGCCCATGACGAGCAGCACCGGCACCGACAGGTCGTCCTCGACCGGTCGGAACTCCGGCAGCGAGGAGATGTTCGGCCCCTTGACGAGCTCGACCCGCTCGGCCTCCTCGGGCGGCAGCGGCTCCTGCAGCATCCGCGGGACCGTGCTGTAGCGGTCGGGCATGCCCGGGCGCGGGTAGGTGATGCCGTGGCTGCTGACGAGGGTGCGCGGGTCGGTGATCTGCCCGGTGAGTGCCGCGGCCGCGGCCGTCTCCGGCGAGCAGAGCCACACCGAGTCCTCCTCGGTCCCGGACCGGCCGGGGAAGTTGCGCGGCATCGTGCGAAGGGAGTTCCGCCCGCTGGCCGGCGCCTGCCCCATGCCGATGCAGCCGAGGCAGCCGGACTGGTGGATCCGGGCCCCCGAGGCCACGAGCGAGGTGAGCCACCCGCCGGAGATGAGGTCGGCGAGGACCTCCCGGGAGGTCGGGTTGATGTCGACCGAGACGCCGGAGTGGGACTGCTGGCCGTCGAGGATCTCGGCGACGACCGCGAAGTCCCGCAGCCCCGGGTTCGCCGAGGAGCCGACGACGACCTGGCTCACCTCCTCACCGGCGACCTCGGCGACGGGGACGACGTTGCCGGGGGAGGACGGCCGGGCGATGAGCGGCTCCAGCCCGGAGAGGTCGATGTGCTCGGTGAGGTCGTACTCGGCGCCCTCGTCCGCGACGACTCGGGTGAAGTCCTTCGAGCGGCCGACGGCCTCCAGGTAGTCCAGGGCGGCGTCGTCGGCGGGGAAGACGCTTGCCGTGGCGCCCAGCTCGGCACCCATGTTCGCGATGACGTGCCGGTCCATCGCGGTGAGCTGCTCCAGCCCCGGACCGTGGTACTCGATGATCCGCCCGACGCCGCCCGTGACGCCGTGGCGGCGCAGCATCTCGAGGACGACGTCCTTGGCCGAGACCCACTCGGGCAGCTCACCGGTCAGCTCGACACCCCAGACCTGCGGCATCGCGACGTACAACGGCTGCCCGGCCATCGCCATGGCCACCTCGAGGCCGCCGACGCCAACGGCGAGCATGCCCAGGGCGCCTGCGGCGCAGGTGTGCGAGTCCGACCCGATGAGGGTGGCGCCGGGGCGACCGAAGTGGGCCTGGTGGACCGGATGGGACACGCCGTTGCCCGGCTGGGAGAACCACACCCCGAAGCGCTCCGCCGCCGACTGGAGGAAGGCGTGGTCGTCGGGGTTCTTCTCGTCGGTCTGCAGCAGGTTGTGGTCGACGTACTGCACCGACAGCTCGGTGCGCACCCGGTCCAGACCGAGGGACTCCAGCTCGAGCATGACCATCGTGCCGGTGGCGTCCTGGGTGAGGGTCTGGTCCACCGACAGGCCGATCTCGGTGCCCGGCTCCATCACCCCCTCGACGAGATGGTCGGCGATGAGCTGCTGGGCGACGTTGCGTGCCATGTCACTGCCCTCCCGGGTGGTTGGTCGGTCGGCGAGGTGTCGACGTCCCTCCCTCCCAGTGTGTCCCCCGGGCGCTCCAACTGTCAGGTGCCCGGCTTGCGCATATACCCTAGGGGGTATTAATCTCGAGTCATGCACCCCGCCGCACTCCTCGCCGTGATCCCGCTCGGGCTGGCCATCGGCCTCGCCCTGGGCGCGCTCGGCGGCGGGGGGTCGATCCTCGCCGTGCCGGTCCTCGTCCACCTGCTCGGGCAGGACCCGGTCACCGCCACGACGAGCTCGCTGATCATCGTCGGCATCGCCGCAGCGCTCTCCCTGCCGGCACATCACCGAGCGCAGCGGGTGAGCGTCGGGCCGGGCCTGACCTTCGGTCTGCTCGGCACCGCCGGCTCCTTCGTCGGCTCGGCCGCCTCCCGGGCCGCGCCCGCTGATCTCCTCATGACCGTCTTCGCGGCGCTCATGACGATCGTGGCGGTCCTGATGCTCCGCCGCGGCGGTCCCGGTCCTCGGGACGGGGACCTCCCGCCCCACGAGCCGATCCTCACCCTGCGCCCGCTGACCTGCGCCTGCCCGCGCCTGGTCAAGCTCGTCGTCGCGGCGACCCTCGTCGGCCTGCTGACCGGATTCCTCGGCGTCGGAGGCGGATTCGTCCTCGTGCCCGCCCTCGTCATGGTGCTGGGCTTCACGATGCCGGTGGCCGTCGGCACCTCGCTGCTCGTCATCGCCGTCAACAGCGCCACGGCGCTCGCCGCACGTGTGCAGGGCGGGGTCGGCGACCTCGACTGGCCGTTGATCCTCGGCTTCGCCGCGGCCGCCGTCGTCGGCAGCCTCCTCGGCGGCCGCGTCGCCGACCACCTTCCCGCGCAACGCCTCTCGCAGGCCTTTGCGGTCCTCGTCCTGGGCGTCGCCGCCTTCACCGCGGCGCAGTCCGTCCCCGGGCTGCTCGCCTGACCAGTCCGCCTGACCCCTTCGTCCATCCCCGATCACAAGGAACCCATGAGCACCACCACGACCGCCCGACCGACCACCCTCACCGCCGACGAGGTGCGCGACTGGCTCCGCGAGCCGGCCGGCCCCCGCGTCATCGACGTGCGCACGCCCGGCGAGTTCGCCGCCGCGCACATCCCCGGCTCCTACAACGTCCCGTTGACCCTCCTCGAGGAGCACCGCCGCGAGCTGACCGAGCACCTCGACGACGACGTCGTCCTCGTCTGCCGCTCCGGTGCGCGGGCCTGCCGCGCCGAGAGCGTCCTCGCCGACACCGGCGCAGCCAACCTGCACGTCCTCGACGGCGGCATCACTGCCTGGGAGAGCTCCGGAGGCGACGTCACCGAGGGCGAAGGGGGCTGGGACCTCGAGCGTCAGGTCCGCCTCGTCGCCGGGTCCATCGTCCTCACCGGCATCCTCGCGAGCACCGTCGTCCCGCAGGCCAAGTGGCTCTCCGCGGGCATCGGCGCCGGCCTCACCGGCGCCGCCCTGACCAACACCTGCGCGATGGGCGCGCTCCTCTCGCGCATGCCCCACAACCGTCGCCACGAGCCCACCCCCGAGGCCGTCTTCGCGCAGCTGCGCGACGGCCGGAACTGACAGGAGCGAGACATGATCCTCACCCAGTACTACCTCAGCTGCCTCTCCCACGGCTCCTACCTCATCGCCGACGAAGGGAGCCGCCGCGCCGTCGTCGTCGACCCGCGCCGTGACGTCAGCGACTACCTCGCCGACGCCCGCGAGCAGGGCCTGACGATCGTCGGGGTCATCAACACCCACGTGCACGCCGACTTCGTCGCCGGGCACCTCGAGCTCGCCGCCGCGACCGGCGCGTGGATCGGTTACGGCCCCACCGCTGCCGAGCGCGCCGAGTTCGAGGTGCGCACCCTGGCGGGGGGTGAGCGCATCGAGCTCGGTGACGAGGTCACCCTCGAGATCCTCGAGACCCCCGGTCACACGTGGGAGTCGATCAGCGTGCTCGTGCACGAGCAGGGCGTCCCGCACGCCGTGCTCACCGGCGACTCGCTCTTCATCGGCGGCGTCGGCCGGCCCGACCTCGTCGTCTCCGACGGGTCCACCGCCGAGGACCTCGCCACGGCGATGCACCACACCCTCCACGACGTGCTGCTGCCGCTGCCCGAGGAGACCAAGGTGATGCCGGCGCACGGTGCCGGGTCCTCCTGCGGCCGTGGGCTCTCCGACGAGCTCGAGTCGACGATCAGCGCGCAGCGGGCGAGCAACCCCTTCGCCGCGGAGATGTCGGTCGAGGACTTCATCGGGATGGTCACCACCGGCCAGCCCTCCGCCCCGGCGTACTTCCAGGTCGACGCCGCGCTCAACCTGCGCCGGCGCGAGCTGCTCGACCCGAGCGAGCCCGTCGTCCCCTTCACCGCGAGCGAGGTCCGCGCCGCGATCGAGGGCGGCGTGACCGTCGTCGACACCCGCTCGCCCGAGGACTTCGCCGAGCGGCACCTCGCCGGCTCGGTGAACATCGGCCTCGACGGCCGCTTCGCCGAGACCGCCGGAATGGTCCTGGACCACGAGGCCGAGCTGCTCGTGCTCGCCGAACCCGGCCGCCAGGGCGAGGCCGCGCTGCGCCTCGGGCGGATCGGCCTCGACCGGGTCGTCGGGTACGTCGCGGCGGCCTTCGACGAGCTGCCGGACCTCGTCACCTCCGCCGAGCGCATCGAGGCGAAGGGGGTGGACCGCCTCGCCGAGTCCACCCTCGTCCTCGACGTGCGCAACGCCGGTGAGCGCGACGGCGGGCAGTACATCCCCGGCGCCGTGCACATCCCGCTCGCCGAGCTGGCCCGTCGCCACGACGAGCTGCCCGCCGACCGTCCGGTGCTCGTGCACTGCGCCGGCGGGTGGCGCTCCTCGGTCGCGGCGAGCCTGCTGCGCTCGCAGGGCCACACGGACGTGACCGACCTCGTCGGTGGCTACGCCGCCTGGGCGGAGCGCACGGCGAGCGTGTAGGGCTCAGCGCGGGCGGCGCAGCTCCCGGGGCAGGTCCTCGAGCAGGCGCAGCCACAGCTCGGAGGCCGTCGGGAAGCTCGGCACCGCGTGCCGCAGCACGTGCACCGGGGTCCTCCCGACGATCGCGACCGTGGCCGCGTGCACGAGCTCGCCCGACTCCGGGCCGACGAAGGTCGCCCCCAGGAGGAGGCCGCTCACCCGGTCGACGACGAGCGAGGCCTGCCCGCGGACGTCGTCCCGCAGGAGTGCGCCGCCCGCGGCGCCGTCGAAGGGGACGCGGCTCGTCACCACGTCGTGCCCGGCCTCCCGGGCCGCCTGCTCGGTCAGGCCCACCGAGGCGACCTGCGGGTCGGTGAAGACGGCCTGGGGCACGGGCACGTCCTCGGGGGTCGGCTCGCTCGGGCGACCAGCGGCGGCATCAGCGATGCGGGTGCCGAGCACCCGGGCGCGGTACTTGCCCCAGTGCGTCAGTGGCGGTCCGCCGCCGGCGTCCCCGAGGGCGTGCAGCCACTCGGGCAGCCGCCCCTCGGTGACGCCCTCCGGGGTCAGTCCCACTGCCTCCAGCCCGACGTCACCGAGCCGGGGGCGGCGCCCGGTCGCGACGAGCACCTCGTCCGCCACGACGTCACCGGCCCCGGTCGTCAGGGTCACCGGTCCGCCGTGGAGCCGGCCGACGCCGGTGCCACGGGCGTCCGGGCGGTCGCACCCGGTGACCTCGGTGGAGAGGCGCACCTCCACCCCCTTCGCGCGAAGGGAGTCGGCCACCGCCTCCCCGGCGTGCGGCTCCATCCGCTCCAGCAGGCTCCCGCCCCGGACGAGCATCGTCACCCGGGAGCCGAGGGCCGCCAGCCAGGTGGCCGCCTCGCAGGCGACGACGCCGCCGCCGACGATCGCGATCCGCTCGGGGACCTCGCGGAGGCCGGTCGCATCACGCGACCCCCACGGGAGGGCGTCGCGGAAGGGTCCCGGCACGACCGGCTGGCTGCCGGTGGCGATGACGACGGCGTGCCGGGCCCGCAGGCGGGTGGGGCCGCCGCCGGTGACCTCGACCTCGCGCTCGCCGACGATGCGACCGTGCCCGCGCACCGGGGTGATCCCGGCGCCCTCGACCCAGTCGTGCTGACCGGAGTCGTCGTAGTGCGAGACCCACTCGTCCCGGCGGGCGAGGAGGGCGTCGCGGTCCAGCGACCCCGGGGTCATCCCCTGCAGGTGCGCGCTGGTGTCGGTGACGGCCGCCGGCCGCAGCAGCGCCTTGCTCGGGATGCACGCCCAGTAGCTGCACTCGCCGCCGTAGCGCTCCCCCTCGACGATGGCCGCGGACAGGTCGGAGTCCTCGATCGCGTACTGGGCGAGGTTCTCGCCGACGGGCCCGCCGCCGAGGACGATGACGTCGAACTCGGTGGTGCCCGTGGGGTCCGGAGTCGTCACGGCTGCGGTTCCACGCGCAGGTCACCGTCGCGGTAGCGCTGGCGCAGCACCTTCTTGTCGAACTTGCCGACCGAGGTGCGTGGCACCTCGTCGATGAAGGAGAAGGCGTCGGGCAGCTGCCACTTCGCGAAGTCCCCGGCGAGGAACTCGCGCAGCTCCTCCGCGGTGACTCTCGCTCCCTTCTTCACGACGACGGAGGCCAGCGGTCGCTCCTGCCACTTCTCGTCGGGGATGCCGACGACGGCGGCCTCGAGGACGGCCTCGTGGCCCATGAGGGCGTTCTCCAGCGCGACCGTGGAGATCCACTCCCCACCGGACTTGATGACGTCCTTCGCCCGGTCGGTCAGGGTGATGTAGCCGAGCTCGTCGAGGGTGCCGACGTCGCCGGTCCGCAGCCAGCCGTGGTCGAACTTCGCCCGCGCCTCGGGGTCGTCGGACTTGTAGTAGCTCGC
The DNA here is from genome assembly GCA_964386935.1 of uncultured Janibacter sp. Lineage (GTDB taxonomy): Bacteria > Actinomycetota > Actinomycetes > Actinomycetales > Dermatophilaceae > Janibacter. Next base: position 7,126 of record CAYLUX010000086.1, read on the forward strand.
GGTCACCCACGGCCCGCGGACCTCGAGCTCACCGACGGCCTCGCCGTCACGGGGCAGGACGCTGCCGTCGTCGGCGACGATGCGGCCCTCGACGCCGCAGAGCAGGCGGCCGGCGGTCCCCTTGTAGCGCCACTCGTCCTCGCCCTCGACCTCGAGCGGCGGGACAGCCACGGAGGCGACCGGGGAGGTCTCGGTCATGCCCCAGGCCTGGATCATCTCCAGGCCGTGGCGCTCGCGCAGGGCCTGCATCAGGGACACCGGGACGGCCGAGCCGCCACAGAGGATCCGGCGAAGGGAGTCCAGCCGCACCTCGGGGTGGTCGTCGAGGTGGGTGAGCACGTCGTTCCACACCGTCGGCACGGCCCCGGAGACCGTGGGTCGGCTCTCGGTGACGAAGCGCACGAGCGGCTCCGCCTGGAGCCACCGGTCGGGCATGCACAGGGAGGCTCCGGCCATGATCGCCGCGTGCGCCAGGCCCCAGGCGTTGGCGTGGAACATCGGCACGATCGGCAGGACCCGGTCGGCGAAGGTCAGGCCGGCGACGTTGCCGGTGCAGGCCGCCGCCGCGTGCAGATAGGTGGAGCGGTGGCTGTAGACGACGGCCTTGGGGTTGCCGGTGGTGCCACTCGTGTAGCACATGGCCGCGGCGTCCTGCTCGTCCGGCTCCGGCCAGTCGAAGGTCTCCTGCTGCGCGGCCAGCAGGTCCTCGTAGAGCAGCACCTCCTTGCCGGAGGAGCGAAGGGAGTCCAGGTCTGCGTCGGCGGCGTCCGGGCCGGCGACGAGGACGTGGGTGATGGTCTCCATGGCCGGCAGTTGCGGCGCGAGCAGCCCGACGAGGGAGTCGTCGACGATGACGACGCGGTCCTCGGCGTGGTTGGCGGTGTAGACCAGCTGCTCGGGGAAGAGGCGGATGTTCAGCGTGTGCAGGACCGCGCCCATCGAGGGGATCGCCAGGTAGGCCTCGAGGTGCTCGGCGTTGTTCCACTGGAAGGTCGCCACCCGCTGGTCGCCCTCGATCCCGAGGGAGCGCAGCCCGTGGGCGAGCTGGGCGACACGAACGCCCAGCTGCGCGTAGGTGATCGAACGGGTCCCGTCGGCGGTGGCCGTGACCACCTCGGAGTCGGGATGGACGGTGGTCCCGTGCCGCATGAGCGAGGTGATGGTCAGCTGGTAGTCCTGCATCGTGCTCTTCATGGGCCCATGTAACTGCCCGGTAGGCCCCGGGTCCACCCCTTCGGACCCAACGATTCGGCCACGGCATCGACCAGGCGGTGGGCCGGGGTCTGGTACAACCGGGTCCCATGGAGCCCGTGACGCCGACCCCGCCCCTGGCGCCGGTGGCGCTCGAGCTGTACGAGCGGCTGCTGCGCACCCGCACGGCCACGCTCGACGGGCTCGCCGCGGGCACCGCCCACGATCTCCCGGAGGTCCGGCGCGCGGTCGCGCAGCTGATCGACCTGGAGCTGGTCGAGCGCAGTGGGCAGGGCTCCCTCTCGACGCTGCCGCCGCGCGCCTCGGTCGACGGGGCCGTGCAGCGGCTGGAGGACTCTGCCGAGTGGCTGCGCCGGCGGGCCACGGACTGGCAGCGGCTCTGGCACGAGCACGGGGACACCGCCCCCTACGTCGAGGTGCTCACGGACGAGCGCGAGATGGACACGGTCGACCGGGGCCTCGTGGACAACGTCCGCCGGGAGGTGCGCGGCCTCCAGGTCGGGCCGGTCGTGCCCCGGGGCGACCAGGAGCCCCCGCCGCAGATGCACCCGGCCTTCCATGCTGCCGTGGAGCGGGGGGTCGCCTTCCGGGTGGTCTACGGCGTCAGCGTCGTGAGCGACCCCCGGGCCCTGACGCTCGTGCAGCAGAGCATCGCCCTGGGCGAGCAGGCCCGGGTCTTCCCGGAGGTGCCGCTGCGGCTGACACTGTGCGACGACACCTATGCGGTCATGACCGTCCCGGGGCGGGGGGATGAGGTCCGGCACAAGGTCGTGGTCCGTCCCTCGGGGCTGCTGGATGCACTGATCGACCTCTTCGAGTGCTTCTGGCGGATGAGTGTGCCCCTGGAGCCGCACGGCCGGGCGGCCGACGGCGAGCTCGCCGATGACGCGAGCCGCCGGCTGCTGGCCTACCTGGGCGCCGGTCTCACGGACGCGACCATCGCCCACGAGCTCGGAGTCAGCGAGCGGACCGTCGGTCGTCGGGTGGCCGCGCTGCAGGAGCGGGTGGGGGTGCGCACCCGCTTCCAGCTGGCGGCACAGGCATCCCGCCGCGGGTGGATCTGACCCACCCGCGACGGGATCACCGCACTTGCTCCGATCAGTTGTCGGGGGCGACGATCGTCGGCAGCTCCTCGTCGAAGAGGCTGCTCACCTGCAGCGAGCTGAGCTTGTGCCCCTGGTTCGGCTGCGACTTCGCGAGGTTCACCGCCCACTTCGAGGCCTTCAGTCGCTGGTTGGGGGTGCCGTGGTGGCCGTCGCTGCTGAAGGAGCAGTCGCCCACCCCGTAGAAGGACTGCATGACGTCCATCGTGCGGTCAGCGTTGAGCGAGGTGCCCCTCGCGTGCACCGTCTGGTAGGTGCCGAGGGCGTCGGCCATCAGCTCGGTGCGGCGGGTGGCCTCGGGACCGGTCAGCGGGGAGTCGAAGAGCCCCTTGGCGTACTGCACCTGGTGGCCGTACTCGTGGGCCAGCACACCGAGCGGGGCGGCCTTCTCGTCCAGGCCGATCCCGTCCAGCCCGGAGAGGATGCCGTCGCCGACGATGATCCGCTTGGTGACGCCCAGCTCCTCCATCAGCGGGTCGCCCTGGGGGTCGAAGGCGAAAGCGTTGAAGGTCAGTGCCGGGTGGTTGCCACCGTTGAGCTCCGGGAAGTCCTGCAGGACCATGTCGACGATGTCGGCGTACGACTCCGCGATCTCGGTCGGCATGCCGTAGAGCACCTCGTAGGTGCGCACCACCCGGTCGTGGTCGCTGAGCACGTCCCCGTGCATGGGGATCAGCTGGATGTCGGTCGGGATGTCCCAGAACTTCTTCAGGCTGCGCATCTCCCGGTTCAGCGAGTTGGTGTGGTCACCGTCGATGCCGAAGGAGTTGGACTTCGACTCCGAGCCGAAGAGGAGCGCGTCGTAGGTGGGGATCTGGTCGGCGCCGAACATCGAGAGCAGCTGCAGGCCGACGGCGGTGTCGGGGTCCGACACGGTGCCCGAGAGCCACTCCCGCAGGTCGGTCGTCCCGCACTCGTAGGAGCCGGGGTCGATGACGTCGTCGGCGATCTTCTGCCACGACGAGTCGGGCAGGGTCACCTTCGGGGAGGTCCCCCGGTCGAGTGACCACTTCGCGGGGATCTTCGCGGCGGCCTCCCGGATGCGCTGCTGCGCCGCCGGGGACAGGGTGCTGTCGGCGAGCGTGGCGTCCAGGGCGGCGTCGCCGGTGGTGGCGGCGCTCGTGGCGGTGGCCTGGGCCGTGGAGTGGGTCGGTGCGGCGGTGGCGATGCCCGGGAGGATCGTCATCCCTGCGGCGAGGACGAACGAGGCTGCCAGGACGGGTGTCTTGCGAGTCATTCTCGGGGTGCTCCTTGGATCGTCATCCGGGCCACTCCCTCGGGGCCCGGTGGCATCCACCGTCGCCCACCCCTGAGCCCTTCGCACGCTGAACCGCTGTCGCATCCTGACCCTGGCCGGTACCGGACATCCTCGAGTGGCGGGCGCTGACAAGTTGCGACCGGTCGGCATATTATTACGACTTGTACCGTGATAATTCTGGAGGAGGTCGCGATGACCTATGTGATCGCCGAGCCGTGCATCGACGTCAAGGACCTGGCCTGCGTGGAGGAGTG
>CAYLUX010000087.1:0-4766 GCA_964386935.1 uncultured Janibacter sp.
ACCGCGCGTCGGGTGCTCGGCTATGCCCGGCCCTTCTCGCGGATCATCATCGGCTTCCTCGTGCTCACCGCCCTCGGGTCCGCGACGGTCGTGGCCAGCCCGCTGCTGCTGCAGCGGCTCATCGACGACGGGGTCATCCCCGGCGACCGCTCGGTCGTCGTCGTGCTGGCGCTGCTCGTCGCGCTGGTCGCCGTGGTCGAGGCCGCGAGCACCCTGACCCAGCGGTGGCTCTCGGCCAAGATCGGTGAGGGCCTCATCCGCGACATGCGCGTCGAGGTCTTCGAGCACGTGCTCGACCAGCCGATCGCCTTCTTCACCCGTGCGCAGACCGGGGCGCTCGTCACGCGACTGAACTCCGACGTCATCGGTGCCCAGCAGGCCTTCACGACGGTGCTCTCCTCCGTCGTCAGCAACGGCATCTCGCTCGTGCTGATCATCGCGGCGATGGTCTCGCTGTCCTGGCAGCTGACCCTCGCCGCGCTGGCCCTCGTGCCGCTCTTCGTCCTGCCCGCGAAGTGGATGGGGCGGCGACTGGCGCGCCTGTCGGCCGAGCAGATGAACCTCAACGCCGACCTCGGCACGCAGATGACCGAACGCTTCAACGTCGCCGGCGCGCTGCTGGTCAAGATCTTCGGACAGCCCGCCCGGGAGGTCGCCGAGTACGACGCCCGCGCCACGCGGGTGCGCGACATCGGCGTGCAGATCGCGGTCAACCGCGCTGCCTTCTTCGTCATGCTCACCGCGCTCGCCTCGCTCGCCACGGCGATGGTCTACGGCGTCGGTGGTCTCATGGCGGTCGAGGGCGGGCTGACCGTCGGTACCCTGCTGGCGCTGGCTGCGCTGCTCGCCCGGCTGTACGGCCCGCTCACGGCGATCTCCAACGTGCGGGTCGACATCCTCACCGCGCTCGTCTCCTTCGCCCGGCTCTTCGAGGTGCTCGACCTGAGGTCGACGGTCACCGAGGCCCCGGACGCGGTGGACCTGCCCTCCGACGGGGCGCTCTCGGTCGAGCTCGACGACGTCGTCTTCGGCTACCCGGGCGCGGACGAGATCTCCATCGCCTCCCTCGAGGCCCGCGCCACCGGCGACCGCACCGGGTCCGGCCCCGTCCTCGACGGCGTCACCCTCCGCGCCGAGCCGGGCCAGCTCGTCGCGCTCGTCGGGCCGAGTGGCGCCGGCAAGACGACGATCACCTCCCTCGTCGCCCGCCTCTACGACCCGGACAGCGGCACTGTCCGCGTCGACGGCACCGACCTGCGCCACGCGAGCAAGTCCTCCGTCGGGGAGACCATCGGCATGGTCACCCAGGAGGCACACCTCTTCCACGACACCATCCGGGCCAACCTCGCCTACGCGCGGCCCGAGGCGACCGAGGAGGAGATGGTCGCGGCCCTGCAGGCGGCCCAGATCTGGCCGCTCGTGCAGTCCCTGCCCTCCGGGCTGGACACCGTCGTCGGCGACCGTGGTCACCGGCTCTCCGGAGGGGAGAAGCAGCGCTTCGCCATCGCCCGGCTGCTGCTGAAGTCCCCGTCGGTCATCGTGCTCGACGAGGCCACCGCGCACCTGGACAGCGAGTCCGAGGTCGCCGTCCAGCGGGCCCTGGACACCGCGCTGGAGGGGCGCACCTCGTTGGTGATCGCTCACCGCCTCTCGACGATCCGCGGGGCGGACCGGATCGTCGTCGTGGACCGGGGCCGGGTCCGCGAGAGCGGTACCCACGAGGAGCTGCTGGCCGCCGGTGGCCTCTACGCGCACCTGTACGAGACCCAGTACGCCGACCAGGAGACCGTGGCCGGGGTGTGACCGCGGCGGCCCGTGAGGGGCGACCGCTCAGCCGTCCTCCTCGTCCCAGATCCGCACCTTCTTGGGCTTGGGGGTCTTGGCCGGTCGCTCCGAGCCGTCCTGCTCGCCGGCGACCTCGCGGCGCAGCGCGATGACGAAGAAGATCCCGAGGCCGATCGGGCCGAGCCACCACTGGATCGCATAGGCCAGGTGGGGGCCGGTGCCGGTGTCGGGGGCCTCCAGGGGCTTCGGCCGGGGGACCTCCGGGTCCTCGGACTGCAGCTCCATGTAGCCGCCGAGGACCGGCTCGCCGAGGCGGCTCTCGACGCTGGGCAGCCGGATGCTCGCGAGCTGCCCCGCGGGCATGTCCCGGTGCAGGCTCGGCTCACCCTGGCGCAGCCAGCCGGTGACGGTCACCTCGCCCTTCGGTGCCGAGGGGACGGAGGGGATCACGTCGGCCCCCTTCGGGCTGTTGGGGACCCACCCCCGGTCGACGACGAGGACCGACCCGTCATCGAGGCGAAGGGGGGTCAGCACCTCGTAGCCGTAGGTCCCGTCGAGCGGACGGTTGCGCACCATCTGGCGCTGCTTCGGCAGGTAGTGGCCGGTCGCGCGCACCCGGGTCCACTCCTTCGCGATCGGCATCGGGTCGGTGCCGACGACATCGGTGACCGGGACGGGGTCGGCCTCGTAGTGGGCCGTGACCCGGTCGGCATTGGCCGCCTTGTCCTCGTAGCGACCCCACTGCCACTGTCCGAGGAGGACGCACGCGATCGAGACGAGGACCAGTGCGGCGAGCCAGCCGAGCCACCTCACCGTGAAGAGTCGTCGCAGCATCAGCCGGCGTCGGGAGGGATCTCGTCGACCGCGCAGGTGCTCACGGGGAAGCTGCGCCTGGCGAGGTACTCCTGCAGGAAGGACTCGTGCTCGTCACAGGCGAGCCAGACTTTCTGCCGGCTCTCGTCGTGGATCTTCGGGTTGCGCCACAGCACCGCCCGGGTGGCCGCGAGGCGGCACTCCTTGCGGCTGCAGACGAGGTCCTCGGCGGGGGCGGTCATCGGCCACTCTCCAGTCGGTGCTGTCGCGCATCCACCGGCGTGATGCCCTCGGGCAGGTCCGGGGGGCGCACGGCGTTGACGATCACGACGGCGATGTAGGGCAGCACGACCGCGAGGGCGACGCACGTCCAGCGCAGCCAGCCCTCGAAGAAGTAGGCCCCGATGAAGCACGCGGTACGCAGGCCCATCGTCGCCAGGTACTGGTACATCCGACGCTTCTGCTCATCACGGAGCGGAACGGGAGCATCCGTGACCGAGGGAACGTGGGCGTGCTGCACCCCTCCAGACTACGCGCCACCTCCGGGGGAGCCCTCCCAGGTGATCCCCTCGCCGGGGCCCCGCGATGTGGACGTTTGCGACTACCGGGCGGTAGTGATCTAGCGTCGGGTGCGACGTGATCCCGGACACACCGGGAACCAGAGTAAAGGAGCGCGATGACGGCACGACGGGTCATGGTCACGGGGGGCAATCGTGGCATCGGCGAGGCGATCGCCAGGCGGCTTCAGGAGGACGGCCACTCGGTGGTCGTCACCTCCCGCTCGGGGGACCCCGTGGAGGGGCTGCGTGTGCTCGCCTGCGAGATCACCGACAGCGACTCGGTGGACGCGGCCTTCACCGCCGCCAAGGAGGAGCTCGGGGGAGAGGTCGAGGTCCTCGTGGCCAACGCCGGCGTCACCCGCGACATGCTCCTCATGCGGATGAGCGACGAGGACTTCGCCACCGTCGTCGACACCAACCTGCACGGCACCTTCCGCTGCGTGCGGCGGGCTGCGACCTCCATGGTCCGCGGCCGCTTCGGGCGGATCATCATGCTCTCCAGCGTCGTGGGCCTCTACGGCTCGCCGGGGCAGGCCAACTACGCCTCCTCCAAGGCCGCGCTCGTCGGACTGGCCCGCTCGGTCACGCGTGAGCTCGGTGCGCGCGGCATCACCGCGAACGTCGTCGCCCCCGGCTTCGTCGAGACCGACATGACCGGAGAGCTGCCCGAGAAGACCCGCAAGGAGTACCAGGCGGCGATCCCCGCGCGCCGCTTCGCCGACCCGAAGGAGATCGCCGGAGCCGTCTCCTTCCTCGCCTCCGACGACGGCGGCTACGTCTCCGGGGCGGTCCTCCCGGTCGACGGCGGCCTCGGTATGGGCCACTGACCACTCAGAACGAAAGGCAGCACATGCTCACCGGCAAGACCTTCCTCATCACCGGGGTCCTCATGGAGTCCTCGATCGCCTTCCACGTGGCCCGACTGGTCCAGGAGCAGGGCGGCTCGGTCATCCTCACCGGCTTCGGTCGGGCGCTGAAGATCACCCGCACCATCGCCAAGCGCCTTCCGCAGGAGGCGCCCGTCCTCGAGCTCGACGTCTCGGACGAGGAGCACCTCGCGACCCTCGCCGACCGGATCGGCGAGCACGCCGAGCGCATCGACGGGGTGCTGCACGCCATCGGCTTCGCCCCCGAGGGCGCCTTCAACTTCCTCGAGGCCTCCTGGGAGGACGTCTCGACCGCGCTGCACGTCTCCGCGTACTCCCTCAAGGCCCTCGCCGTCGCGGCCGCGCCCCGGATGGGGGAGGGCGGCTCGGTCGTCGGGCTGACCTTCGACGCCACCTTCGCCTGGCCGGTCTACGACTGGATGGGGGTGGCCAAGGCCGCCTTCGAGTCGACCAACCGCTACCTCGCGCGCGACCTCGGGCCGAAGGGGATCCGCTGCAACCTCGTCGCCGCGGGGCCGGTGCGCACCACGGCGGCGCGCTCCATCCCCGGCTTCGAGCGCTTCGAGGAGTCCTGGGACGACCGTGCCCCGCTCGGCTGGGACGTCGGCGACCCGGTGCCGCCGGCCCAGGCGTGCACCGCCCTGCTCTCGGACTGGTTCCCGGCCACGACCGGGGAGATCGTGCACGTCGACGGCGGCGTGCACGCGATGGGGGTCTGAGC
>CAYLUX010000087.1:4866-10950 GCA_964386935.1 uncultured Janibacter sp.
CGACCGGGGAGATCGTGCACGTCGACGGCGGCGTGCACGCGATGGGGGTCTGAGCAGAGGTCCGTCGCTAGCGCTACGGGAGCCTCAGGCGGCCGCCCTCGTCGTCCGGCTGTGGCACCGCCGCCACCCCGACCACGTCGAGGACCCGGCGCAGGTCCGGCTCGGTGATCGTCACGTCGGCGCGTGCCTGCACCGCGGGCTTGGCGCAGAAGGCGACGCCGACCGCGGCTTCGGCCATCATGTCCAGGTCGTTGGCGCCGTCCCCGACTGCCACCGTCCGGTCCATCCCGATGCCGGCTGCAGCGGCGAGACGCGTGAGGAAGGTGCGCTTCGCGGCCCGGTCGATGACCTCCCCGGTCACCCGGCCGGTGAGCCGGCCGTCTGCGACCTCGAGCATGTTGGCGCGCGCGGTCTCGATGCCGAGCTCCTGGGCGAGGTCGTCGACGATCTCGATGAAGCCGCCGCTCACGATCCCGACCGTGTGCCCGCCCTCGACGAGCGAAGCCGCGAGGGTCCTGGCCCCGGGGGTGAGGGTCACGGAGTTCCGCACGTCCTGGAGGACCGAGACCGGGAGCCCGGCGAGCGTCGCGACCCGGGCGCGCAGGCTCTCCGCGAAGTCCAGCTCCCCGCGCATGGCGGCCTCGGTGACCTCGGTGACCTCGCGGGCGGTACCGGCGTGCTCCGCGAGCAGCTCGATGACCTCCTCGCGGATGAGGGTGGAGTCGACATCCATCACCAGGGCGATGGGCTCGTCACCGGTGAGGGGTCCTCGCGGCTGCGCAGCTGTCATGCCCGCGAGTCTATGGCGCGTCCCGCGGACGTCCCGACCCCTGAGCCGGTGATGGGAGCCACTCTCCGGAGCGCCTGCTCAGCGCGCCGGCACCCATCCGGCCATCTCGGCGCAGGCGGCATTCGTCGCGTCGGCGAGGGTCCGCTCGCAGTCGCGGTGGAGCGAGCGCAGCACGTCCGCTCGGCGGGAGTCCTCCGCGGAGGTGAGGGCACCGGAGGTACCCATGCCGACCGAGGTCGCCACGGACAGGCTGCCGGCGAGGACGATGACCTTGCGGGACCGGTCGCCCAGCCCGGGCGGGAGGGCCCAGTCGGTGCCGAGCCGCTCCTCGGCGACGTCCCGGGCGACGTCGTCGGCCCAGGGGGTGGCCCCGACCGTCTCGAGCTCGTCGATGGCCGCGAGCATCCGGCGACGCAGGTGCCGCTCGAGCTGGGAGGGCTCCAGGGCCTCGAGCCGGTGTGCGGGGACCGGGTCGGCGTCGTGACCCATCCAGTCGATCCGGTGTGCCCGGGCGCCCTCGGACCCGTAGGTGCTGTGGTGCGGCACGAGGAGCCCGCCGAGGGCGGCGACGTACAGCGCCTCGCCGGCATCCACGGCGTCCGCCCGCGCGACCGGCCCGCAGCCGGGCAGCCCGGACGTGGCGCCGGGGGAGGGGAGCGAGACGAGCACGGCTGCCTCGCCGAGGTCCCGCCAGACCGTCAGCTGGTCGAGCAGCCCCTGGGTGTGGTCCACGTCCGGCAGAGCACGACGCACCGCGTCGGGGACGCTGATTCCGCCCTTCCACGCATGGGTGGCCCACAGGGCGACGCGGACGGAGGCTGGCAGCTCGGGCATTGCACCGATGGTAGGCGTCGCCGGTTAGGGTCGGTGCCATGAGTGACGTCCTCGCACTGGCCGGAGTGAGCGTGGTCCGTGGCCGGACCCATCTCATCGAGGACATCGACTGGGAGGTCGAAGAGGGACAGCGCTGGGTGATCCTCGGCCCGAACGGTGCCGGCAAGACCACGCTGCTGGAGGTCGCCTCCGCACGGATGCACCCGACGAAGGGCGTCGCCGGCATCCTCGACGAGGTCCTCGGGGCGGTCGACGTCTTCGAGCTGAGGCCCCGCATCGGCCTGGTCTCGGCGCTCCTCGCGCGCCAGATCCCCGCCCAGGAGAAGGTCAGGGACGTCGTGGTCACGGCCTCCTGGGGCGTGACGGGCCGGTGGCGTGAGCGCTACGACGACCTCGACCACGACCGCGCCGACGAGCTGCTCGAGAGCATGGGTGTCTCGCACCTGCGCGAGCGCACCTTCGGGACCCTCTCCGAGGGCGAGCGCAAGCGGGTGCAGGTCGCGCGTGCCCTGATGACCGACCCCGAGCTGATGCTCCTCGACGAACCCGCCGCCGGGCTGGACCTCGGCGGCCGGGAGGACCTCGTCGCACGGCTGGGCGGCATCGCCGCCGACCTCACCGCGCCGGCGCTGACGATGGTCACCCACCACGTGGAGGAGATCCCGCCGAACTTCACCGACGTCCTCCTGATGCGTGGCGGTCGCGTCGTGGCACAGGGGCCACTCGAGCTGACGCTCACCGAGGAGAACCTCGCGCGGACCTTCGACATGGACCTGGAGCTGCAGCGCCACGGGGATCGCTGGTCCGCTCGCGCCCGCGCCTGAGCAGACGTCGGGGCTGGCGTGGACTTCCTGGGGCAGAACCCTTGGCTGATCTGGATGTTCGCCGGCCTCCTGCTCGTGCTCGTCGAGGCCGTCCTGGTCGACTTCCTCTTCATCATGCTGGCGGCCGGTGCGCTGTGCGGCGCCCTCGCAGCGGCTCTGGGCGGGTCCCTGCTCGTCCAGGTCCTCGTCGCAGTCGTCATCGCGCTGCTGCTCGTGCTCCTGGTGCGGCCACGCGTGCTCGCCGTCCGTGGCGAAGGGGGTCCGCGCCACCCGCGCTGAGCCGCGCCCGGCCACGCCCGCAGCGTGCTCCACCTCTAGAGTTGTGCGGGTGTCGTGGTGGGAGATGGGCGTCGTCGTGCTCGCAGCTGTGTGGGCCGGCGGCATCAACACCCTGGTCGGATCCGGCACCCTCGTGACCTTCCCGACCCTCCTCGCGCTCGGTGTGCCCGCCGTGAGCGCCAACATCTCCAACTCGGTCGGCCTCGTCTTCGGCGGCATCAGTGGCACCATCGGCTACCTGCCGGAGCTGAAGGGGATGTTCCGCCGGACGATGCAGCTGGTCCCGATGTCCGTGCTCGGGAGCATCATCGGCGCGTTGCTCCTGCTCTGGCTGCCGCCGGACGCCTTCGCAGCGATCGTGCCCGTGCTCATCGGCATCGGGATCGTGCTCGTCGTGCTCGGTCCCCGGCTGCAGGCGTGGGCGAAGTCGAATCACGAGGAGGGCGCCGGCACGCCGGTCGGCCAGGTCGTCGCACTGATGGGCGGGGTTCTCTTCGCCGGTGTCTACGGCGGCTACTTCGGGGCGGCGCAGGGCGTCATCCTCATCGGGCTGCTCTCGATGCTCGCCACCGAGCCGCTGCAGTCCCTCAACGGGCTGAAGAACGTCCTCGGGACCATCGTCAACGCGGTGTGCTCCCTCGTCTTCATCATCGTCGCGCCCGACCTCGTCGACTGGGGCATCGTCGCGCTCGTCGCGGTGGGGGCGATCATCGGCGGAATCCTCGGAGCGAAGTTCGGTCGGCGGCTGCCGGCACCCGTGCTGCGCGGCGTCATCGTGGTCGTCGGCCTCGCCGGTCTGGTGAAGTTCGTGTTCTTCCCGTGAGCGAGCTCCTCGAGCCGACGGTGCTCCTGCTGGGCCTCGTCGTCGGCATCGGTGCCTTCGTCCAGTCCTCGATCGGCTTCGGCATCGCCGTCGTCTCGGCGCCGGCCATCGTCGTGCTCCGCCCCGACCTCATGCCGGTCTCGCTCATCGTCTGCGCGGTCTTCCTGCCGGCCCTCCAGCTGCTGACCGGACCCCGCACGATCAGCTGGCGACCGCTGGCCTGGTCCCTCGCGGTGCGCTTCGCGGCCACCCCGCTCGGGGTGCTGGTCGTCGCACTGACCTCGGCCGACGTCATCGCGCTCTTCGTCGGGGTGCTCATCCTCATCACGGTGCTCGTCTCCGTCGTGGCGGTGGAGGTGAGGCCGACGCGGCTGAACGCCATGGCCGCCGGGGCCATCAGCGGCGTCTCCGGCACAGCGGCCGCGATCGGTGGCCCCTTCATGGCGCTCGTGCTGCAGCACGAACCGCCCAACCGCCTGCGGGCAACGATGGCGGCCTTCTTCGTCATCGGCACCGGTGCTGGCCTCGTCGGGTTGGCCGTCGCGGGTCAGGTGAGCGCGGAGCAGCTGCGGGTCTCGGCCGTGTGGATGCCCTTCGTCGTCCTCGGCTACCTGGCGGCCGGACCGGTCCGAGCCCGCCTCTCCGGGTCCCTCCTGCGCCGGATCGTCCTCGGCTTCTGCGTGGTGGCGAGCGTGGGAGTCATCGCCCAGACCCTGATCTAGGCTCGGGACCCGTGCCCCACCACGTGACCGACCCCGACGACCCGCGACTGCGCGACTTCGTCGGCCTCACCGACGTCAAGCTGCGCCGAGCCCTGGAGCCGGCGGGCGGGCTCTACATCGCCGAGGGCGAGAAGGTCATCCGCCGCGCCCTCGCCGCCGGTCACCAGCCGCGCGCCCTGCTCATGGGGGAGCGGTGGCTCACCGACCTCGCCGATGTCGTCGCCGAGGTGGAGGCGAAGGGGGTCCCCGTCCACACCGGGTCCGCGGCGGTCATCGAGAGCATCACCGGCTACAACGTCCACCGTGGTGCCCTGGCGTCGATGCACCGGCCGGAGCTGCCGACGCCGGAGGAGGTGCTCGCCGGGATCGAGGCGAGCGGTGGCGGAGGTGGGGGCGACCCCCTTCGTCCTGGTCCGCGACCGCGGCGGCGCGTCGCGGTCCTGGAGGGACTCGTCGACCACGCGAACGTCGGCAGCGCCTTCCGCAATGCGGCGGCGCTGGGCGTCGACGCGGTGCTCGTGACCCAGAACTGTGCCGACCCGCTCTACCGCCGCGCGATCAAGACGAGCATGGGCAACGTCTTCAACGTGCCGTGGACGCGCACCGGGCAGATGCCCGAGGCCCTCGACCTGCTGCGCGAGCACGGTTACACGACGGCGGCGCTCACGCTCGCGGAGGACGCGATCACCCTCGACGACCTCGTCCGACGGGACCCGGAGGCCCTGGCGCTCGTGCTGGGCACCGAGGGGCCCGGCGTGGACCCGCGCACGGCGCGGCAGGCGGACCTGCGGGTGATGATCCCGATGATGCACGGCGTCGACTCGCTCAACGTCGCGGCCGCCTCCGCCGTGGCCTTCTACGCCACCCGATGAGGGGTGGTCCGGCTCAGGCCGGCTGCTGGAAGGTCGGGGCGATGACGGCGCGCCCGAGGGTGTGGCCGAGGTAGGTGAAGGCCGCCACCGTGCAGGTCGCGGAGTCGTCCAGCCCCAGGTCGTCGGTGTCCAGGGCGTGCACCGCGAAGACGTACCGGTGCGGGACGTCGCCGGGGGGCGGGGCCGCGCCGGCGAAGGCCTTGGTGCCCATGTCGGAGGCGGTCATGAAGGCCCCCTTCGGGAGGCCGGCGCCCCCTTCGGCCCCCGCGTCCTCGGCCAGCGAGGTCACGTCCGCGGGGATGCCCAGGACGGTCCAGTGCCAGAAGCCCGCCGGCGTCGGGGCGTCCGGGTCGAAGCAGGTGACCGCGAAGCTCTTGGTGCCCTCGGGGGCCCCGGACCAGCTCAGCTGGGGGCTGCGGTTGCCCGCGGCGCCCACCTGGTCGTCCGGCAGCGTCCCGCCGTCGGTGAAACCCTCGCTGGTGACCGTGAAGGAGGCCACCTTCGGGAGCATCTCGTAGGGGTCCGGTGCCGTGGGTCGCGAAAGGTCCATGCCCCTGACCATAGGAAATGGGCGCCCCTCGGGGGAAGTACCACCGGCGTGAGGCACGTGGTGCAGGTCTCACCGTGCTTGCCTCCGGGCCCCCGTAACCCGCAGGGTGGGCAGCATGCTCACTGGCAGACGCCCACCGCACGACTACCTCGGCACGGTCCTGGACGCCCAGGACCCCCGCGTCCTCGGACGCTTCTACGCCGAGGTGCTCGACTGGCGGATCCACAGCGACGAGGAGGACTGGGTGACGATCGCCCCCGACCAGGGGCACGTCTATCTCGGCTTCCAGAAGGTCGAGGACCACATCCGCCCGATCTGGCCCAGCCAGCCGGAGCAGCAGCAGATCCAGATGCACCTGGACATCGAGGTCAGCGACCTCGAGGCCGCGAC
>CAYLUX010000088.1:0-4740 GCA_964386935.1 uncultured Janibacter sp.
TCGTGCTCACCTCGGCGAAGAAGACCTTCTTCGCCGGCGGCAACCTCACCGACCTGCAGTCGGTCACCCCGGAGACCGCCGGAGAGTTCTTCGAGGAGATCGAGGGCATCAAGGCCCAGCTGCGTCGCCTCGAGCAGCTCGGCAAGCCGGTCGTCGCCGCGATCAACGGCGCCGCCCTCGGCGGTGGCCTGGAGATCGCGCTCGCGACCCACCACCGCATCGCCGTCGACGACCCCAAGATCAAGCTCGGCCTGCCCGAGGTCTCCCTCGGCCTCCTCCCCGGCGGTGGTGGCGTCACCCGCCTCGTGCGCATGCTCGGCATCCAGGAGGCCCTCATGGGCTGGCTGCTGCAGGGCCAGCAGCGCAACCCCGCCGCCGCGCACGAGAAGGGGGTCGTCGACCAGCTCGTCGCCTCGCAGGACGAGCTCGTCCCGGCCGCCAAGGCGTGGATCCGCGAGCACAAGGACGACGAGACCGCGGCCGTGAAGCCGTGGGACGTCAAGGGCTACAAGATCCCCGGTGGCACCCCCTCCGTGCCGAAGTTCGCCGCGAACCTCCCGGCCTTCCCCGCCAACCTGCGCAAGACGCTCAAGGGCGCCCCGACGAAGTCGCCGCGGGCGATCATGTCGGCCGCCGTCGAGGGCTCGCAGGTGGACTTCGACACCGCCAGCCGGATCGAGTCGCGCTACCTCACCGAGCTCGCCGCCGGTCGTGAGTCGACCGCCATGATCCAGGCCTTCTTCTTCGACCTGCAGTCGATCAGCTCCGGCTCCCTTCGTCCGGAGGGCGTGGAGAAGCGCAAGGTCGGAACCGTCGGCGTCCTCGGCGCCGGGATGATGGGCGCCGGCATCGCCTACTCGGCCGCCTCGGCCGGTATCGACGTCGTCCTCAAGGACGTCGCGCTCGAGAATGCGCAGAAGGGCAAGGGCTACTCCGAGAAGATCCTCGCCAAGCAGGTGCAGAAGGGTCGCAAGACCCAGGAGCAGGCCGACGCGATCCTGGCCCGGATCACCCCGACGGCCGACGCGCAGGACCTCGCCGGCGTGGACGCCGTCATCGAGGCGGTCTTCGAGGACTACGACCTGAAGAAGAAGGTCTTCGCCGAGGTCGAGGCCGTCGTCGGTCCGGACACGCTCCTGTGCTCCAACACCTCGACCCTGCCGATCACGAGCCTGCAGGAGTTCGCGACGCGCCCGAAGGACTTCATCGGCCTGCACTTCTTCTCCCCCGTGGACAAGATGAAGCTCGTCGAGATCATCCGCGGCGAGCAGACCTCCGACGAGGCCACCGCCCGGGCGATCGACATCGTCCAGCAGATCCGCAAGATCCCGATCGTCGTCGGCGACGGCCGCGGCTTCTACACCAGCCGCGTCTTCGGTGAGCTGATCCTCGAGGGCGCCACCGCGCTCGCCGAGGGCGTCGACCCGCAGTTCATCGAGCGCGCCGCGACCCAGGCCGGCTTCCCGGCTCCGCCGCTGGCGATGCTCGACGAGGTCTCGCTGACCCTGACCCAGCACATCCGCGCCGAGGCCGAGAAGGCCGCCGCCGCGGCGGGCGAGACCCTCCCCGCGGGCCCGGGAGAGAAGCTCATCGACGAGATGGTCGACATGGGCCGCAAGGGCCGCGCGGCCGGTGCGGGCATGTACGACTACCCGGCGGAGGGCCCCAAGGTCCTGTGGCCGGAGCTGCGGGAGCGCTACTCCAAGGGCACCGAGATCCCCTTCGAGGACCTGCAGGACCGCTACCTGTTCATCATGGCGCTGGAGACGGCCGGGTGCTTCGAGGACGGGGTCCTCACCGACACCGTCTCGGCCAACATCGGTGGCATCTTCGGGATCGGCTTCCCGCCGCACACCGGTGGCCCGGCGACCTTCATGACCAACTACGAAGGGGGCCTGGCCGGGTTCGTGGCCCGCGCCAACGAACTCGCCGACGCCTACGGAGAGCGTTTCCGCCCGAGCGCGTGGCTCACCGAGCGCGCGGCGAAGGGCACCCTCGTGGACGCCTCTGCCTGATGGGCGCCGCGCACCCCCTCGAGGGTGTGCGGGTCCAGTCGATCGCGATCAACCTGCCCGGGCCGGCCGCCACTGCGCGGCCGGCCCGGGCAGCGCGCTAACGTGACCACGGTCCTGCCGCTTCGCGTGACCGACCGACCAGGAGAGCCGATGCCTGAGATCCTGCAGCCCCAGCCCTACGTCTCGCCGTGGATGGTGGACGAGGTCGCAGACGTGCGCACCCTCGCCCGGACCTTCTTCGAGCGGGAGGTCACCCCGAACAGCGAGCGCTTCGCCGAGCAGCACCAGGTCGACAAGGAGACCTGGCTGGCCGCCGGTGCTGCGGGACTGCTGTGCATCTCGATCCCCGAGGAGTACGGCGGCGGTGGGGGGACCTTCGCCCACGAGTCGGCGGTGCTGTGGGAGCAGGGCAAGGCGGGAGATGACGCCCTCGGCTACTCCGTGCACTCCTCGATCGTCGCCCACTACATCCTCGCCTACGGGTCCGAGGAGCAGAAGCAGAAGTGGCTGCCGAAGATGGCCTCCGGCGAGCTCGTCGGGGCGGTCGCGATGACCGAGCCGGGGACGGGCTCGGACCTGCAGAACATCAAGACCACCGCAAAGCGCGATGGCGACCACTACGTCATCAACGGGTCCAAGACCTTCATCACCAACTCCTCCCACGCCGGGCTGGTCGTCATCGTCGCTCGCACGGGCGGCGAAGGGGCACAGGGGATCTCGCTCATCGTGGCCGAGGTCGACGAGCTGGAGGGCTTCGAGCGGGGGCGGGTGCTGGCCAAGATCGGCCAGCACGGTCAGGACACCCGGGAGCTCGCCTTCACCGACATGCGCGTGCCCGTGGCGAACCTGCTGGGCCAGGAGGAGGGGCAGGGCTTCTACCAGCTGATGACCCAGCTGCCGCAGGAGCGTCTGGCGATCGCCGTCGGGGCCGTCGGTTCGGCCGAGCTGGCCTACGAGCTGGCGCTCGCCTACACCAAGGAACGGGAGGCCTTCGGCCGCCCGATCGGCGCCTTCCAGAACACCCGCTTCACCCTCGCCGAGGTCGGCACGGACGTGCTCGCGGCACGGACGTTCCTCGACCACTGCGTGCAGCTGCACGTCGACGGGAAGCTCGACGCGGCCACCGCCTCCCGCGCGAAGTACTGGACGACCGACGTGCAGTGCGACGTCATCGACCGGTGCCTGCAGCTCTTCGGCGGCTACGGGTACATGCTCGAGTACCCCATCGCGCGGCTGTACGCCGGCGCGCGGGTGCAGAAGATCTACGGCGGGACGAACGAGATCATGAAGGAGCTCATCTCGCGGACGCTCTGACGCCGTGTCGTCGTCGCGAGCCGATGAGGGGGCCGGCGCTTGGCGGATGGACTGAACCTCAGTCCCGGGACGGCCGCTGTTCCGCCATTCCTCGCTCTGGTGACGGCGAGTTGCAGTCCTTCCGCGCGCGTTCGGCCCGCAGGGCGGGCAGCAGGCACCAGACGCCGCCGAGCCCGATGGCGCCGGTGACGGCCATGACCACCCGGGTCGAGGTGGCGTCGGCGAGCAGCCCCGCCAGCGGCATGACGAGCGAGAAGGCGCCGAAGCCGCACATCGACGCCATCGACAGCACGGTCGCGCGGTTGCGGGAGCTGGCCTCGCGGTGCAGCAGCGCGTTGTACGTCGGGCCCTGCATGCCGTGGCCGGTGTAGACGAGCAGGTGGGCCACGATGAGGCCGATCGGCCCGACGGCCAGGGCGAGCCCGACGCCGAGCAGGCTGTGCACGACCCGGCCCGTGATGGCCGCGCGGGCCACCCCCCAACGCGCGGAGATCCACCCGGAGATCCGTGAGCCGAGGGCGAAGACCGCCCACGCGCCTGCGGCGAGCGGGCCCATGATGACACCGGCCTGCGCCTCGCTGCCCAGGATCTCGGCCATCCGCACGGGTGTGAGGTTCTCCATGCCGATCATCGCGGTGGACCAGAAGCACTCCAGCAGCACGAGCCCTCGCAGCACCCTGTTGTCCCGCAGCAGGAGCAGGCCGGACCCGACGACCTTGGGGGCCTCCTTCGCGGAGGTCAGCGCGCGGGACCAGCCGGTGGAGTCGACGTGGGTGACCGGCTCCTTGAGCAAGGCGATGACCGCGACCACGTGCACCGCCGAGAGCACGAGGCAGATCAGCACCGGCAGCCACAGCGCGGAGAAGGCGGTCACGGGGTGCCACGCGATGAGCCCCCCGGAGAGCACGGCGCCGATGGCCATGATGATGCCGACGACGCTCCCGGCGAGGGAGAGGTCCTGGTCGACGTCGGCGCCGGGGTGGCTGTGGTGCACGGTGTCGACGTACCAGGCCTCGAGGGGACCGGAGTCCAGTGCCCGGAATATGCCGGTGAGCACGGCCACGATGACGAAGCCGGTGAAGGAGTGCGCGAGGAGCAGCGCGACCATCGAGGCGAAGTTGGCCACGGCCGCGACGATGAGCACCGGTCGCCGCCCGAGCGCGTCGGCGAAGCCGGAGGTCGGCAGCTCGAGGAGGAGGACGACGAAGCCGATGGCGGCCATCGCCGACATCGCGCCGGGCAGGGAGAGCCCCCGCTCGAGCATCCACAGCACGAGGATGCCGACGACGAACCCGACCGGCATCCACCGGGTCCCCGTCAGAGTGAGGAAGACCCGGCGCGCGGCGGCGGGGGAGAGCGCCTCACTCATCACCGGTCTCCTCGGGGTCGAGGAATGTGGACACAGCGACGT
>CAYLUX010000088.1:4840-10868 GCA_964386935.1 uncultured Janibacter sp.
GCGCCTCACTCATCACCGGTCTCCTCGGGGTCGAGGAATGTGGACACAGCGACGTTGAAGCGCCGTTCCTCGGGCCCGAGCGGCCCGGGCGGCCGACCGTACTCGTGCATGACCTCCCACACGAGCGCCTCGAAGCGGGACTGGATCTCCTTCGCCTGGGCGGCGGTCACCGCGACGTTGGCATCGCTCTGCGAGGTGACGGCACGCCACTGGGGCAGGTCGCCGCCGCGGCGCTCGGCCGCGGACTGCAGCCGGCGGGCCAGCTGGCTGACGACGAGCTGGTGGAAGGCGTCGGTGGCGTCCCTCCCTTCGTCCCCCGGGTCCTCGGGCTCCGGGACGGAGGTGACCTCGCTGCTGGCCTGCCACCAGCGCTCGCGCCGGTTGCCCAGGTCCTCGGCCTCCTCGACGAAGCCGTGCTCGGCCAGCTGGCGCAGGTGGTAGCTCGTGGCCCCGGAGTTCAGACCGAGTCGGCGCGCCAGCCCGCTCGCCGTGGCCGGGCCCGCGGTGCGCAGCAGCCCGAGGATGCGCATGCGCACGGGATGGCTGAGCGCCTTGAGCTGGGTGATGTCGGGAACGACGGGGTCCATGTCCACCAGCGTAAACTGCAAAGAGTCATTTGCAAAGACATGCGTGCGGTATGTCCGTCCTTCGTCGTGAGGCACCGCACCCGGATAGTCTCGGGCCCATGTCCGCACTGCCCACCGGAGGGGACCGCCCGAGCCCTCTGGACGCCTACCGGGAGGTCGTGACCGCGACCGAGGGCGTGGACGAGGTCGTCACCCTCGAAGGGGTGCGCGAGCCCGCCGAGCAGCTCGCGCAGACCATCACCGACACCGGCCTGACCGGTCTCCTCCTCGCCCGCTCCGAGTCCCGCCGGTTCGTCGCCGACGAGGGCATCACCTACGGCGGCGGCGTCGCCGAGGACGACGAGCAGACGCCCGGCAGCCGCGCCCCGAGCGAGCCGCGCACCTGGCAGCTCGACCCGATCCCGCTGACCTTCGGCGCCGAGCAGTGGGCCCGGCTCGAGCGCGGGGTCCGCCAGCGTGCCGTGCTCCTGGACCAGATCCTCACCGACCTCACCGGACCGCAGCGCCTCATCCGTGACGGGGTCCTGCCCGGCGCCGTGATCCACGCCCACGGCGACTGGCTCCCGCAGGCCGACGGCATCCGGCTGCCCGGGCCCCGCCAGCTCGTCACGCCCGCGATGGACCTCGCCCGTGACCACGCCGGCACCTGGCGGGTCTTCGCCGACCGGACCCAGGCCCCCAGCGGCGCCGGCTATGCGATGGCCAACCGCCGCATCACCGCCCGGGTGCTGCCCGGTCTGCACCGCGACCTCGACCTGGCCCACCTGCGCGGCTTCTTCCACACCCTGCAGCACACCCTCACCAGGGTCGCCCCGCAGACCGACGACCCGCCGCGCGCGGTCATCCTCACCCCGGGCGCGCTCAGCGAAGCCGCCTTCGACGAAGCCCTCCAGTCCACGCTGCTCGGCATCCCCGTCGTCGAGTCCGAGGACCTCGTCAGCCGCGACGGGCGGATCTGGATGCGCACCACGAGCGGCCTGTCCCCGGTCGACGTCATCCTGCGGCGACTCGCCGGTCGCGACATCGACCAGCTGGACCTGCGCAGCGACTCCCGCATCGGCATGCCCGGCGCCCTCGAGGCCGCCCGCCTCGGCCACGTCTCGATCGTGAACCCGGTGACCTCCGGCGTCCTGGAGAACCCGGCGCTCATCCCCTACCTGCCCGCGATCTGCCGCCACCTGCTCGACGAGGACCTGGCGCTCCCTTCGACCCAGACGTGGTGGGGAGGCGAGAGCACCCACCTCAGCCACATCGTCACCAACCTCTCCAGCCTCGTGGTCAAGCCGACCTCCCGGACCGCCGACGAACGCCCGTACTTCGGCTGGGAGCTGAGCGGGCAGGAGCGGGACGAGCTCGCGCTGCGGATCCAGGCCGAGCCCTGGGGCTGGACCGCCCAGGACCCGCTCACAATGTCCACCGCTCCCGTCGTCACCGCCGAGGGCCTGGAGCCCAGGCACGTCGTGCTGCGGACCTTCGCCGTCGCCGACGAGGAGGACTACGCCGTGCTCCCGGGCGGCCTCGCGCGCCTGGCCACCCGCCCCGACTCCGGCGACATCTCCAACCTCACCGGCGCGATGAGCAAGGACGTGTGGGTGCGGGTCGAGGCCGATGCCGAGGGCGAAGGGGGCCTGCCCCACCTGCCCACCGCCTTCCGCGGGCAGGCGCCGGTCGCCTCCGCGGCGCCCGCACCGCGCGTTGCGGCCGACCTGTACTGGATGGGCCGCTACACCGAGCGCGCGGAGGCGGCTGCCCGGCTGCTGCGGGTCGCGGACAACCTCGTCGACGACCACGTCGGGCGCCCCGGTACCACCGGCCACACGGCCATGACCGTCATGCTCGAGGCGGTCACCGAGGTGATGAGCGTGCGCCCCGGCTTCGTCGGGGACGAAGGGAGCGAGCGGCGCCACGACCCGCTGCCGCACCTGCGCGACCTCACCCTCGACCCGCGGATCGTCGGGTCGGTCGCCTACAGCACCCGCCGCGCGGTCAACGCCGCCCAGGCGGTGCGCCAGAGCCTGTCGGTCGACACCTGGCTGATCATGTCGCGCCTCGAGCGCACCCTGCAGCACGCCGTACCGCACGACGATCTGCAGGAACTGCTCATGGAGACCATCGAGGGGCTGCTCGCGCTCGCCGGCATCGGCGTCGAGTCCCTCGTGCGCGACCCCGCCTGGGCCTTCGCCGACGCGGGCAAGCGGATCGAGCGCGCCCAGCAGACGATCCGGCTGCTGCGCTCGGTCATCGCGGTCGAGCGCACCCCCGTCGTCGAGGGGACGACGACCGAGGCCTCCCTCATCGCGACCGAGTCGGTCATCACCTTCCGCCGGCGGCTGGCGAGCGGCCTGGGGTCGCTCTCCTCGCAGCAGGCGGCGCTCGACCTCGTCCTCGGGGACTTGAGCAACCCGCGCTCGGTCGCCTTCCAGGTCGAACGCCTCGTCGAGGCGCTCAGCGTCATCGGCGACGAAACCGCACTGGCACAGGCGCGCTCGCTCGCCACCCGGATCGCCGGCCTCGATCTGGAGCCGCTCTTCGAGGAGGGCCGGACGCCGCTGGCGCGCGAGCTGCTCGAGATCGGTGCCCGGCTGCGGGAGATCCACGCGGAGATCGACCGGGCGCACTTCGTGCGCAAGACGCGCGGCCGCGCGGTCCAGCCGGTGCAGTGGAGCGGTGGGCAGGTGAGCACGTGAGCGACCCCCTTCGCCATCCGGAGCACCACACCCGGCGCCGCTACGAGGTGCGCCACCGCACGACGTACACCTACGAGGAGTACGTGACCGACTCCTTCGGGCGGGCGCTGTTGCGGCCCAGGGAGACCGAGCAGCAGCGCGTCATCAGCCACGAGGTCGAGATCACCCCCGAGCCACACGTGCTCACCCACCACGTGGACCACTTCGGCAACCACTCCAGCTTCTACGAGGTGCGCACGCCGCACACCGTGCTCGACGTGAGCAAGGTCAGCCTGCTGGAGATCGAGTGGCCGCCGCCGGACCTGGATCGGCTGAACGGCTGGACCGTCGGCGGGGCCGCCGAGCTCATCGACGCCGGGGAGCACGTGGACCGCGTGGAGGCCTCGCAGTACCGCCTCCCCTCGCCGCTCGTGGACGTCACGGCGCCGGAGGTCGAGGCCTACGCCGCGCGGATCCTGCCCCCGGAGCGCCCCCTCGGTGAGGCGCTCGCCGCGCTCTACGGCGAGATCCACGCCGACTTCGAGTACGCGAAAGGCACGACGAACGTGCGCACCACCCTCCCCGAGCTGCTGGAGCAGCGGGCGGGGGTCTGCCAGGACTTCGCCCACCTCGCACTCGGCTGCCTGCGGGCCGTCGGCCTGCCGGGCCGCTACGTCTCGGGGTACATCGAGACCCAGCCGCCGCCGGGCAAGCCGAAGCTCGCTGGCTCCGACGCCTCGCACGCGTGGGTCTCGGCGATGACGCCGGAGGGGGACTGGGTCGACCTGGACCCGACGAACGACCATTTCGCCGACTCGCGCTACGTCGTCACCGGGTGGGGGCGCGACTTCCGCGACGTCTCCCCGCTCAAGGGCGTGATCTTCTCCGACGGCGGCGGCAGCTCGCTCGACGTCGGGGTGGATGTCATCCGGCGGGACCTGCCGGCACAGTAATCTGGGGCGCATGTCGACCGTCGCCTTCGTCCTCGGTGGCGGCGGTGCCCTCGGAGCCAGCCAGGTCGGCATGCTGCAGGCCCTGCTGGCCGCGGACATCACGCCCGACCTCGTCGTCGGCACGAGCATCGGGGCCGTCAACGGCGCCTTCGTCGCGGCCGACCCCACGGCGAAGGGGGTCGCCCGCCTCGAGCTGCTCTGGCAGCACGTCTTCGACTCCGGGGAGATGGACGAGTCACGGGTCAGGCGGGCGGCGCGCTTGGCACGCCACCGCACGCACGTCATGAGCCCCACGCTCATCCCTGACCTCGTGCGCGAGCACCTCGGGGTCGAGCGCATCGAGGATCTCACCGTCCCCTTCCAGTGCGTGGCAGCGCAGATCGAGACCGCGGCCTCCCGGTGGTTCACCGATGGGCCGGTCGCGCCGGCGGTCGCTGCCAGCTGCGCCGTGCCCGGGCTCTTCGCCCCCGTCGAGGTCGACGGCGGGCACCACTACGACGGTGGGCTCGTCCATTCGATCCCCGTCGGTCGGGCGATCGCCTTGGGCGCCACCGAGATCCACGTGCTGCAGGTCGGCCGCGTGGAGCAGCCGCTGCAGGTGCCGACCGGCCCGCTCGCGGTGGCCGAGGTGGCCTTCGAGATCGCCCGTCGGCACCGCTTCGTCGAAGAGGTCGAGCAGGTGCCCGACGGCATCGAGCTGCACGTGCTCCCCAGCGGGAGCGGGCCGATCCCGACCAGCTCGATCCTCGGCCAGTCGCGGCGCGAAGGCCCCGGCGAGCGGATGCACCGCGCCTTCACGGCCTCGAGCGCCTACCTGGCGGGGCGTCGATGAGGATCAGCTCACTCCCTTCGCTCCCGGCGCCGCCGACCTGGCTCCGGGTGCTCATGCAGATCGCCTACCCCTTCATCGGGGCGGTGCTCTCCCTCGTCTTCATCGGGTTGGCCGTGGTCTGCCTGCTGCTGTGGCCGATCGACCGGCGGCTCGCGCTGCCGCGGTGCCTGCTGCTGACGATGTGGTTCATGTGGGAGGACATCGGCATCGTCGCGCGGTGCTGGTGGCTGCGGCTGCGCTCCCCCTTCGGGCGGTCGAAGACCTGGGACCAGGACCACCTCGACGCGATCGTCGAGACCCTCAAGAGCATCATGCACGCGGCGCGGGTGCTCGTCGGCTTCCGGATCGAGACCGAGGGGGAGCTGCAGCTCGGCCGGCCGGGACGGCCTCTCGTCGTGATCTCCCGGCACGCCGGTCCGGCCGACTCCCTCGCGCTCGGGTGGCTGCTCGCCCGCGCCGGCCGGATACCGCGGATCGTGCTCGCCGACGCGATGCTCTGGGACCCGGGTGTGGCGACCGTGCTGCACCGCCTGCACTCCTACTTCGTGCCCTCCCGCTCTGGTGCGGGCGACGACCGGACGAAGGGGGTCGCCGAGCTCGCGAAGTCCCTCAAGGGGGAGGACGCGATGCTCATCTTCCCGGAGGGGCGCAACTGGTCACCGGACCGCTTCGGGGAGCAGGTGGAGCGGCTGCGGGAGCGCGGCCGGCACGAGGTGGCCGAGCGCGCCGCGGCCCGCCCGTGGGTGCTGGAGCCGCGCTCCCGGGGGGTGGCCGCGATCCGCGAGAACGCCCCCGACGTCGACGTGCTCGTCATCGCGCACACCGGGCTGGAGATGCTCGCCGGGCCGTGGAAGGTCGTGCGCGCCGTGCCCTTCCGCAACCGGCTGCTGCTGCGGGGGCGGTTCTTCCGTGGCGAGGAGGTGCCCACCCGGCCCGAGGAGGTCGCCCGGTGGCTCGATGAGCAGTGGACCGGCGTCAACGACTGGGTGG
>CAYLUX010000089.1:0-10820 GCA_964386935.1 uncultured Janibacter sp.
GACGACGACTCGGTGCTGCCGCGCTCGATCGCCAGCCGCTCCGCCTTCGCCAACGCGATGCGCATGGACATCGCCATGGGCGGCTCGACGAACACGATCCTGCACCTGCTCGCCGCAGCCCAGGAGGCCGGCGTCGACTTCGACCAGGACGACATCGACGACCTCTCCCGCGAGACGCCGTGCCTGGTCAAGGTCGCGCCCAACAGCACGAACTTCTACATGGAGGACGTCCACCGGGCCGGCGGCATCCCCGCGATCCTCGGCGAGCTGCGCCGCGCCGGCATGCTCGACACCTCCGTGCGGGCCGTGCACAGCCCCTCCCTCGACCTGTGGCTGAAGGAGTGGGACATCCGCAGCGGCTCGCCGAGCGATGTCGCGACCGAGCTCTTCCACGCCGCCCCGGGCGGGGTGCGCACGACGAAGGCCTTCTCCTCGAGCAACCGCTGGGCGAGCCTCGACACGGACCCGAAGGACGGGTGCATCCGCTCGGTCGAGCACGCCTACTCCACCGAGGGCGGGCTGGCCGTGCTGCACGGCAACCTCGCCGAGGACGGCTGCATCGTCAAGACCGCCGGTGTGCCCGAGCACCAGTGGACCTTCTCCGGGCCGGCCCGCGTCGCCGAGTCCCAGGAGGAGGCGGTCGAGATGATCCTGTCCAAGCAGGTCCAGGAGGGCGAGGTCGTCGTCGTCCGCTACGAGGGACCGAAGGGCGGCCCGGGAATGCAGGAGATGCTCTACCCGACCGCTTACCTCAAGGGCGTGGGGCTGGGCCCGAAGTGCGCGCTCATCACCGATGGGCGCTTCTCCGGCGGGTCCTCAGGCCTCTCGATCGGTCACGTCTCCCCGGAGGCCGCGGCCGGTGGCGCGATCGGCCTCGTCCGCGACGGCGACGTCATCGACTTCGACATCCCCGGCCGCCGGGTGAACCTCCTCGTCGACGAGGACGAGCTGGCCCGCCGGCGCGCCGAGCAGGACGCGAAGGGGTGGGCCCCGGTCAGCCGTGACCGTCCCGTCTCCCAGGCGCTGAAGATCTTCGCGCGCTTCGCCCGCTCGGCGGACAAGGGCGCCTCGCGCCACGTGGACTGAGCCGCGGCCCTTCGAGGCTCGCTTGCTGCGCAAGCTCGCACCTCAGGAACCGGACCCAGCGACCACATGACGGGACGGGCTGCCCACATGGCGGGACGCGGATCTAGCCTGAGCCCATGACCACGGACGCGCAGCAGACGAGCTTCGACATCGCCGTCATCGGCGGGGACGGGATCGGCCCGGAGGTGGTGGCCGAGGGCATCAAGGTGCTCCGGGCCGCCGGCGTGGCGATCAACACCACCGAGTACGACCTCGGCGCGAAGCGGTGGCACCGCACCGGCGAGACCCTCCCGGACTCGGTCGTCGAGGAGATCCGCGGCCACGACGGCATCCTCCTCGGCGCCATCGGTGACCCGAGCGTCCCCTCGGGCGTCCTCGAGCGGGGGGTGCTGCTCCCCCTTCGCTTCGCGCTGGACCACTACGTCAACCTGCGCCCGGCCAAGCTCTTCCCGGGGGTGACCAGCCCGCTCGCGACCGAGGTGACCGACAAGGGGCTGGACTTCGTCGTCGTCCGGGAGGGCACCGAGGGTCCCTACGTCGGCAACGGCGGCGCCCTTCGCGTCGGCACCCCGCACGAGGTCGCGACCGAGGTCAGCGTCAACACCCGCTTCGGCATCGAGCGCGTCGTGCGCGACGCCTTCGCCCGTGCCCAGGCCCGCCCGCGCAAGCACCTGACCCTCGTCCACAAGCACAACGTGCTCACCCACGCCGGGCACCTGTGGCGGCGCACCGTCGAGGAGGTCGGCGCGGAGTTCCCCGACGTCGAGACCGCCTACCAGCACGTGGACGCCGCGACGATCTTCCTCGCCACCGACCCGGCGCGCTTCGACGTCATCGTCACCGACAACCTCTTCGGCGACATCATCACCGACATCGCCGCCGCGATCGCCGGTGGCATCGGTCTGGCCGCGAGCGGCAACATCAACCCCAGCCGCGAGGCGCCGAGCATGTTCGAGCCGGTCCACGGCTCGGCCCCGGACATCGCCGGGCAGGGCAAGGCCGACCCGACCGCCGCGATCCTCTCCACGGCGATGCTGCTGGACCACCTCGGCCGCCCGGAGGACGCCGCCCGCGTCGAGGCCGCCGTCTCCGAGGACCTCGCCGAGCGCTCGGGGGAGCGGAGCACGAGCGAGATCGGTGATGCGGTGGCGGCGCGCCTGTGAGCGCCCCCACAGCAGGGGTTACCCTGCGAGCACCACAGCACCTTGAGGAGACGTGTCACCGATGACCGCTGAGCTCACCTTCGCGACCACCCGCAGCGAAGCCCCGACCCCGGACGCCGAGCGCGAGAAGATCCTCGCCGACCCCGGCTTCGGCAGCTACTTCACCGACCACATGGTCACCGCCACCTGGACGAAGGGGGAGGGCTGGCACGACGGCCGGGTCCGCCCCTACGGTCCCTTCCAGCTCGACCCCGCCGCGGCGGTCCTGCACTACGCGCAGGAGGTCTTCGAGGGGATGAAGGCCTACCGGCACCAGGACGGCTCGATCTGGACCTTCCGCCCGGAGCGCAATGCCGCCCGGATGGCGCGCAGCGCCGAGCGCCTCGCCCTGCCCGTCCTCGGGGAGGAGGACTTCGTCGCCGCGCTGAAGGCGCTCGTCGAGGTCGACAGCGCATGGGTCCCCAGCGCCGCCGGTGGCGCGGAGACCAGCCTCTACCTGCGCCCCTTCATGTTCGCCTCGGAGGCCTTCCTCGGGGTGCGTCCGGCCCACGAGGTGACCTTCTCGGTCATCGCGAGCCCTGCCGGTGCCTACTTCTCCGGTGGGCTGAAGCCGGTCAACCTGTGGCTGAGCACCGACTACGCCCGCGCGGGTGCCGGTGGTACAGGGGAGGCCAAGTGCGGCGGCAACTACGCCTCCTCGCTCGCCGGCCAGGTGGAGGGCATCGAGCAGGGGTGCGACCAGGTCGTCTTCCTCGACTCCTCGACGCACACCTACATCGAGGAGCTCGGCGGGATGAATCTCTTCTTCGTCACGAAGGATGGTCGCCTGCGCACCCCCGCCCTGACCGGCTCGATCCTCGAAGGTGTCACCCGCGCGTCGATCCTCGAGATCGCTCCCGACCTCGGCCTGAAGCCGGAGGAGTCGCGCATCGAGATCGACGAGTGGAAGGAGGGCGTGGCCTCCGGTGAGATCACCGAGGTCTTCGCCTGCGGCACCGCCGCGGTCGTCACGCCCGTCGGCGAGCTGCGCTGGGACGGCGGCTCCGTCGCCTCCACCGCCGGCGAAGGGGGCGGAGAGCACACCAACGCCATCCGCCAGGCCCTCCTGGACATCCAGTACGGCCGTGCCGAGGACACCCACGGCTGGCTCACCCGACTGGCCTGACGCGCCAGCAGCACCCGACAACCCCACGCCGGATGCGTCCCGAACTGATCGCAACCGACCTCGACGGGACGCTGTTGCGCTCCGACGGCACCGTCTCGACCCGCTCGGCGAACGCGCTTCGCGCCGCCTCCGATGCCGGTATCGAGACGGTGCTCGTCACCGCACGCCCGCCGCGGTGGCTCGACGAGCTCGGGCACATCGTCGGTGACCACGGGATCGCGCTCTGCGGCAACGGCGCCTTCCGGTACGACGTCGCGGGCCGGCGGGTCTTCGGGGAGCGGACGATCGATCCGGTGGTCGTCGCCGACATCGTGACCGATCTGCGTGAGCAGATCCCCGGGACCGGTTTCGCGGCGGAGCGCAGTACCGGTCTGGCGGCGGAGAACATGTTCGCCGCCATCCACGACCACCCCGAGGACCTCGTGACGACCTCGGACATCGAGCTGCTCCGGGACGCCCCTGCCGGGAAGCTGCTCGCCCGCAACCCGCACCTGACCGACGAGGAGTTCATCGCCGCGGCCACGGAGGTCGTGGGGGAGCGCGGCATCGTCGCCTTCTCCGGTGCCGGCGGGCTCGCCGAGATCTCGGCCGTCGGCGTCACCAAGGCCGCGGCGCTCGCCGACTGGTGCGCGGAGCTGGGGATCGCCGCGAGTCGGGTGTGGGCCTTCGGGGACATGCCCAACGACCTGCCGATGCTCAGCTGGGCGGGGCGCTCCTTCGCCGTGGCCAACGCCCACCCCGAGGTCCTGGCGGCCGCCACCGACCGCTGCCCCGGCAACGACGAGGACGGCGTCGCCCAGGTGCTCGAGACCCTCCTCGCGGACTGAGGGGCTCGCGCAGCGAGCGTCTCGAAGGACGTCCCATCATCCGGACGGGGGAGCACCGATCCACCGGTGGTGGCACCGTGAGGATCGTGATGAACCCGATGAAGCAGTGCGTCGCCACCGCGGCCCTCCTCATTATCTAGGCGCGACGAGCCACCCGCTCGTCGCGCAGACCTCCCACACCCGGGGGGTCTTTTGCTTTGTCGGGCAGGGGACGACGAAGCATCGGGTCCGGAGCACCACCCAAGCGAAGGACCGGCGCGGCGAGCGGGGATCACACACCCGACGAGGGGGAGGCTCGCCCCCTTCGACCCGCCGGACGGAGACCCAGCGATGACCGGACTGCACGTCTACGACACGACCCTGCGCGACGGTGCCCAGCAGGAGGGCATCAACGTCTCGGTCGCGGACAAGCTGGCGATCTGCCGGCTCCTCGACGAGCTGGGTGTCACCCACATCGAAGGGGGTTGGCCCGGCGCCAACCCGAACGACACCGAGTTCTTCGCCCGGGCGGGCACCGAGCTGGAGCTCAGGAACGCGACGCTGGCCGCCTTCGGCGCCACCCGCAGGGCCGGGAGCACCGCCGCCGACGACCCGCAGGTGCAGGCGCTGCTGGACTCCGGCGCCTCCGTCATCACCCTCGTCGCCAAGGCCCACCCGGGACACGTGGAGCGGGCGCTGCGCACCACCCGCGAGGAGAACCTCGCGATGATCCGCGACACCGTCGCCCACCTCGTCTCGCAGGGCCGCACGGTCATGGTCGACGCGGAGCACTTCTTCGACGGCTACCACCTCGACCGGGACTACGCCCTCGCCTGCGTGAGTGCAGCCCACGAGGCCGGCGCCGAGGTCATCGCCCTGTGCGACACCAACGGCGGGATGCTGCCGGACCGGGTCTTCGACGTCGTCACCGACGTCATCGACGCCACCGGCGCGCGGCTGGGCATCCACTGCCACAACGACACCGGCTGCGCCGTCGCCAACTCGATGGCGGCCGTGCGCGCCGGCGCCGACCACGTGCAGGGCACCGTCAACGCCTACGGCGAGCGGACCGGCAATGCCGACCTGATCACCGTGCTCGCCAACCTCCAGCTCAAGCTCGGCCACGACCTCGTCGAGCCGCACCGGCTGCAGGACGCGACCCGGATCGCCCACGCGGTGAGCGAGGTGACGAACTACCCGCCCTTCTCCCGGCAGCCGTACGTCGGCTCGGGAGCCTTCGCGCACAAGGCCGGGCTGCACGCGAGCGCGGTCAAGGTCGACCCGGACCTGTACCAGCACATCGACCCCAAGGCCGTCGGCAACGGCGTGCGCATGCTCGTCTCGGACATGGCCGGCCGGGCGACCGTGGAGCTGAAGAGCCGGGAGTTCGGCATCGACCTCTCGGAGGACCCGGAGGGCACCGCGCGGGTCCTCGCCCGGGTCAAGGAGCTGGAGCAGCAGGGCTACACCTTCGACGCCGCGGACGCCTCCTTCGAGCTGCTGCTGCGGCGGGAGCTCGGACGGGACGACCTCGACTACGCCCAGATCGAGTCCTGGCGGGTGATGATCGATGCCCGTGGCGGCAGTGACGCGCTCGCCGAGGCGACGGTCAAGGCCCACGCCGGCGGGCAGCGCGTCGTCGCCACGGGGGAGGGCAATGGCCCGGTCAACGCGCTCGATCACGGTCTGCGCCAAGCGCTCTCGGTCGTCTACCCGGAGATCGAGCGACTCGAGCTGATCGACTACCGGGTCCGTATCCTCGACGCCGCCCACGGCACCGACGCGATCACGCGGGTGCTCATCGAGACCAGCGACGGGAGCACGACGTGGACCACCGTCGGCGTCGCGGGCAACATCGTCGAGGCCTCGTGGGAGGCCCTCATGGACGGGATCACCTACGGGCTGCGGCGCTCCGGGGTGCCGGTGCGCTGACCCCCTTCGCCGGTGCCGGGCGCCAGATGACGGGCCCGGGAGAGCCGGCGGACGAAGCTCGACAAGAGAAACCCTCCCTTCGCAAGAGTTTGGAACTCATGCGAAGGGAGGGTTTCTCGGGTGACCCGAGAATCGCGGGGCGGGTGGGGCGGCTCAGCTCTTCGCGACGTGACCGAAACGGTGCCGGGTGGTGCTGACCGCCTGCTCCCGGAGGAAGGGGAGCAGCTCGCGCCGCCCCGTGGCCAGGACCTCGCCGGTGAGCACGTCGACCCCGGCGGTCACGAGGGCGTCGACCGCCCCGCCCGAGACCGAGCCGACGGCGCGCACCCGGCCGTGACCGACCTCGGCCGGCGCGGCTGCGACGAAGTGCTCCTCGGACTCCGACCGCACCTGGACGTGGCCGAGGCTGCCCGGCAGCCCGAGCGCCGGGTCCGCCGAGACGATCATCCGGGTGCCGGTGAGCGTGGCCGCGGCGACGAGCCGGAGCAGCTGCACCGGTCGGGTGTCGGCGCCGGCTCGCACGAGCACGAGCGGGCAGCGGCGGTACCGGAAGACGTTGTCCTCCACCACGAGCGCGCTCGGGTCGTGCTCGATCCCCAGATCGCTGGCCCACACCTGCGCGTCGCTGGCGATCGCGGCTGCGAGCCACGCCCGCTCGTCCTCCTCGACCCGCTCACCGAGCGAGGCCAGCTGGGCATCGACCGTGGTGCGCACGGCCGCGGAGGGGGTGGCCCCCTTCGTCGGGAGGCCGTCGGTGACCCACGTGCCCAACTGTGCGACGTAGTTGGGGCCGCCGGCCTTGGCGCCGGGGCCGATGGAGGAACCCTTCCAGCCGCCGAAGGACTGGCGTTGCACGATCGCACCGGTGATGTGCCGGTTGACGTAGGCATTGCCGACCTCGACGGCTTCGCTCCACCGCTCGATCTCGTCGGCGTCCAGGCTGTGCAGTCCACCGGTGAGCCCGAAGTCGGTCGCGTTCTGCAGCTCGATCGCCTCCTCGAGGCTGTCGGCGCGCATCAGCCCGAGCACCGGCCCGAAGACCTCGGTGAGATGGAAGAAGGACCCGGGCGCGACGCCCTCCTTGACGCCGGGGCTCCACAGCCGACCGGTCTCGTCGAGCTGCTGCGGCTCCACGAGCCAGGTCTCGCCGGGCTCGAGGGTGGTCAGCGCGCGCAGCAGCTTGCCGCCCGGCGCCTCGATGACCGGGCCCATGCGGGTGCCGAGGTCGCTCGGCCACCCGACGACGATGGAGCGCACCGCGTCGAGCAGCTGGCGGCGGAAGCGCGGGGAGTCCGCGATCGACCCGACGAGGATGCCGAGCGAGGCGGCGGAGCACTTCTGCCCGGCGTGGCCGAAGGCGGAGGAGACCAGGTCCGCGACGGCCAGGTCGATGTCCGCGGAGGGGGTGATGACCAGGGCGTTCTTGCCGGAGGTCTCGCCGAGCACCCGCGGACCCCCTTCGCGACCCTCGCGCCACCCGGCGAACATCCGGGCGGTCTCGCTGGCACCGGTGAGCACGACGGCGTCGACGTCAGGGTGGGCCACGAGATGGCGGCCGACCTCGTCCTCCTCGGTGCGCACCACCTGCAGCACATCGGTCGGGACGCCGGCGGCGTGCAGCGCGGCAACGGCCTCCTCGACGCAGACCGGGGTCTGCGGCGCGGGCTTGATGACCACGGCGCTGCCGGCGGCGAGCGAGGCGAGCACCCCGCCGATCGGGATGGCGACGGGGAAGTTCCACGGGGGAGTGACCAGCGTCAGGGCGAAGGGGGTGAACCGCGCCCCGTCCGCCATCGGCCCGTCGGCCAGCTCCTCTGCGCGGTCGGCGTAGTAGCGGGCGAAGTCGACCGCCTCGGAGACCTCCGGGTCGGACTCGGAGATCGTCTTGCCGCCCTCGGCGGCCATGGTCGCCACGATGCGCTCGCGGCGGGAGTCCAGCTCGCGGGCGGCGTCGCGCAGCAGTGCGGCCCGCTCGGCGGCGGGCCGGGCGGCCCATGCCTCGTGGGCGGCGCGGCCGGTGGCGACGACCTCGTCCACCTCGGTGATCGAGCCCAGGTGCGGTGAGGTCGGCTCGGGCCTTGGTGCGGCCACGGCTCGGGTGGCCCACTCCCGCGACTCCGGCAGCGACGGGTCGCTGTCCGGGGTGTTCGCGAAGTGGTCGGCCAGGGCGGGCCGCTCGGCGCTGCGCCGTGGCCCGGTCGGGGTCTGCCCGATGGCGGCGATGCTCGTGCGGAAGCGGGACTCCTGGTCCGGCATCGCGGCCGGGTCCTCGGCGAAGAAGGCGTGCAGGTAGTTCTCGGGGGAGGCGTTCTCCTCGAGGCGGCGCACGAGGTAGGAGACCGCGGCGTCGAAGTTCTCCGGGGCCACGACCGGGGTGTAGAGGATGACGGTGCCGACGTCGTCGCGCACGGCCCGGGCCTGCGACGGCGACATGCCCTGGAGCATCTCGACGTCGAGGGCGGCCTCGACGCCCCGGTCGCGGGCGAGCAGGTGCCCGGCGGCGACGTCGTAGAGGTTGTGGCTGGCCAGGCCGAGGCGCACGCCGGCGGCGACGGCGTCCTCGCGCAGCGCGCGCTCGACGCAACGCAGGTAGTTCGCGTCGGTGCCCCCCTTCGTGGGGTAGGGGGCCTGCTCCCAGCCGTGCATGATCGCCTCGACGTGCTCCATCGCCAGGTTGGCGCCCTTGACGAGGCGGATCTTGATGCCGGCGCCCCCGGCGGCGGTGCGCTCGCGGGCGAAGTCGATGAGCCGCTCCATGGCCGGCAGCGCGTCCGGCAGGTAGGCCTGCAGCACGATGCCCGCCTCGAGGTCCCGGAACTCCGGCTCGGAGAGCATCGCGGTGAAGACCTCGACCGTCATGCCGAGGTCCTTGTACTCCTCCATGTCGAGGTTGACGAAGGCGTGCGGCGTGCTTGCGCGGGCCGCGCGGTAGAGCGGGCGCAGCCGCTCCAGGCAGCGCTCGACGGTGCCGGGGGTGTCCCAGGTGCTGATCTGGCTGACGAGCGAGGAGACCTTGATGGAGACGTAGTCGACGTCGGAGCGCTCGAGCAGCTCCCGGGTGCGGCGGGTGCGGTCGGCCGCCTCGCCCTCACCGAGCACCGCCTCACCGAGGAGGTTGATGTTCAGCCGGAAGCCGTCCTGCCGGGCGGCGTCCAGGTGCCGGCCGAGGTGCGGGTCGCGGGCGTCGACGAGCAGGTGCCCGACCATCTGCTTCATCCGGGCGCGGGCGGCGGGGACGACGACCTTGGGGGCGATCCGCGCGGCGAGGGCACCGAGGCCGAGCAGGCCGCGGTCGAGACCACCGAGGAAGGACGCGGCCGAGCTCGCGGTGATCGTGCTCAGCGCGTTCGCCGCGGCGTGGTCGTCCTCCGGACGCGCCACCCGGTCGACGAAGAAGACGGCAAGGTCCAGCCCCTCGGCGTCGGAGAGCAGCGCGGCCAGCTGGCCGGTGGTCTGGCTCTCCTTCTTCGTGGCCCCTGCGTGGGCGGCCGAGGACCAGCGCTCGGCGAGGGCCACCGCCTCCTCGACGAAGGGGGCGTACGCCGCCGTGGCGGGGTCGACCGCCGGGTCCTGGGTCTCACGCGCAGAAGTGGTCATGAACTCGACGGTAGGCCGCTCCGGTGGTGACCGCCACAGTCATCCGTCTGTCACGAGCATGGCCTCGACATACACTTGTCGGATGGCTGACGTGCAGGACCTCGTCGACGAGGCCTCCTCGCTGCTGGAGGCGCCGGTGACCCTGGAGGACAGGGGATTCCGGCTGCTCGCCTTCGGTGCCCACACGGGGAGGACGGACCCGGTGCGGGTGGAGACGGTGATGGGGCGCGGCTCGCCGGCGGAGACCCGGGCGTGGTTCGAGCGCTTCGGCATCGGGCGGGCCCGTGGGCCGGTGCACGTGCCCGGCGACGCCGAGCAGGGCATCGCGGCCCGGCTGTGTCTGCCCGCCCGCTGGCGCGACGTCGTGCAGGGCTACCTGTGGGCCATCGAACCCCCGGACGGGCTCGCGCCCGAGCGGGTGCGGGCGGCCGAGGCCCTCGCCGCCCAGGCCGGGGAGGCGCTGGCACGACTGGCCTCCCGGCGCCGGGAGAGCGAGCGGCTCGTCCTCGACCTCCTCGAGACCGGCGAAGGGAGGGCCGGCATCGCCCTCGAGGTGGCTGACGCGCTCGCCCTCGAGCCCGGGACGTCGGTCGCGGTGGTCCTCCTCGGTACCCGGCCGGGCGTGCGGCTGCGCGCGGAGCAGGTCCACGGCCCGGGCACCCTGCCCCGGGGCGTGGGGGCGGCCGAGCAGGGCGGGGACGTCGTGCTCCTCGTCCCGGCGTCGATGGGGCCCGGCACGGTCGCGGCAACCGCGATCAGCGCCCTGGACCGGCTCGGCGTCACGGGGGTCGTCGCCGCCGTCGGGGACGCGGTGGCGCTGCCGGACGTGGTGGACTCCCATCGACGGGCGCGGGCCGCCCTTCGCGTGGTGCGCCCGCAGGCATCCCCCGGTGCGGGCCACGAGGACGGCCCGGCGGAGGCCCGGGTGCACGACTGGGCCGAGCTCGGCATCCGCCGCATCCTCGGTGGTCGTGGCCGTGACGAGGTGCTGGCCGCGACCCGCACCCCTGCGGTGGCGGCTCTGCTGGAGGGGCCGGAGGAGCTGGTCGAGACCGCCTGGGTCCACCTCGA
>CAYLUX010000090.1:0-10646 GCA_964386935.1 uncultured Janibacter sp.
TCGGGTTGTCGCTGTGCAGCTCGGCGAACTCGTCGCGCAGGATCTCCAGCTTCGTGGTGATCTCCTGCATGGCGAACTGGTAGCCGAGCAGGAACCGGGTGAAGTCCTCCCGGATCATCCGCATCCCCTCGACGACCTCCGCCGGCAGGCCGTTGGAGGAGGGATTCACCTCGGATGCCATGGCCGGTCCTCCTTCGTCGGGACGGGGGCGGCGGTGACGCGCACGGCGTAGGACGGGGGCGGGCCCTGCGCGACCGGACCGAGGTAGGTGTGCCCCGTCAGCCGGCACCAGGCGGGCAGGTCGATGGGGGCGACCGGGTCGGTCGTGCTCAGGTGGACGATCGAGCCCTCGGCGAGCTCGGCCACCCGGGACCGCAGCAGGATGAGCAGGCGGGCGCAGGAGAGGTCACCACCGTCGATGGTCAGGACCCCGTCGGCCCCCGTCGTCTCCATGGCCTCCAGCGTAGTGGGGGCGGCGAACCCGCCGGACCCGAGCGGGGGTCAGCGAGTGTGGGTGGCGCGGAAGCCGCGCAGCCGGAGGCTGTTGCTCACGACGAAGACCGAGGAGAAGGCCATCGCGGCCCCGGCGATCATCGGGTTGAGCATCCCCGCCATGGCGAGCGGGATCGCGGCGACGTTGTAGGCGAAGGCCCAGAAGAGGTTGCCCTTGATCGTGCCGAGGGTGCGCCGCGCGAGGCGGATCGCGTCGACCGCGACGCGCAGGTCACCGCGCACCAGGGTCAGGTCGCTGGCCTCGATCGCGACGTCGGTGCCGGTGCCCATGGCCAGGCCGAGGTCGGCGGTGGCCAGGGCAGCCGCGTCGTTGACGCCGTCGCCGACCATGGCGACGACCTTGCCCTCGCCCTGCAACCGCTCGACGACGGCCACTTTGTCTGCGGGCATGACGTCGGCGAAGACGTCCTCCTCCGCGATCCCCACCTCGGCGGCGACGGAGCGGGCGACGACCTCGTGGTCACCGGTGAGCAGGATCGGCCGCAGCCCCAGCCCGCGCAGCTCCCTGATCGCCTCCGCGGAGGTGTCCTTGATCGCGTCGGCGACGACGAGCAGGCCACGGGCCCGGCCGCCCCAGGCCACCTGGACGACGGTGCCGCCGCCCTGTTGGTGCGCGGTCGTCGTCGCGTCGAGCTCGGTGCACCGCATCTGGCCGGAGTCGGCGAGCAGAGCGGGACGGCCCACGACCACCGGCTGACCGTCGACGACCCCACGCACGCCCAGGCCCTCGACGTTGGCGAAGTCCTCCACCTGCGGCAGCTCACCGACCCGCTCGCGGGCACCGGCGGCGATCGCCCGGGCGATCGGGTGCTCGGACGCGGCCTCGAGCGCACCGGCGATGCGCAACACCTCGGATTCGGGGACACCCTCGGCCGCGACGACCTCGCGCAACGTCATCTGGCCGGTCGTGACGGTGCCGGTCTTGTCCAGGACGATCGTGTCGACCGAGCGGGTGGACTCCAGGACCTCCGGGCCTTTGATGAGGATGCCCAGCTGGGCGCCGCGTCCGGTGCCGACCATGAGAGCGGTCGGCGTGGCCAGACCGAGGGCGCAGGGGCAGGCGATGATCAGCACGGCGACGGCGGCGGTGAAGGCCATCGACGGGCCGGCGCCGGCGACGAGCCAGCCCAGCAGCGTCAGCAGCGCGAGCACGAGGACGATCGGGACGAAGATCCCGGAGATGCGGTCCGCGAGGCGCTGTGCCTCGGCCTTGCCGTTCTGCGCGTCCTCGACCATCTGCGCCATCTGCGCCAGCTGCGTGTCCGACCCGACGCGGGTGGCGCGCACGACGAGCCGTCCGCCGGCGTTGACGGTGGCGCCGACGACCTCGTCGTCGGGACCGACCTCGACGGGCACCGACTCGCCGGTGAGCATGGAGGTGTCGACCGCGGAGGTGCCGTGCTCGATGACGCCGTCGGTGGCGACCTTCTCGCCCGGGCGGACGACGAAGCGCATACCCTCGGTCAGCGACTCGACGGGCACGCGGCGCTCGCGGGCGGCTTCCCCCTCGCCCTCGAGGACCGTGACCTCCTTGGCGCCCATCTCCAGCAGTGCCCGCAGGGCGGCGCCGGCCTGGCGCTTGGAGCGCTTCTCGAAGTAGCGCCCGGCGAGGATGAAGGTCGTCACGCCGGCGGCGGCCTCGAGGTAGATGTTGCCCGAGCCGTCACCGCGCTCGACGGTGAACTCGAAGGCGTGGGTCATCCCCGGCTCGCCCGCGGTGCCGAAGAAGAGCGCGTACAGCGACCAGGCCAGCGCGGCGAGCGTGCCCATCGACACGAGCGTGTCCATCGTCGTGGCGCCGTGCTTGAGGTTGGTCCACGCGGCCTTGTGGAAGGGCAGCGCCCCCCACACGACGACGGGCGCGGCCAGGGTGAGGGAGAGCCACTGCCAGTTGGTGAACTGCAGCGCCGGGATCATCGCCATCGCGATGACCGGGACCGACAGGACCGCCGAGACGATCAGCCGCTGGCGCAGCTGGTCCACCTCGTCGGGGGCGGTGGGGGCCTCCCCCTTCGCCTCCTCGGGGGTCGGGAGGACGGCACCGTAGCCGGCGTTCTCGACCGTCTCGACCAGCTGGTCGGGGGTGACCTCGGAGCCGTAGCTGACCTTCGCCTTCTCCGTCGCGTAGTTCACGCTCGCCGTGACGCCGTCCATCTTGTTCAGCTTCCGCTCCACGCGGTTCGCGCAGGAGGCGCAGGTCATCCCCGTGATGGCCAGCTCGACATCGGTGAGGTCGGCGCTGCCGGGTGTTTCGGTGGGGGTGCTCACTGCTGGCTCCTGTGGTTCGGTGGTGGACGGCGGGCGAAGGGGGTCAGGCCAGCTGGTAGCCGGCCTCCTCGACGGCGGCGCGGACGCTCTCCTGCTGGAGGGGCTCCTCGCTCGTGACGGTCACGGCGCCGGAGTCCAGCTCGACCTTGACGTCCTCGACGCCCGGGATCTCCTGGACCTCCTCGGTGACCGAGGCGACGCAGTGCTGGCAGGTCATGCCGGAGACGGTGTACGTGGTGGTTGCGCTCATCGTGGATTTCCTCTCTCGTGGGTGAGGGCGGCTCGGGCCGTCCACTCAGACCAATGTATACCCCCAAGGGGTATATGTCGAGGAGGGGTCACTACGTCCGGATGCGTAGCCGAGGAGTCGCCCACGGGCCGACGACCCACCGCTGCATTCGGAGCAGCCTTGGCGGTGTCATCGAACCGAGCTCCCCACGAAGGAGAAGCACATGAACGCCATCGCCACGACCCTGGCCACCCACGGCGGCCCCTGGGACGGGGGCCCACCCTTCCCGTTCTTCCTCATCCCGCTCTTCTGGCTGCTGCTCTTCGCGGCCGTGTTCACCTTCGCCGCCCTCGGACGGCGCCGGCGCCGCGCGGAGCACGGTGCGCGGGCGGGTGAGCGGGTGCTCGCCGAGCGCTTCGCCGACGGCTCGATCACGGAGCAGGAGTTCCGGGCCCGCCGCGCGGTGCTGCGGGAGAAGTGAGCGCTCAGACCAGGCCCGACTGGTAGGCGAAGACCACCAGCTGGGCCCGGTCGCGCGCGCCGAGCTTGATCATCGAGCGGCTCACGTGGGTCCTGGCCGTCGCCGGGCTCACGACGAGCCGCTCGGCGATCTCCTGGTTGCTCAGGCCCTGCCCGACCAGACCGACCACCTCGCGCTCGCGGTCGGTGAGCTCGCCCAGCTGCGGATGCGGGGCCGGCGTCCCCCGGGGCTGCTCGACGAACTCCCGGATGAGGGTGCGGGTCACCGACGGCGCGAGGAGCGCACCCCCGTCCGCAACGGTGCGGATCGCCGCCACGAGGTCGGCGGGCGGGGTGTTCTTCAGCAGGAAGCCGCTCGCCCCGGCCCGGAGTGCCTCGAAGACGTACTCGTCGAGCTCGAAGGTGGTCAGCACGACCACCCGCGAGCCGGTCAGGTCCGGGTGGGCGAGGATCCGCCGGGTCGCCTCGAGGCCGTCGATCCCGGGCATCCGGATGTCCATGAGCACCACGTCGGGCCGACTGCGTGCGGCCTCCCGGACCGCGGCGAGCCCGTCGGCCGCCTCGCCGGCGACCCAGAGCCCCGGCGTCGCCTCGACGAGGGTGCGCAGGCCCATGCGGACCAGCTCCTGGTCGTCGACGAGCAGGACGGACGTCATGGGTTCTCCTCCAGGGGGATGACGGCGCGCACGGTGAAGTGTCCCTCCTGCTCGCCCGCGGTCAGCTCGCCCCCGAGCTGTCGAGCGCGCCGGCGCATCCCGTCGATGCCCAGGGCAGGGGTGTCGCGCTCGGGCCGGTCGCGCCTTCCGGTCGAGTCGGTCGGATCGGTCGGGTCCTGCCGGTTGCTCACGGTGATGTGCAGGGCCTGCGGCTCACGGGTGATCCGGACCCGGGCGGCGCGGTCCGCGGAGTGGCGCACGACATTCGTCAGTGCCTCCTGGACGATGCGGTAGGCCGCCAGGTCGACCGGCCCGGGCAGCCCGGCGACGTCCCCGACGACCGCCAGGTCGACCTCGACCCCGCTCGCGCGCACCCGCTCCCGCAGTGCGTCGATCCCGGCCAGCCCCGGGGTCGGTGCGGTCCCGCCGGACCGCACCCCGGTGAGGGTGGCGCGCAGCTCGGTCAGGGCCTCCTCGCTGGCGGTGCTGATCGCCTGCAGCGCCCGGACCGGCTGCTCGGGGTCCCGCTCGCGCACGTGGAGGGCGATGTCCGCCTGCATCTGGATCGCGGCCAGCCCGTGGCCCACGACGTCGTGCACCTCCTGGGCGACGCGTAGCCGCTCGGCCTCGACGAGCCGTCGGTCCGCCTCCGCACGGGCCCGCGTCCGCGCATCGGTGCTCTGCCGACGGACCAGACCGATGGTGAAGGGGAGTGCCAACCACGGCGCTGCCGGCAGCAGCGAGGTCGGCGCCACGGACCGCGTGAGCAGCAGGAGGACGAGGACGACGAGCGACCCACAGGCCCAGAGGAGTGCGGGCACGAGCGGCAGCCGCCGGGCAGTGACGTAGACGGCCACCGCGAGAGTGAGCAGGATCGGGCCGTACGGGTAGCCGAGGGCGAGGTAGGCGCCGGTGGCCGCGGTGGTGATCGCCAGTGCCACCTCCGGGCGGCGGTGCCGTAGCAGCAGGCCGGCTGCGGCGACGAGGACGAGCACCGCGGCGAGGGCGCCCGGGTCCGTGACCGCGGCGTCCGTCGGCGAGCCGGGACCCCACCGGTCCTCGGCCCATGGTGGTCCGTCGCCGGATCCGGGCCCGTGACCCAGGACCGGCAGGGTCAGCAGGCCGAGGAACGCCAGACCCAGCGGGAGGGCGCCGAGGCAGAGCCACCCACGGACACCGGCTGCGGTCACGTTCCCTCCCTTCGTCCTGTGGCGCGACGTGGTCACCACGTCGCGGCACCGGGACCACTCTGGCCCAGGTGGGGGCCGTCGTCACCCCGCGCAGGGCGTAGCGGCGGGTACGTCCCACGACGTAGCCCGGGATGCGCTGCGAAGGGGACGTGCCCCGCCTCGTCCACGAGGACGCTTGGGGCATGACCGCCACAGCCGAGCCCCGTGCCACCTCCCTCCCACCCGAACGCCGGTGGCGGCTGCGCCCCCGCCTGCGCAAGGCGGTGCTCGTGGCCCACATCCTCTCCGTGGCGGCGTGGTTCGGTGTCGACGTGGTCGTCGCCGTCCTCGTCGTCTTCGGGATGAGCGCCGACCCGGCCACCGCCGGGCTGGCCTACCAAGCCCTCGGCACCTTCGTCGTCGGACCGATGCTCACCGCTGCCCTGGCCACCCTGGCGACGGGCCTGCTCCTGGGCTGGGGCACCCGCTGGGGTCTGGTGCGCTACTGGTGGGTGCTGGTCAAGCTCGTCATCACGCTCGTGCTGACCGTCCTCGTCGTCCTCGCGCTCGCACCGATGATGCCCGGGGTGGTGGTCCACGGTGAGCAGCTGGCGGCCGGCGCCGCGCCCACGGGTGACGTGCGGGACCTCGTCTTCCCACCGGTCGTGTCCGTCACCGCGCTCTCCGTCGCGACCGTGCTGTCCGTCTTCAAGCCGTGGCGGCGGGTCGGCCGTCGTCGGCGTGCCCGCCGGACGTCGGAGACATAACGAAGGGGGCCCCGACCGTTGCGCGGTCGGGGCCCCTTCGCTGCGGGGCAGGAGCCCTCAGCCCACCCGGCCGTAGGTGACGCTGGAGGTCCAGATGGCCCGCTTGCTCGTGTCGACGCGCGAGTTGCCGGCGTCGTACATCATGCCGTTGCCGGCGTAGATGCCCACGTGGTAGGCGGGGTAGCCGAAGAAGACCAGGTCGCCCGGCTTCGGGCTGGAGACCCGGGTGGCGGCGGCCTGCTGCTGGGAGGTCGTGCGCGGCAGGCTGATGCCGTGCTTGGCGAAGACGTACTGGGTGTAGCCCGAGCAGTCGAAGCCGGTCGACGGGGAGGTGCCGCCGTAGGTGTAGCGGGTGCCGACGAGGCTGGCCGCGGTGCGCAGGATCGCGCTGCTGGAGTAGCTCGTGTCGGAGCCTCCCCCGCCGCCGGTCGAGCCGCCGGTGGAGCCGCCGGAGCCGGTGATGCCCATCGCGCTGCCGGTCTTCGGGCCGACGACGCCGTCGGCGGTCAGGCCGTGGTTGCGCTGCCAGCGCTTGACCGCGGAGCGGGTGTTGGTGCCGAACACGCCGTCGACCGAGACGCCCACGACGCGCTGCACCTGACGCACGTCGCTGCCACGGTCGCCGTAGCGGATGTAGCCGGTGAAGTTGGTCTTGCTGGTCGAGCCGCCGGTCGAGCCGCCGGTCGACCCACCCGTGGAGCCACCGGAGCCGTCGAGACCCATCTTGGTGCCGGTCTTCGGGCCGACGACGCCGTCGACGGCGAGGCCGTGGCTGCGCTGGTAGCTCTTGACGGCGGACAGGGTCTTCGGGCCGAAGATGCCGTCGACGCTGACGCCGACGACGCGCTGGACGGCACGAACATCGCTGCCGCGGTCGCCGTACCGGACGTAGCCGGAGTAGGTCGCCGGGACCGCGGGCAGGGTCGGGGCGGACTTCAGCGCCGGGGTGGTGGGGACGGCCGGAGCGGCCGGCGCCGCAGGGGTCGTCGGGGCAGCGGAGGCGGAGCCGGCGGCGAAGGCGGAGGTGCCGACGCCGAGAGCGGCGATGGCCAGGGCGCTGCCCATCCGGTTGGTCGTTGACTTGGGGCACGCGCCACGGTGGCGGCCTGAGTAGAACTCGGACATGAGGGTCTCCTGCCGCCTTCGGGGTTAGCTGTCGGGTTGGGATGGAGACCACCCCGTCCACGCCCGCTGATCACGGATGAGGACTTCACCCCGAGGCCCGCCATTGGGCCGAGGTTGGGTCCCCCGCTCCTGCCACCGATGTCTCAGGGGACCGCCGGAGTTGGCAGGATTCGGCGCCTCCGGCGGCGGGCCCCAGGTGCAGGACCCGGATAGGAGACTAGGGCATGTATAGCGAAAAGGTAACGCTAGGGTGTGCACAATCTTGGAAGACGCACAGAAAATATTGAGGTGTCGCTCCCGGGCGCCACTTGTCGAGCGTGGTGAAATAGCGCCTGTGGACTGTCCATCACCGCCCCGGACGAGCGCATGACACGGCCTCCGGACGATGGTCCGATCGTGGTCAGCGCGGTCACCCTCCGTGACGCCGACGGGCGGATCCTGACCGTCCGCAAGCGCGGCACCTCCATGTTCATGCAGCCCGGCGGCAAGCCCGAAGGGGACGAGTCCCCCGCCGCGTGTGCCCTCCGCGAGGTCCACGAGGAGCTGGGCCTGGACCTCTCCCCGGAGGAGCTGGAGGCGAAGGGGGTCCACCGCACCGACGCCGCCAACGAGGCGGGTCGGGCGCTGGTCGCCTCGGTCTTCGAGCACCCGCACCTGCGCGCGACCAGAGCTCCTCGGGTCACACCGGCCGCGGAGATCGAGGAGGTGCGCTGGCTCGACCCCCGGGAGCCGCTGCCGGCGGACACCGCGCCGCTGCTGCACCTGATCGTGCGCCGGGACCGCCCGCGCGGGTGAGGTGGTGGGAGGATCCGAGGGTCCCCCTTCGTCGAGCAGGAGATCCTCATGAGCGAGTCCGCGCGCCCCACCACGCTTGTCATCCTCGGCGCCTCGGGCGATCTGACCAGGCGACTGCTCCTGCCCGGCCTGGGCACGCTGCTCGCGACCCAGCCCGAGCGGGATGTGCAGGTGTGGGGCAGCGCGATGGACGAGCTGTCGGACTG
Organism: uncultured Janibacter sp.; assembly: GCA_964386935.1. Lineage (GTDB taxonomy): Bacteria > Actinomycetota > Actinomycetes > Actinomycetales > Dermatophilaceae > Janibacter. The sequence goes on from CAYLUX010000090.1 coordinate 8,209, forward strand.
GCCGGACCGGCTGCGCGAGGCGCTGACGGAGGGTGGGGCGCCTGCGGAGGCGGTCGAGCGCGTCGTCTCCGGGACCCGCTACCTGCGCCTCGACGTGACCGACGGGGAGGACCTGGACCAGCTGCTCGGGCAGATCCCGGACCCGGACTCGAGCGTGCTCTACTTCGCGGTGCCTCCCGCGATCTCCGAGAAGGCCTGCGGGCTGCTCGCCGAGCGCGACCTCGGCGGGCTGCACCTGGCGCTGGAGAAGCCCTTCGGCACCGACCTGGACTCGGCCCGTCGGCTGAACGACCTGCTCGCCACCTTCCGCACGGAGGAGCAGATCTACCGGATGGACCACTTCCTCGGTGAGGCGCAGGTGCTCGGGCTGCTCGGGCTGCGCTTCGCCAACCGGGTCCTGGAGCCGCTGTGGACCGCCGAGCACGTCGAGCGGGTCGAGATCCGGGCGGACGAGACGATCGCGCTCGTCGGGCGGGCGGGCTACTACGACTCCGCGGGTGCGTTGCGGGACATGCTGCAGAGCCACCTGCTCCTCGTGCTCTCGCTCGTGGCCATGGAGACGCCAGCCACCGTCGACGCCCTCGAGATGCGGGACCTGATGGCCCACGCCCTTCGTGCCACCCGGGTCGCCGGGGACCCCGCCGAGGCCTCCCGCCGGGCGCGGTACACGGCCGGGACCGTGGAGGGGCAGGCGGTGCCGTCGTACGTCGACGAGCCGGGGGTCGACCCCGACCGGGGGACCGAGACCCTCACGGAGATGGACGTCCTCGTGGACAACCGGCGGTGGGCCGGGGTCCCCTTCCGGCTGCGCAGCGGCAAGGCGATGGCCGCCGACGACTGGCGCATCGACCTCTGGCTGCGACCGGTGCCGCACCAGCCGGGCGGTCTCGGCGGTCGCGCCGAGCCGAACCACGTGACGATCCACCTGCTCACCGGCGAGATCGAGGTCTCGCTGACGACGAACTCCGCCGGCGACAAGTTCGACCTCGAGACCACGACGCTGACCGCGACCATCGCCCCGAGCACGGTCGAGCCCTACGGCGAGGTGCTGGCGAAGGTGCTCGACGGCGACCCGTTGCTCTCGGTGCGGGGTGACATCTCCGAGGAGTGCTGGCGCATCTGCACGCCGGTGCTGGAGGCCTTCGCGGACGGACGGGTGCCGTTGCAGGAGTACGCGGCCGGAACCACCGGCCCCTGGGGAAGGGGTGACTGAACCACGCCCCGCCCGGGGACGCACGAAGGGCCCCGACCAACCGGTCGGGGCCCTTCGCTGTCCGCGAAGTGGATCAGAAGCGCCCGTAGGTCACGTCGTCGGTCCAGATCGCACGCTTGGTGGTGTCGACCTCCTCGTTGCCGGCGTCGTACACCATGCCGTCGCCGGCGTAGATGGCCACGTGGTAGGCCGGGTCGCCGAAGAAGACGAGGTCACCCGGCTGCGGGTCCGAGACCGGGGTGGCCGCGTCCTGCTGGTCCTGGGTCATCCGCGGGATGTCGATCCCGTGCTGGCCGTAGACGTACTGGGTGTAACCCGAGCAGTCGAAGCCCTCGGACGGGCTGCTGCCGCCCATCGTGTACGTCGTGCCGAGCAGGCTCGCGGCGGTCGCCGTGATGCTGCTGCCCGCCGCGCTGCCCGCGGTGGAGGTCGAGGCGGTGGAGACCTCGGCCTCGTCGGAGTCGGCGGAGGCAGTCACGGTGGTGGAGTCACCGGCGTCGGTGGTGCTGGTCTCCGAGGAGGTGGAGTCAGCGGTGGTGGAGTCCGTGTTCGCGGTCTCCGTGGTCGCGGTCTCAGAGGTCGTGCTCTCGGTGTCACCGGAACCCTGGGAGCCGCCGGCGAGGGCCGCGCGGGTGTCGGGGCCGACGATGCCGTCGACGGCGATGCCGCTGTCGGCCTGGAGGTCCTCGACCGCGTCCTGGGTCTCGGGGCCGAAGACGCCGTCGACCGTGACGCCGAGCTTGCTCTGGAGGGCCTCGACGGCACCGCCGGTGTCGCCGATCTCCAGGAGGCCGGCGCTCGAGGAGTCACTCTCGGTGGACTCGGCGTTCGAGGACTCGTCGGTGGACTCGGTGCTGGTGGGCTCGGTGGTCGTGGGCTCCGGAGCCGCCTCGGGGGCAGGGGCCTCGGTGCTCGCGTTGCTGGACTGGGGGACGGTGGGGCCGCCGTTGGCCATCGCCGGCGCGGCGGTCAGGGCGGTGACGGCGAGGGGCGCGCTGACACCGAGGGCGGCTGCTGCCGCGAATCCGGTGCCGGTGCGGCGAACCGGACCCGCCTGGCGCGGGGCCCGGTGCTTGCCTGCGTAGTGCAGAGTCATTCTCTCTCCTAGCGCCTGCGGGGTTAGCTGTCGGGTTGGGATGGAGACCACCCCGTCCGGTGGTCGTCACGGACGGTCCGTGTCGACCTGAGGACTTCACCCCGAGGCCCGAGGGGAGTGGGCCGAGGT
>CAYLUX010000091.1:0-10280 GCA_964386935.1 uncultured Janibacter sp.
CCGCCGGCAACATCTCGCCGGACCCGCGCAGCAACCTCTTCGTCGTCTTCAACGCCCGCTCCAACTCGCTGGGCTCCCCCTTCGCCGCCGGCAGCGCCCGCCCGGAGCACCTGGCCCACCGCAGGGTGGCCTGAGTCTCCCGAGATCCATCGGTGCCCCCGGGATGAAGCCCGGGGGCGCCGACGTTGCACCATGGAGATCCCCGATGAAGGAGCAATCGATGTTGGAGTCGACCGGACGCAAGTACAACGTGGAGAAGACCGAGGAGCAGTGGCGCGAGGAACTCGGCCCCGACGAGTACTCGGTCCTGCGCAACGCCGGCACCGAGCGACCCTTCACCGGTGAGTACTACGAGAGCACCACGGAGGGTGTCTACGCCTGCCGTGCCTGCGGCTCCGAGCTCTTCACCTCCGAGACGAAGTTCACCAGCCACTGCGGCTGGCCCTCCTTCTACACCCCGCTCGCCGAGGACCGGGTCGAGTACATCGAGGACGACTCGCTGCCCGGCCGCCCCCGCGTCGAGGTCCGCTGCGCCAACTGCGGCAGCCACATGGGCCACGTCTTCGAGGGCGAGGGCTACGACACCCCCACCGACCAGCGGTACTGCATCAACTCGATCTCGATGACCCTGCGGCCGACCCAGGCCTGACGACCGATTCTCGGGTCACCCGAGAAACTGCCCCTTGGCAAGAGTTTGAAACCCCTGCCAAGGGGCAGTTTCTCTTGCAGAGGTCAGGCAGCCTCCGCCAGTGCCTCACGCACAGCCCGCACGATTCGCTCGGGGTGGAACAGATCCGCCCACGTCACCCGGATCACCAGGTAGCCCAGCGCCCGGATCCGGTCCTCTCGCTTCTTCTCCCTGAAGAGGGCGTCGGGACCGCCATCGGCGTACTTGACCTTGCCGTCGAACTCGACGAGGACACCGGTGCCCACGACCCCCAGGTCGGCATAGGCGAAGACGACCCCGTCCCGGTCCGCGATGGGCACCTGCAACTCCATGTCGAAGCCGGCCCCGAGAAGGATCGCGCGGGTCACGCTCTCTCCCAGGGACTCGGACCTGCCATCCGACCACGCCAAGGCACACCGGAACCTCGATCCGTGGGGCCAGCCGGCCACCCGCGCCAGGGTCTCCCTGAGCTCCCCGTCGGTCACGAGTCCCCGGTGCAGGGCGGCGTCGAGGGAGGCGACACCATTGAGGATCCCGTGGTCCATGGCCAGCTGGGCGAGAGAGCTCGGTAGATCGCTGGCCGGACCCAATTCCGTGGACACCACTGCATGGCGAAGGGGGCGGATCCGCAACTCCGCGGTGCGCGCCTCGCGGGCCACGGGACGCGCGATGTCTCCCGGCAGCACCGGGACCCGGTAGAGCGGCACACCGTGGGCCGCCACCGCGCTCGCCCCCACGAGCACGGCGTCCCCGTAGGTCCGCAGCGCCGCCGTCGCCAGCACCTGCCGCTGCTCCTCAACCGACCTTTGACCAGGGGCCGCGTAGACGCCTCGGCAGACCCGGGTGATGACACCCCGCCGCACGGCGGCGGCCATCACCCGGTCGCGCAGCCCGGCCCGGAGGGCGTCGCGGCGCGTGAAGACCCCACCGGGTAGTGCGAGCAGGTCGGTGAAGAGGTCCGTCGAGACGTCGATCATGTCCCGAGGGTGGCCGCCCATGACCAGGCGGCGGTCCCCCTTCGCCCCGGCTGTGGATGCCAGCGAAGCGCACGGTGGGATTGGGGATCATCGCTGAACAAGAGAAACTGCCCCTTGGCAAGAGTTTCAAACTCTTGCCAAGGGGCAGTTTCTCGGGTGACCCGAGAATCGGTTCGGGCCAGCAGCAGCCGGCCGTCAGCGCAGGCCGGCCACCAGCTCGCCCACCGACACCCGGGGCCCGGTGAAGAAGGGGATCTCCTCACGCACGTGCAGCCGGGCGCGGGAGGCGCGCAGCTCGCGCATGAGGTCCACGATCCGGTGCAGCTCCTCGCCCTCGAAGGCGAGGATCCACTCGTAGTCCCCCAGCGCGAAGGCCGGGATCGTGTTCGCCCGCACGTCCGGGTAGTCCCGGGCCATGGCGCCGTGCTCGGCGAGCATCCGGCGCCGGTCGTCGTCCTCGAGGACGTACCAGTCGTAGGAGCGCACGAAGGGGTAGACGCACACGTAGTTCCCCGGCGCCTCCCCCGCCATGAAGGCCGGCACGTGGCTGCGGTTGAACTCGGCCTGCCGGTGGCACGCGACGTTGGACCACACCGGCTCGAGGTGGCTGCCGAGCTCGGTCCGCAGCAGACGCTTGTACGCATCCTGGAGCAGCTCGACCCGGTCGGCGTGCCACCAGATGAGCAGGTCGGCGTCGGCGCGCATGCCACCGATGTCGTAGACGCCCCGGACCGTGACACCGCCCTCGGTGACCGCACCCAGCAGCTCCTCGACCTCCGCCGTGAGGGCGTCCCGGTCGGCGTCGCCGAGGGGCGTGGCCAGGGCGAAGGCGGAGAACATCGCGTAGCGCACGGAGGAGTTGATCTCCTCCAGCTCCTCGCGGCTGGGCTTCCTGGGACGCTCGGTCATCGGGACTCCTTCGTGGTGGGTGGTGCGACAGGTTGTGGTGAGTGGTCGATCCGGGTCAGGACGGCTCTGGCGGTGTCCCGGGCGCCCGCGAGCACGGCGGCGATGCCCACGCCGTCGTAGGCGGCGCCGGTCACCTCCAGGCCCGGCAGGTCAGCGACGGCGTCGCGCACCCGGCGCACCCGTTCGACGTGCCCGACGGCGTACTGGGGCAGCCCTCCACCCCAGCGTTGCACATGCGTCGCCACGGGCACCGGGAGGTCCGCACCCAGTGCCCGTGAGACCTCGGCGTGGGCGGTCTCGGTGAGCTCGTCGTCACCCCGCTGCAGTGTCCGGGCCTCACCGGCACGGCCGGCCGAGGCACGCAGTACGGCCAGGTCCCCGGCGGCCTCCCGGACCCAGCCCCACTTCGTCGTGGAGAAGGTGCTCGCCTTGATCGGACCACCGTCCGCGGCGGGGGCGAGGAAGCCACTGCCCTCGAGGTCGGCCATCCGCGCCCGCGGCAGCGCCATCGTGATGACGACCATGGAGGCGTAGTCGATGCCGCTGAGCGCGTCGGCCGCGGCCGGGGCGTGGGGTCGGAGCAGGCGGCCCGTGGGGGCGGCGGGAGTGGCGAGCACGATGGTGTCCGCCAGATGCTCGCGGGGCGCGATCGTCGGCCCGGTGACCACGCTCCACCCCGTCGGGGTGCGGTGGATCTCCCGGGACAGGGTTCCCGTCTCGATGCGACCACCAGCGCCGGTGATGCGTGCGGAGAGCTCCTCCGCGAGGCTCGCGATGCCGCCGCGCAGTCCCATGACCCGGGGTGCGGGCGGGCGCCCGGTCGGTGGGGGCACGAGGGAGGCGACGGCGTCGGGCAGGCTCGCGCCGCCGGCCATCGCCGACCACAGGGCCGGCATCGTGGCCTCCAGCGAGAGCTCGTCGACCCGTCCGGCGTAGACCCCGCCGAGGAGCGGCTCGACGATCCGCTCGGCCACGGCCCGGCCGTAGACCGTGGTGACGGCCTCCCCGACGGAGACGTCCGTCTCCGGGGCGAAGGGGGCCGGCCGCGCGGCCCGCGCCGCCTCCCCTTCGTCGAGGAGACCGGTGGGGTCGCAGGCGGGTCCGGGGATGCCCATGTAGGTGCCCGCCGGCACCCTGTGGCGCCTGCCGCGCGACCAGATGGTGGCGGGGACGGGCTCGGGGTGGACCACCCGGTCGGTGAGGCCCAGCTCGTCGAAGAGGTCCCGGGCCGCCTCGCTGCGGGCGAGCACCGACTCGGCCCCGACGTCGAGGCCCACTCCTCCGACCTGCTCCAAGCGGGTCTTGCCGCCGACGCGCTCGTTGCCCTCGATGACGAGGACGTCCAGGTCCGGGCGGGCTGTCAGCAGGTGGTGGGCGCTCACCAAGCCGGCGAGGCCACCACCGATCACCACGACCCGATGTGCCATGGGCCCAGTCTCCCACCGCATCCGGCCCCAATCGTTACCGGCCGCGGGAACCTGGGTCCGCCCTTGAGCGTCAAGACTGTCAGCCGGGACGGACCCGGTGATCAGCAGGGGGTTGATGATCATGAGGCGATACGCGTCACTGCGATGGGCGGGCCTGACCGCCGCGGCAGCCGTGGCACTGGCGGGGTGCGGTGGCAGCTCGGACAGCGGAGGGAGCAGCGGGCCACCTCCCTCCTCGGTCGACAGCAGCCAGGTCGAGGCAGGGTCGGAGGACTCCGCCGAGCCCGCCACGGCGGGCGACGGCTCCGACCAGGACCTCACGAGCGAGCACATCGCCCGGGAGGCCGGGCTGGACATCACCGTCAAGGACCTCGACAAGAGCGTCGAACGGGTGCGATCGGTCGCCGAGGCCGCCGACGGGCGGGTCTCCTCGGAGCAGACCCGCATCGACCCGGACCGCGAGTGGTCCAGCACCCGGATCGAGGTGACCGTGCCCGCCGAGGAGCTCGACGCGACGCTGACGAAGCTGGAGGACCTGGGCAAGGTCACCGAGCGCACCAGCGAGACGCAGGACCTCAGCTCGACCTACACCGACACCGACGCCCGGGTCCGGACGATGAAGAAGAGCATCTCCCGGCTGGAGAAGCTCCTCGACGGTGCCGACGACCTGGGCCAGGTCATCAAGATCGAGGACGAGCTGACCGACCGCGAGGCGGACCTGGAGTCCCTCACCCGCCGCCTGAAGGCGCTGGAGAAGCGCACCACGACGGCACCGATCACCTTGGACCTGAGCACCGACTCCGCGCCGGCCGACCAGGAGGACGAGACCGGCTTCGTCGCCGGGCTGAAGAACGGCTGGTCGGCCTTCACCACGAGCCTCGGCGTGCTGGTGACGGCCCTCGGCGCGGTGCTGCCCTTCGCGGTCGTGATCGCGCTGGTCCTGACGCCGGTGTGGTGGTGGATCCGGAGGCGCCGCTCGGGGGTCAGCGAGTCGTGAGCTCGTGCACGAGCTGGACGACCCGGGTGAGCACGACGGGGTCGGTGTCCGGCAGCACCCCGTGACCGAGGTTGAAGATGTGCCCGCGGGCGGCACTCCCTTCGCCGATGATCCTGCGGACCTCGCGTTCGACGACGTCCCACGGGGCGAAGAGGATCGCCGGGTCGAGGTTGCCCTGGACCGACACTCCCTGACCGACGCGCTCGATGGCGTCGGTCAGGGAGACGCGGTAGTCCACGCCGATGACCTCGCAGCCGGCACCGGCCATGTCGGTGAGCATCTCACCGGTGCCGACACCGAAGTGGATGCGCGGGACCTGCAGGTCCGCGACGTCCGCCAGCACGGCCTCGCTGTGCGGGAGCACGTGGCGGACGTAGTCGGCACGCGAGAGGAAGCCGGCCCAGGAGTCGAAGAGCTGCACGGCGCTCGCGCCGGCCTCGACCTGCACCCGCAGGAAGGCCGCCGAGATCGCGGCCAGCCGTGCACACAGGTCGTGCCACAGCTGGGGGTCGCCGTGCATGAGGGCCTTCGTCTCCTCGTGGTTGCGGCTCGGGCCGCCCTCGATGAGGTAGGAGGCGAGGGTGAAGGGAGCCCCGGCGAAGCCGACGAGCGGGGTGGCCCCCAGCTCGAGCACGATGCGCCGCACCGACTCGGCGATGTCGGGGATCATGTCGGGGGTCAGCTCCGGGAGCCGGTCGAGGTCCTCGCGGCCACGGAAGGGGTGGTCCAGGACCGGGCCCACGCCGGGCTCGATGTCCACGTCGACGCCGACGGCCTGCAGCGGCACGACGATGTCGGAGAAGAAGACGGCGGCGTCCACCCGGTGGCGGCGAACCGGCTGCAGCGTGATCTCCGAGACGAGATCCGGTGTGCGGCAGGCCTCGAGCATGTTCGTGCCCGCGCGCAGCTCGCGGTACTCGGGCAGTGATCGACCCGCCTGTCGCATGAACCAGACGGGGGTGCGCTCCACCGGCAGGCCGCGGGCGGCGCGGACGAGTGGAGAGTCGGCGGGATCGGCGTCGGCTGTCACGCGGCCGATCATCGCATGCGTGCCGGACGGCGTGGCATCCCCGTCGCCCGCCCCCGCCCGACCTACGCTCGACGGGTGGCAACCCGACGGATCTCCGAGACGCGTGCCGCGCAGTTCAGCGAGGCGCTGCGCAGCCTGCACGAGGCACCGCTGCGCCCCGAGGTGCGCCTCACCGAGGTCCCCGCGCCGACGCGACTGGCTCCGCACGCCGTGGCCATGACGGTCGACATCGTCGACCCGGACGACGGCGAGCTGGACCTGGCGACGGGCCGCTTCGTGCTGCTGCACGACCCCGCCGAGCCGGAGCCGTGGGGTGGCGCCTGGCGAGTCGTCACCTTCGCGCGGGCCGAGCTCGAGGGCGAGCTGGCCGGCGACCCGGTGCTCGGCGCGGTGGGCTGGTCCTGGCTCACCGACGCGCTGGAGGCGCACGAGCTGCCGGCGGACAACATCGCCGGGACCGTGACGCGGGTGGTCTCCGAGTCCTTCGGTGACCTCGAGGACACCGCCGTCGACGTCGAGATGGAGATCCGGGCGTCGTGGAGCCCCCGCGACGCCAACGCCGGTGAGCACCTGGCCGCCTGGGCGGAGATGCTCGGCACGGTCGGTGGGCTGCCCCCGCTGCCGGAGGGTGTGGTGGCGCTGCCGGGACGGCGCCGTTGAGCCGCGAGGACGCGAAGGGAGCGGCCGGCACCTCCGACGACGAGGGCCTGCCGGTCCTCACCGAGCCCGCCGAGGGCGTGCCCCCGGTGACCACCACCGAGCACGGCCTGATGGACCTCGCCGACGCGATGCGGGAGGGGTACGGCCCCGTCGCCATCGACGCGGAGCGTGCCTCCGGTTACCGCTACGGCCAGCACGCCTATCTGGTGCAGGTCCGCCGGGAGGGTGCCGGCTCCTTCCTCATCGACCCCGTCACCCTGCCCGACCTGGGGCCCCTGGATCGGGCCATCGGCACCGGCGAGTGGATCCTGCACGCCGCGACCCAGGACCTGGAGTGCCTGCGCGAGCTGGGACTGGCGCCGCGCCAGCTCTTCGACACCGAGCTCGCCGGGCGCCTCCTCGGGCTGCCCAAGGTGGGCCTCGCCTCGGTCGTCGAGCACTACCTCGGCATCACCCTCGCGAAGGAGCACTCGGCGGTCGACTGGTCGACCCGTCCGCTGCCCGAGCCCTGGCTGCGCTATGCCGCCCTGGACGTGGAGGTGCTCACCGAGATCCGCAACCTCATGGGCGTGGACCTGGCGACCCAGGGCAAGCAGGAGTGGGCCCGGCAGGAGTTCGAGTACCTGCTGCACTGGCGGCCGAACGTCAAGCGCGACCCCTGGCGACGCACCTCCGGACTCCACCGCATCCGCAAGCCACGGGTCCTGGCCACGGTGCGGGAGCTGTGGCTCGAGCGGGACCGGATCGCGCGCCAACGGGACGTCTCCCCCGGCCGCGTCATCCCCGACACCGCGCTCGTCGAGATCGCCTCCGCCGCACCGAGGTCCGCCGCGGACCTGCCGCGCGGTCACCGCTCGATCCAACGCAACCAGCGCGCGTGGCTCGAGGCCGTGGACCGGGCCGCCGCGCTGCCGGAGGACGAGCTGCCCCCGGCCTCGGTGAAGCCCGACGGGCCGCCGCCACAGCGCTCCTGGCGCAACCGGGACCCGCTCGCCGCCGACCGGCTCACCGAGACACGGGCCACGCTGACGGCCTTCGCCGAGGAGCACGGCCTGCCGGTGGAGAACGTCTGCTCCCCCGACCCGCTGCGCTGGGTCGTGTGGGACCCGCCGAAGGAGCGCGACCCCGACTCCTTCGCCGCGGCGCTCGCCGAGCACGCGGTGCGGCCCTGGCAGCGCGAGATCGTCTCGCCGATGCTCGCGGCGACCTTCGCTTCGCACCCCGACGAGTAGTGCCTCGGCCGCGCCGACACGCGGGCCCGGCCGATTCGAAGCCAACTCATATATGAGTTAACGTGGCTCGCATGTCGGATGACTACTTGGCCCGTATCGGTACCACCATCAAGGAGGCACGCACGAGCAGCGGACTGTCGCAGTCCGAGCTCGCGACCAAGCTGGACACCAGCCAGAGTGCCGTCGCCCGCATCGAGGCCGGAGGTCAGAACCTGACACTGGACAATCTCGCCCGTATCAGCGAGGCGCTGGACACCGAGCTCGTCGCCCTGACCCGGACGCAGACCACCGGTGCGGTGCACCTGAAGATCGAGGGCGGCCGCCGCCTCTCCGGGGCGATCGACGTCAAGACGAGCAAGAACGCCGCGGTCGCGCTGCTGTGCGCCTCGCTGCTGAACAAGGGCCGCACCACGCTGCGCAGCCTGGCCCGCATCGAGGAGGTCAACCGCATCCTCGAGGTGCTGAACTCCATCGGCGTGCAGACCCGCTGGCTCGGTGACTCCTCCGACCTGGAGATCATCCCCCCGGAGAAGCTCAACCTGGGCAACATGGACGAGGAGGCGGCGCGCCGCACCCGTTCGGTCATCATGTTCCTCGGGCCGCTGCTGCACGAGTTCGACGACTTCCGACTGCCCTACGCGGGTGGTTGCGACCTGGGCACCCGCACCGTCGAGCCGCACATGTCCTCGCTGACCCACTTCGGCCTCGACGTGACCGCGACGCACGGCTGGTACGAGGCGAAGGTCGCCGACACCCAGGACGAGCAGGCCCGCGCGATCATCCTCACCGAGCGCGGTGACACCGTCACCGAGAACGCGCTCATGGCCGCCGCCCGCCACCCGGGGCGCACGATCATCCGCAACGCGTCGCCGAACTACATGGTCCAGGACCTGTGCTTCTTCCTCGAGCGGCTCGGCGTCTCCGTCCGCGGCATCGGCACGACGACCCTCGAGGTCATCGGCGTCGAGGAGATCGACGTCGATGTCGAGTACTCCCCCAGCGAGGACCCGATCGAGGCGATGAGCCTCATCGCGGCCGCGATCGTCACCGACTCGGAGATCACCATCCGGCGCTGCCCGATCGAGTTCCTCGAGATCGAGCTGGCGACCCTGGCGACGATGGGCATGAAGTACAGCCTCTCCCGCGAGTACGAGGCCGCCAACGGGCGCACCCGCCTCGTGGACATCACCACGCACCCGGGCCCGCTCAAGGCGCCGATCGACAAGATCCACCCGATGCCCTTCCCGGGCCTGAACATCGACAACCTGCCCTTCTTCGCGCTCATCGCCGCCTGCGCGGAGGGCACGACGACGATCCACGACTGGGTCTACGACAACCGGGCGATCTACCTGACCGAGCTGAACAAGATCGGCGGCCGGGTCACCCTCATGGACCCGCACCGCGTGCTCGTCGACGGCCCGAACCGGTGGCGCGCCAACGAGGTCACCTGCCCGCCGGCGCTGCGCCCCGGCGTCGTCATCCTCCTCGGGATGCTCGCCGCCCCGGGCACCTCGTACCTGCGCAACGTCTACGTCATCAACCGCGGTTACGAGGACCTCGCCGAGCGCCTCAACGCCCTCGGCGCCAGCGTGCACCCCTTCCGCGACATCGGCTGACCTCCGAAGGTCACGCATCAGCCCCTACGAAGTGCTCGAACGCAGCATTTCGTAGGGGCTTTCGCGTTCATCACCGCCCGCGCCAGACCCCGGCTCCCCCGGGACATCACAGGTGGTGGCGGAGGCGCTCCACGATCGGCTCGGGCACGAGGCCTACCGACTCCAGGATCTGGGCGCGGGAGGCGTGGTCGATGAACTCCTTCGGCAGCCCGAAGCGGTGCACCGGCGTCGCCACCTCCGCGTCGTCGAGCACCCGGGAGATCTCGGCACCGACACCGCCGGCGACGTTGTTGTCCTCGATGACCCCGATCTGACCGGAGCGAGCGGCGAGGTCCACGAGGGCCTCCGGCACGGGCAGCACCCAGCGGGGGTCGACGACGAGCACCCGGTGGCCCTCGGCGGCGAGCTTCTCACCGACGGTGATCGCGGTGCCGGCCATGGCGCCCACGGCGACCAGGAGCACCTCGGGGTCCTCCGTCGGGTCACCGACGAGCACGTCCATGCCCTCGATCGTGTCGATCGCCTCGAGCGGATCACCGACGCTGCCCTTCGGGAAACGGATCACGGTGGGCCCGTCCGAGACCTCCGCCGCCTCGCGCAGGGCCAGCCGGATCTGGCCCCCGTCACGGGGAGCGGCCAGCCGCAGGCCGGGCACGAGCGCGACGAGGGACATGTCCCACATGCCGTGGTGGCTGGCCCCGTCCGGACCGGTGATGCCGGAGCGGTCCAGGACGAAGGTCACCCCGGCCCGGTGCATCGCGCAGT
>CAYLUX010000092.1:0-9801 GCA_964386935.1 uncultured Janibacter sp.
CCTCGACGACCTGCACGCCGAGGTCGGCGAACATCGGCATGAGCTCGTCGAGGGTCAGCTCCTCGGTGCTGAAGATCTTGAACCGTCGCACGTGAGGGTCGGTGTCCCCCTGGCCCCGGCCGGGGTCGTAGAGGGCGCAGGCGACGGGCGCGTCGTCCCCGAGCTCGAGGACGTTGCTCAGGTCGGCGACCGCCTGCTGCGGGGCGAAGTCCTCGGTGTAGTCCAGCGGGAAGGCGTCGACCCACGGTGCGATCAGCTCCCTCCCCCGGTCCGAGCCGAAGACCGACTGGGCCGCGTCCAGGAGGCGCTCGTCCCAGCTGCGGGTGGCATCGGTCAGCGACGCCTCCAGCTCCGCGCGGGCCCCGCCCTCGGGCAGCCGGATCCCGGAGCTCGAGCGCAGCACCCAGTAGATGCGGGCCATCGGCTCCTCGGAGACGTGGACCGAGAAGCTCACCTCGTCGGCGCCGGTCCCGGCGCGCAGGACGTTCTCCACGCGTCGGCGCACCGCGGTCGTGTACCGGTCCCGCGGGAGGTAGATCATCGCGGTGACGAACTGCCCGCCGGAGTCCATCCGCAGGAAGCTCACCGTGCGGACCTGGTTGGCCATCTGCTGGACCCGGTGGACCATCTCGAAGAGGTGCTCCACCGGCGCCTGGAAGAGCTCGTCCCTCGGCAGGCCCTCGAGCAGCCGCATGACGACGGCCCCGGAGTGACTCTCCTTCGCCCAGCCGCCCCGCTCGAGGATCTCGGCCACCTTGTCCGAGATCAGCGGGATCGTCAGCACCGAGCCGGTGTAGGCGGTCGAGGAGAAGAGACCGGCGAAGCGGGTCTCGACGACCCGCTCCCCGTCGCGCACGCGCACCGCGATCAGGTCCGGGTGCCCGACCCGGTGCACGGGCAGCACCTCGCTGGACTTGCCGATCGTCAGGCACTGTCGGTGGCGGGCCGACTCGCCGCCGCCGAGCGGCGTGATCACCTCGGCCGCATCGTCATCGCGCAGCACGCCCAGGCCGCTGCCGCGGATGGCGCTCACCGTCGCGACACCACCGTCGAGGTCCTCGACCACGTGGTCCCGGCTGCCGATGAAGGTGAAGTTGTCCTCGACGAGCCACCGGAGGAACTCCGCACCGGACGCCTGGTCGTCGGGGTCGCCGACGCCCTCCCCCGCCGCGAGCCGGTCGGCGAGCGCCAGCATGGCCTCGCGCATCGGCTGCCAGTCCTCGACGGTCCGGGTGACCGCGAGGAGCACCTCGCGGATCCGCTGCACCGTCCCCTCCGGGTCCGCCGGGCGGCTGAGCTCGAGCCGGATCCAGGACTCGCGCACCGACCCGGACGGCAGCTCACCGCGCGGGTCCCGGTCGAGCACCTCCTGCAGGTGGCCGTGCCCGTCGCGCTCGACGACGAAGACCGGGTGCACGAGCAGGAAGGTGGTGATCCCCTCCTGCCCCAGCCGACCGAGGACGGAGTCCACGAGGAAGGGACGGTCCTCCGTGACGACGAAGAGCGCGTCCTCGCGCAGCTCGACGACCGACTCCCCCGCGCGGCGCTCCCGGGCGAGGTCCCGGTGGGTGGTCGCCATCGCGAGCAGGTCCTCCGGCGACCGCCCGGCGATCGTCGTGACGTCGACGTCCCGCAGGTACCGCTCGACGAAGGAGGCGTCGGAGCCGGCCAGCTCGGCCGCCCCGGCGATGGTGCGTGCGGTGTCGTCGTCGGCGGTCACGGGCAGGTCAGCCATGGGTGGGCATCCTCATTCATGCGTCTCGCGGGTCACGCGCGGGGACCTCGCCGTCCCCAGCGATCCGAGCGTAACGCCACGAGACCTTCATCACACGCACCGCCCGGTGTGGATGACGAGAACGCCCCGCGGGGGCCGCCGATAGGCTGGCTGATCATGCCCGACTCCCCACGTCACGAGCAGCTCGCGGCGGCGCTCTCCCGCGTGGCCGAGGGCGCCGAACGGGCCGATGCCGAGCTCCTCGACCAGCACGTCCTGCTCGGCGACCGGAGCGCGCAGGGACGGGTCGACGACCTCGTCGACGACGCCCTCGAGGCACTGCGGGAGATCGCGACCTCGTGTCGCGAGCTGGCCACCACCGTGGCCGGTGTGGAGGCAGGGCCGGAGCCGCAGCGGGAGCACCGGTGAGCGTGCTGTGGGGCGACCCCGCCTCGGTGAGCGCGCTGGCCGCCGCGCTGCGCCGTGCCGCGGCACGTCTGGCGGGCGACGGCCGGGCCGCGCGCGAGCAGCTGCGCGAGGACGCACCGGGGTGGGCCGGACCGCTCGCCGAGCAGACCCGCCACGACGTCGACGCGGTCCTGGCCGGGTCCGACCGTGCGGCCGAGGTGCTGGACTCGGCCGGGCGTCGGCTGCAGTCCGGCGCCACCGGCCTCGCCGCGACCATCACCACACTGCGCCGCCTCGAGGAGGAGGCCGCCGCCCTCGGGCTGGAGGTCCGTGACGGCACGGTGCGGGAGCCGTGGGGCATCATCGGCGTCGCCGACCCCGCAGCGGCACGGGCCGACGAGGAGAACCGGCACCGCGTCCAGGAACGACTGCACATCGGCCTCGCCGACCTCGGTCGACGACGCGCCGCCCTGGCCAGGGACTGCACCGCCGCCTCGCAGGCACTGCAGGAGTGCACGGCCGCGCTGCGCGAGCGACCCTCCGGGGAGGGCTAGCGTTGGCTCCATGAAGATCAGTCGCCGCAGCTCCGTCCCCGTCGACGTGGAGTCCGCCTTCGCCGTCATCGCCACCGAGGACTTCCAACGGGACAAGGTCGCCGAGGTGTGCACCTCCGCCTCCGCGACGCTGCGCGAGCAGGGGGACGTGCTGATCATCGACGGCGAGCGGGTGCTTCCGACGACGGACATGCCCCGTGCCGTCGTGGCCGCGGCCGGGGACCAGCTGCGGATCACCGAGCAGCAGATCTGGTCGCCCCCTGACGCGCGGGGCTCGCGGCACGCGGAGCTGGAGATGTCCGTGCAGGGACTCCCGCTGTCGATGACCGGCCGGGCATCCCTCACCCCCGACGGCGAGGGATCGGTGCTCACCTTCGACGGGAACCTCACCTGCGGGCTGCCCCTCGTCGGCGGCAAGATCGAGCGGGCAGCCGCCCCGGTCATCGAGGGCGCCTTCGACGACGAGGCGACGCTGCTGGCCCGCCGCACCAGCTGACGGGCGGGCCCCTTCAGGAGCCGAGCGCCCCGAGCTCCGTCACGTCGTACCAGAGCAGGTCGTCGTACCCCGTGCCCACCGGTCCCTGGCCCTCCTCGACGTGGAAGGAGACGACGTCGGCGACGGAGACCTCCATCGGGTCCGCGAGCAGACCCTGCGCATCACCGTCGGTCTTCGCCGGGACGTCGGCCGCGGCCACCACCCTTCGGCCGTCGCCGAGATCACGGGCGGCGTCGAGGGCTGCGCACATCGCCTCGAACTCCAGCTCCTCCTCGTCGGCGCCGGGGTCCCCGGCGCGCAACGGCCCGGTCACCCCGAAGGCCGGCCGCCGGGGCAGGGTCGCATCGGCCGTGAGGCCGGCGAGGTCGGTGAGCAGCAGGGGGACGTAAACCCGCATCAGGACCTCTTCGGACGCGGCGCGGTGCGCAGCTCGAGCAGCGCCTCCTCGATGGACCGGGCCAGCAGGCCCAGGTCGGCCAGCGAGGCGCGGTCCCCGGTCAGCCCGTAGTGGACCCGGCCGTCGTAGGACGTCATGCCGATGGACAGTCCCTGGTCGCGCCCGAGCGGCATCACCGGGTAGGCCGCGCGCAGTCGCGAGCCCTCGACGTACAGTGCCTGCTGCGGGCCGGGCACGTTCGTGACGACGAGGTTGGACAGCCGCCGGGTCATCGCGCTGCCCAGCCGGGCACCCAGGGTGTGCAGCGTCGGGGGCGCGAACCCGCCGATCGAGGCCAGCGACCCGGCATCGACCCCTTCGGCGGAGGCGGACTCGATTTGCTGGCGCATGGCGAAGGAGATCTGGTGCAGCCGTATCGAGGGGGCGTTCTCGCCGATCGGCAGGTCGACGAAGCAGGCGGTCATCGCATCGTCGGTGAGGGGGTCTCCCGTCCCGTCCACGATGCTCACCGGCACCATGGCCCGGATGCTCGAGGTGCTCGTCACGGGCAGGCCGCGGGTCTGCATCCAGGTGCGCAGCGCACCGGTCACGGTGGCCAGGACGACGTCGTTGATCGTCACGTCCTGCGCGTACCGCCCGCGGGCGAGGCGGTTGCGGATCGCGCGGTAGTCCTCGAGGTCGGTGTCGACCATGACGTACCGGCGGGCACCGCTGACAGGGGCGTTGAGCGGGGTCGACGGGGCGGGGCGGGCGCCGACCTGGGCCAGCGTGCTGATGACCTGCCCGGTCGTCTGCGCCACCCGCAGCCCGGTCTCGGTCGCGTCGCGCAGCCCGTGACGCACGAAGTCCACGGCCTTGCGCGGGCGCATCATCGTCCCGACCAGCGCGTCGGCGACGAGGCGCAGGTCCGAGGGCTCCGGCGCGGGCTCACCGGCACGTTCGTCGACGGGCACCGCGTCCGGGTCGACCAGCAGCTGGGCCAGGTCGACCGCGTGGATGCCGTCGACCATCGCCTGGTGGGCCTTGGTGACGATCGCGAAGTACCCGTCCTCGAGTCCCTCGACGAAGTAGGCCTCCCAGAGCGGCCGGTCCCGGTCCAGCGGACGGGCGATGATGCGGGCGACGAACTCCTCCAGCGCAGCCGGTGTCCCCGGCCGGGGCAGCGCGGAGCGCCGCACGTGGTAGGTGAGGTCGAAGTGGTTGTCGTCGACCCACACCGGGTTGTCCAGCCGCCCGGGCACCTCGCGGATCCGCTGCCGGTAGCGGGTGTGGTCGGCGATCCGGTCACCGACCACCTGGATGAAGCGGTCGTAGTCGAAACCCTCGTCCGGCGGCTCGAAGACCATCACCGAGCCCACCTGCATCGGGAGGGTCGGCTCCTCGAGATAGAGGAAGGACGCGTCGACGGGATCCAGTCTGCTCACCACGGCAACATGGTTGCACGAGGAGCGACGAGGCTGTGCGGTGATCCTCCCCTCACCTCCTCGAGAGCAGCCGACGGCGACCGGTCCGCTGCGTGGGCACCTTGCCCGTGTACCTCCCGGCCACCCCGGCGACGGCATGGCGAAGGGGGCTCTGCGGCCTGGCCTCCGCGAGGGTCTGCCCGGCGAGGAGCGCGGCATCGGCCGCCTCCCCGTCCTCGGGCAGGAAGGTGATGTCCGTCAGTCCCGCGAAGCGGGCCAACGTCTCCTCCACCCTGCGCTGCGGGTCCGGCCCCACGGCGGACGCGCGCAGCCGGTTGACGATCGGCCGCGGCTGCGGCGCGGGCACCGTGCCCACGGCCTGGACGGCCCGGACCATCCGCTGCAGCCCGACCGGGTCCGCCCGGCCGACGAGCAGCAGGTCCTCGGCCTGCTCCAGGGCTGTCAGGGTGCTGGCGTTGCGCCTCGGCGCGAGGGTGTCGTAGCTGAGCTCCTCGTCGTCCTCGATCCCGAAGCCGCAGTCGATGACGACGACCTCGGCCAGGGTGCGCGCGAGCGAGATGACGTGCTCGACCGCGGCCGGGCGCACCTCGGTCCACCGTGACGGGGTCGGGATGCCGGTGAGCACCCGGAAGCCGGGGGTGACCTCCACGGCGAGCCGGGCCAGCCCCGCGCGGTCGAGGGTGCCCTGCTCGGAGGCACGGGCCGCCGCCGCGAGCCCCGGCGCCTCGTCCAGGACGCTGAGCTGCTGCGCCACCGAGGCCCCGTAGGTGTCCAGGTCCAGCAGCACCGCGGAGGTGCCGGCCGCGGCGATCTCCGCGGCCAGGTTGATCGCGAGGGTGCTGCGACCGGGGGCGCCGGTCGGTCCCCACACGGCGACCAACCGCCCGGTGACCGGCTCCCTGTCCGCGGGCTGGCCCCCTTCGTCCTCCTCGATCGGCTCCGCCACGGGGGACGGCGGGTCCGGCGCGTCCTCGTCGGGCCGCAGCGTGTGGACCACCTCCTCCCCGGGTGTGCCGAGGTGCACGTGCCGCTCGACGCCGAGAGCACGCAGGTGGCGCTCGCCGTCCTCCGCCCCGTCCGGGCTGGCGCCGACGGCGGTGACCCCGTGTCGGCGCAGGTGGTCGATCGCGTCCCGGTCCAGCCCACGCAGGTCGGCGGAGACCAGCGCGATGTCACCGTGGCCGGCGGAGGCGTTCGCGAGCAGGTCGGCCAGGTCGACGCACCGCCGGCTGACGGCGACCCCGGGGAGCCCGTCGATGACCGCGACCATCCGGGCCTCCCACTCGTGCGGGAGCGCGGTGAGGACGCTCGCGGCCATCAGTCGACCCGCTCCGGGCTGCCGCCCTCGAGGACGAGCTTGATGGGGGTGTCCTTCCGGTCCAGGCTGAGGACCCGCTGGACCTGCTCCTCCGGGACGAGGATCGTCACCGACGAGGGCGACCCGCCGCCGACGACGGAGCGGGACCGCTTCGGCACCCGCTTGACGGTGGACTGCTCGAGGACCTCCTCGTACTGCGGTGGCTGCTCGGCGTCGGGTCCGTCTTCGGGTTCCTCGGTGACTGCGTAGACCGCGACCCGGGACCCCTTGGTGAGGTTGTCGAGGTAGATGGGGTCGACGTGCACGGGCACGGGTCGGACCTGCTGGTCCGTCGGGTCGATGACCGCCGCGGCGGGGATGAGCTCACCGGCGCGCACCGCCCGGCCGAGGACGGCGTCGTTGGGCAGCCGCTCCTCCGCGCCGACGTAGCGCGCCGTCTCCTCGCCCAGCTGGACCTCGACCCGGACCAGGTCCTCCTCCTCGATGGTGTCGCCCGGGGTCATCGCCGTGCGGGCGGCCCACACCCCGACGCGGTCGTCGGCGGCCGCCATGGCCAGTCCCCCGAGCACGACGGAGAGCAGCACGAGGAGCACCCCGACGATCAGTCGCGCATCCCGCCAGGAGGGTTTGACGAGACGTCGGGCCGGCGGTGTGGGCAGGGAACTCACGGATCGTCCTTCTCATTCGGGTGTGGCCCTCGGCATCATGCCGTGAGTTGGCCCCCTTCGCTCCCCGAGTGTCCACAGGCTTCGGCGCGCGGGCGCCGGGGACCTCCGGGAGCAATGGCAGAATTGCCGCATGGCCCGTCGCTTCGTCCCGCTCACCGAGGTCTCCGAGGTGCTCGGCATCTCCTCGGCCCAGGCGTACGCCCTCGTGCGCAGCGGTGAGCTACCCGCTATCAAGGTGGGTGGCCGGGGCCAGTGGCGCGTCGAGGTCGCCGAGCTCGACGCCTACATCGAGCGGATGTACGCCCGGACCCGGAAGTTCGTCCGGCGCGGCGACACCGAGGACTGACCGCCTCCCTCAGGTCGCGATGACGGCCGCCACGGCGGCGAAGGGGACCGCCGTCACCGTGCGCACGTGCTCGGCCCGCCGCGGGGTGTCCTGGGGGTGCTCCGCGAGGTCGAGGAAGTCCGCTCCGACCCCGTCGATCGTCCCGTGCCGGCGGCCGCCGTCGACGTCGAGCACGAGCACCGCCCGGCGGTCCCGGCTGATCTCCCGCAACGCGGTCCCGACGGCGAAGCGTCGCGCCGTCCGATCGTCCCGCGGCCGCCCCAGCCCCTCGACGCCCAGGACCGCGGGTCCGAGCACGAGCTGCTGACGCCCGGCGTCGCCCTCGAGTAGGAACCACTGGTCCCCCGCGTCACGCAGCTCGCCGCGCACCGTGCTGCCGCCACGGAGGTGGACCACGATCCCGCCCTGCCCGGCGCCGTGGATCCGCTGCTCGAGGGTGACGCGGGCGCGTTCGCCACGGGTGCGCTCGGCGACCTCCGAGTCCAGCTCGACGCGGGCATCGGCAGCCAGCTGCCCCTCGAGGTCCTCGAACAACCGGTCCCAGCGCACCCGATCACCCTACGCATCCACATCGAGGCATTGCGCTCGCGCCGATGGGGTGGTTTGCTGTCATCCGAACGCAAACATCATCAAATGACATCAAACGAATGCATTTGAGGTCTTGAAGGGGGAACCATGCGGGATCACCGACCCGGTCGAGGGCGCAGCACGGTCCGCGCCGCGCTGCTCCTGCTGTCCCTCACCGGGGGCGTGGTCCTGACCGCGAGCACCGCCATCGCCGCGTGGCGCCTCCTGCCCGGCAGCCTCGACCCAGGTGCTGCGCCGGCCCAGCTGCTCGTCGGCTCGGCCGCAGCGCTCGCGGCGATCGCCTCCGGGTGGCTGACCCTGACGATGGTGCTCGCCTCCGCCGCCCGGCTCCCCGGGTCGATCGGCCGGTACTGCGCCGGGCTGCGGGACCGCTACGCCCCCGCCGTCGTCCAGCGCTGGGCCGCCGTCGTGCTCGGGGCCTCGGTCACCGCCGTGGTCCTGCCGGGGACCGCCGCCACCGCTGCCCAGGTCGCCGGCCCCTCACCCGGGTGGTCCCCGAGCGCGGGCGGGCCCGGGGACGGGTCCGCCGACCGCGAGGTGCTGCCGGAGGAGCCGACCGAGGCCGAGGTGCCCCGGCCGGGGTGGGTCCCGAACCGACCGGCACCGCGCCCCGACGCCGACCTGCTGACCGGGCGCACCCGCCCGGACGACGACCGGTCCGTCGTCGTCCTCCGGGGCGACTCGCTCTGGGGCATCGCCGCGGCCCGGCTGGGTGCGGGCGCGAGCACCGCCGAGATCGCCCGGGCCTGGCCCCGCTGGTACGCCGCCAACCGGCAGGTCATCGGGGACGACCCCGACGACCTGCGACCGGGCACCCGGCTGCACCCGCCGGCACCGGAAACCCCCTGACCACGACCGCCACCCGCGAACCGCAAGGAGTCAACGATGACCGCGACGACCGACCGCACGCTGCGGGTGCTGCCCGTACCCCCTCACGGCCCGAAGGGGGTGCCCCTGCCCACACACGCCGAGGCGGCGCTGCGCAGGCCGGCGCCCGCGCCCTACGTGCAGGACGCGCTGGCAGTGGACTTCGCCCGGGAACCGGTGCAGCAGCTCCCCGGCCCGGTCCGGGACCGGGACCTGCCGGACCCGACGCGCTGGGCCGCCCACATCGGCCAGGCGCTGGTCGAGGTCATGCACGGAGTCCGTCCGGCACCCCAGATCATGCGGTGGGCCACCCCCGAGGTGTACGCCCTCGCGGCCCGGCGAGGGGCGCTGGCCGCTCGACGCGGCGCCCGGTCCGGCGCAGCCCGCCGGGCCCGGGTGGTGCGGGTGCGGGTGTGCGAGCCCGCCGACGACGTCGCCGAGGCCTCGGTCGTGCTGGCCGACGGCACCCGGGTGCGCGCGCTGGCGCTGCGGCTCGTCGGCCGGGACGGGCGCTGGCTGCTCGAGGCCTTCCAGATCGGCTGAAAGGGGGCGGCTCAGGCCTTCTTCTTGGCCTTCTTCCGCTCCTTCTTGGCCGCGGCGCGGCGCTGCGCGCGGGTCGTGCCCGCGGTGGCGGACACGCCCTCCTCGCGCTCCTCGACCCCGCCGCCCTCGGCCGGTGCCGAGTAGTGCAGCCGCCGCTCCTGGCCGCCCTCCTCGAGCCCCTTGGCGGAGATCTTCGGGCGGGCCTCCCCCGAGTCCCCGCCCAGCAGGGCGTCGACGCTCTTCGGCTGCGTCGTGGACTCCGGCACCGAGGGCACCTGGACCTCGGTGTTGAAGAGGTAGGCGACCGACTCCTCCTTGATGGCCTCGTTCATCGCCTCGAAGAGCTGGAAGCCCTCGCGCTGGTACTCCACGAGCGGGTCGCGCTGGGCCATCGCCCGCAGCCCGATGCCCTCCTTGAGGTAGTCCATCTCGTAGAGGTGCTCGCGCCACTTGCGGTCCAGCACCGAGAGCACGACCC
>CAYLUX010000093.1:0-9771 GCA_964386935.1 uncultured Janibacter sp.
GATGACTACTACCACCACCAAGACCGTGAAGGGCGTGCTCGGCGAGAAGCTCGGCATGACGCAGGTGTGGGACGAGGAGAACCGCCTCGTGCCCGTGACCGTCGTCCAGGCCGGCCCCTGCGTCGTCACCCAGGTCCGCACCCTCGAGACCGACGGCTACGAGGCCGTCCAGATCGCCTTCGGCGGCATCGACCCGCGCAAGGTCAACCAGCCGGCGAGCGGTCACTTCGCCAAGGCCGGCGTGACCCCGCGCCGCCACCTGGTCGAGCTGCGTACCTCGGACGCCTCCGAGTACACCGTGGGCCAGGAGGTGACCGCCGAGATCTTCGAGGCCGGCGCGAGCATCGACGTCACCGGCACCACGAAGGGCAAGGGCTTCGCCGGCGTCATGAAGCGCCACGGGTTCGCCGGTGTCAGCGCCTCCCACGGTGCCCACCGCAACCACCGCAAGCCCGGATCCATCGGTGGCTGCGCCACCCCGGGTCGCGTCTTCAAGGGGATGCGCATGGCCGGCCGCATGGGCGGCGAGCGCCAGACCACCCAGAACCTGAAGATCCACGCCGTCGACGCCGAGAAGGGGCTGCTGCTCGTCCAGGGCGCCGTCCCCGGCCCGCGCGGCGGGATCGTCCTCGTCCGCAACGCCGTGAAGGGAGCCTGACGTGCCGACCATCGACATCATCAGCCCGCAGGGTGGGTCCGCCGGCACCGTCGAGCTGCCCGGTGAGGTCTTCGACGTCCAGGTCAACGTCCCGCTGATCCACCAGGTCGTCGTGGCCCAGCTCGCCGCTGCTCGGCAGGGCACCCACAAGACCAAGACCCGCGGCGAGGTCCGCGGCGGCGGCAAGAAGCCCTGGCGCCAGAAGGGCACCGGTCGTGCCCGCCACGGCTCGGTCCGCTCGCCGCAGTGGGCCGGCGGTGGCATCGTCCACGGCCCGGTCCCGCGCGACTACTCCAAGCGGACCCCGAAGAAGATGAAGGCCGCCGCGCTGCGCGGTGCACTCTCGGATCGGGCCCGTCACGGGCGCGTGCACGTGCTCAGCGACCTGGTCGCGGGCGAGACCCCCTCCACCAAGGCGGTCCTCTCCGTGCTCTCCGGTCTGAGCGAGCGCGCCAACCACCTCGTGGTGCTCGAGCGCGGCAACGAGACCGCGCTGAAGTCGGTGCGCAACCTCGCCGAGGTCCACGTGCTCTTCGCCGACCAGCTCAACACCTACGACGTGCTCTGCGCCGACGACATCGTCTTCACCCAGGCGGCCCTCGAGGCCTTCCTCGCCGGCCGCGCGAACAAGACCGAGGAGGCCGGCAAGTGAGCACCGCATCGCAGCTGACCGACCCGCGCGACATCCTGATCCGTCCGGTCGTCTCCGAGAAGTCCTACGGGCTGCTCGACGACGGCAAGTACACGTTCATCGTCGACCCGCGGGCCAACAAGACCCAGATCAAGATCGCCGTCGAGCAGATCTTCGACGTCAAGGTCGACTCCGTGCACACCATGAACCGCCCCGGCAAGGCCCGGCGGACCCGGTTCGGCACCGGCAAGCGCAAGGACGTCAAGCGTGCGATCGTCACCCTCCGCGAGGGCACGATCGACATCTTCGGCGGCCAGGGCTGACGGAGAGGACAAGGAAGAAGCACATGGCTATCCGCAAGTACAAGCCGACCACACCCGGTCGCCGCGGCAGCTCCGTCGCCGACTTCGTCGAGATCACTCGTGACTCGCCGGAGAAGTCGCTGGTCCGCCCGCTGAGCAAGACCGGTGGTCGCAACGCCTCGGGTCGCATCACCACCCGCCACATCGGCGGCGGTCACAAGCGCGCCTACCGCGTCATCGACTTCCGTCGCCACGACAAGGACGGCGTGCCGGCCAAGGTCGCGCACATCGAGTACGACCCGAACCGCACCGCGCGCATCGCGCTGCTGCACTACGCCGACGGCGAGAAGCGCTACATCCTGGCCCCGAGCAAGCTCACCCAGGGTGTCTGGGTCGAGAACGGCCCCTCGGCCGACATCAAGGTCGGGAACAACCTCGCGCTGCGCAACATCCCGAACGGCACCACGGTCCACGCCGTGGAGCTGCGCCCCGGTGGCGGTGCCAAGATGGCCCGCTCCGCCGGTGCGAGCATCCAGCTCCTCGCGAAGGAGGGTCAGTACGCCACGCTGCGCATGCCCTCCGGCGAGGTCCGTCGGGTCGACTCGCGGTGCCGCGCCACCATCGGTGAGGTCGGCAACTCCGAGCAGACCAACATCAGCTGGGGCAAGGCCGGCCGCATGCGGTGGAAGGGCAAGCGCCCCACCGTCCGCGGTGTCGTGATGAACCCGGTGGACCACCCGCACGGTGGTGGCGAGGGCCGGACCTCCGGTGGCCGTCACCCCGTCTCGCCCTGGGGCACCCCCGAGGGCCGCACCCGGCGTCCCGGGAAGGCGAGCGACAAGCTCATCGTCCGTCGCCGCCGTACCGGCAAGAAGCGCTGATAGGAGCGAAGAAGGAACATGCCTCGTAGCCTGAAGAAGGGCCCCTTCATCGACGACCACCTCCAGAAGAAGGTGGACGCCCAGAACGAAGCGGGCACGAAGAACGTCATCAAGACCTGGTCGCGCCGTTCGGTCGTCAGCCCGGACATGCTCGGCCACACCTTCGCCGTCCACGACGGCCGCAAGCACGTCCCGGTGTTCGTCACCGAGGCGATGGTCGGCCACAAGCTCGGCGAGTTCGCACCGACCCGCACCTTCCGCGGTCACGTGAAGGATGACAAGAAGGGACGTCGTCGCTGATGGCCGCCAACGACACCACCGAGCAGGAGGCCCTGGTCGCCCAGGCGTCTGCGCGCCACACCCGGATCGCGCCGATGAAGGCGCGCCGAGTGGTCGACCTCATCCGCGGCAAGGACACCCAGACCGCGATCGCCACGCTGCAGTTCGCCCCGCAGGGCGCCTCCGAGCAGACCCTCAAGGTCCTGCAGAGCGCCATCGCGAACCTGCGCGTGAAGTCCGACGAGCTGGGCGAGCCCTTCGACGAGCGAAACCTGATCGTCTCGGCCGCCTACGTCGACGAAGGACCGACCATGAAGCGCTTCCGTCCGCGGGCCCAGGGCCGCGCCGGCCGGATCAACAAGCGCACCAGCCACATCACCATCCACGTGACGACCAAGCCTGCCAAGGCCGCGAAGGGAGGGACCCGCTGATGGGTCAGAAGATCAACCCGCACGGCTTCCGGCTGGGCGTCACCGTCGACCACAAGAGCCGCTGGTTCGCCGACTCCAACAAGAAGGGTCAGCGCTACCGGGACTACGTGAAGGAGGACGTGGCGATCCGCAAGCTCCTGTCCACGGGCATGGAGCGCGCCGGCATCGCACGCGTCGAGATCGAGCGGACCCGGGACCGCGTGCGGGTGGACATCCACACCGCTCGTCCGGGCATCGTCATCGGTCGCCGCGGCGCCGAGGCGGACCGCATCCGCGGTGAGCTGGAGAAGCTCACCGGCAAGCAGGTCCAGCTGAACATCCTCGAGGTCAAGAACCCCGAGATCGAGGCCCAGCTCGTCGCCCAGGGGATCGCGGAGCAGCTCGCTGCCCGTGTCACCTTCCGTCGCGCCATGCGCAAGGGCCTGCAGTCCTCGCTGCGCGCCGGTGCCAAGGGCATCCGGATCCAGTGCTCCGGTCGCCTCGGCGGCGCCGAGATGTCCCGCTCCGAGTTCTACCGCGAGGGGCGGGTGCCGCTGCACACCCTTCGCGCGAACATCGACTACGGCTTCTACGAGGCCCGCACGACCTTCGGGCGCATCGGCGTCAAGGTCTGGATCTACAAGGGCGACATGACCGAGAAGGAGTTCGCGGCGCAGCAGGCGTCCGCCGCTCCGCGTGGTCGTGGCCCGCGTCGCGACCGCGACGACCGTCCCGCCCGCGCCCGGCGTGGTGGCGACCGCAGCAAGGAGGCTCCGGCGAAGGCCGCGGCCCCGGCTGAGGCCCCCGCTGCCGAGGCTCCGGCCAAGACCGAGGGAGAGTCCTGAGATGTTGATCCCCCGACGGGTCAAGCACCGCAAGCAGCACCACCCCAGGCGTGGCGGCATGGCGAAGGGCGGCACCACCGTCTCCTTCGGCGACTACGGCCTGCAGGCGCTGGAGGCCGCGTACATCACCAACCGGCAGATCGAGGCCGCTCGTATCGCCATGACGCGGTACATGAAGCGTGGCGGAAAGGTCTGGATCAACATCTACCCGGACCGCCCGCTCACCAAGAAGCCGGCCGAGACCCGCATGGGCTCCGGCAAGGGCTCGCCCGAGTGGTGGGTCGCCAACGTCAAGCCGGGCCGGATCATGTTCGAGATCTCCGGTGTCGACGAGAAGGTCGCTCGTGAGGCGATGCGCCTGGCGATGCACAAGCTGCCGATGAAGTCCCGCTTCGTCGCGCGTGAGGGTGGTGAGAACTGATGGCAGTCGGATCCAAGGACCTGACTCCGGCAGACCTGCGTGAGCTGGCCGACGACAAGCTCGTCGAGGAGCTGCGCAAGGGCAAGGAGGAGCTGTTCAACCTCCGGTTCCAGTCGGCCACCGGCCAGCTGGAGAACCACGGCCGCCTCCGCGCGGTCCGCAAGGACATCGCGCGCATCTACACCGAGATGCGCGAGCGCGAGCTCGGGATCGGTGAGAGCAAGTGAGCGAGAACGTGAAGGAAGAGACCGTGAGCAGCGCCAGCGAGCCCCAGGAGCGGAACTACCGCAAGTCCCGCCGCGGCTACGTCGTGAGCGACAAGATGGACAAGACGGTCGTCGTCGAGGTCGAGGACCGCGTCAAGCACGCGCTCTACGGCAAGGTCATGCGCCGCAGCGAGCGCGTCAAGGTCCACGACGAGCAGAACCAGGCCGGTGTGGGTGACCTCATCGAGATCATGGAGACCCGTCCGCTGTCGGCCACCAAGCGGTGGCGCCTCGTCGAGATCCTCGAGAAGGCCAAGTAATCCTCTTCGGAGACGAAGGGGGCAGCAGGCCCCCTTCGTCCCCACAGCCGTAGAAGTCCAGTTCGGCCAGGCTCGCGAGAGGCGAGAACCAGCACGACGACAGGAGTGAGAAGTGATCCAGCAGGAGTCGCGACTGCGAGTCGCCGACAACACCGGAGCCAAGGAGATCCTGTGCGTCCGCGTGCTCGGCGGCTCCGGCCGTCGCTACGCCGGCGTGGGCGACACCATCGTCGCCACCGTCAAGGACGCCATCCCCGGTGGCAACGTCAAGAAGGGCGACATCGTCAAGGCGGTCATCGTCCGTACCACCAAGGAGAGCCGTCGCGTCGACGGTTCCTACATCAAGTTCGACGAGAACGCCGCCGTCATCCTCAAGGCCGACGGCGAGCCGCGCGGGACGCGCATCTTCGGCCCCGTCGGTCGCGAGCTGCGCGACCAGCGGTTCATGAAGATCGTCTCGCTGGCACCGGAGGTGATCTGAGATGGCAAAGCTGAAGATCAAGAAGGGCGACCTCGTCCAGGTCCTCAGCGGCCGTGACAAGGGCCTGCAGGGCAAGGTGATCTCGGTCGACGTCGAGCGCGAGCGCGTCGTCGTCGAGGGCGTCCAGCGCGTCACCAAGCACACCCGGGCCGGTTTCGGCGGCCAGGCCGGTGGCCTCGTCACGACCGAGGCCCCCATCCACGTGAGCAACGTGGCCGTGGTCGACCCCGAGGACAACAAGCCCACCCGCACCAGGACCCGCGTCGAGACCATCGAGCGCGACGGTCGCAAGAAGACGAGCCGCACCCGCGTCGGCGTGCGCTCGGGCAAGGACCTCTGAGATGACCGACACCATCGAGACCACCCAGGCACCGCGCCTGAAGAGCCGGTACGGCAGTGAGATCAAGGGCGCCCTCTCGGAGCAGTTCGGCTACGAGAACCCCATGCAGGTCCCCGGCCTCGTCAAGGTCGTCGTCAACATGGGCGTCGGCGACGCGGCCAAGGACTCCAAGCTGATCGAGGGCGCCATCCGCGACCTGACCGCCATCACCGGTCAGAAGCCGCAGGTGACCAAGGCCCGCCGCTCCATCGCCCAGTTCAAGTTGCGCGAGGGCATGCCGATCGGCGCCCACGTCACGCTTCGCGGCGACCGGATGTGGGAGTTCCTCGACCGGCTGATCAGCATCGCGCTGCCGCGCATCCGCGACTTCCGCGGGCTGAACGGCAAGCAGTTCGACGGGAACGGCAACTACACCTTCGGGCTGACCGAGCAGTCGATGTTCCACGAGATCGACCAGGACAAGATCGATCGCGTCCGGGGCATGGACATCACCGTGGTCACCACGGCGACGAACGACGACGAGGGCCGGGCCCTGCTCAAGCAGCTCGGCTTCCCCTTCAAGGAGAACTGACATGGCCAAGACCGCCCTGATCAACAAGGCGAACAAGAAGCCGAAGTTCAAGGTCCGGGGCTACACGCGCTGCCAGCGCTGTGGTCGGCCGCACTCGGTCTACCGCAAGTTCGGTCTGTGCCGTGTGTGCCTCCGGGACATGGCTCACCGCGGTGAGCTGCCCGGCGTGACCAAGTCCAGCTGGTAACAGCGACCCCAACCTTTCAAACATCACTCCTACATCGAAGGTCGCCTCGCTCCAGAGGTGAAACCGCGATGAGAGAGGGCAGGCAGAGCCCATGACAATGACCGACCCGATTGCGGACATGCTGACCCGCGTGCGCAACGCCAACTCGGCGTACCACGACGCGGTGTCCATGCCGTACTCCAAGCTGAAGTCGCACATCGCGGAGATCCTCCAGGCGGAGGGCTTCATCTCCGGGTGGGAGGTCGAGGACGCGGCCGTCGGCAAGACGCTGACCATCGCGCTCAAGTACGGCCCCACCCGTGAGCGTTCCATCGCGGGCGTGCGCCGGGTCTCCAAGCCCGGTCTGCGCGTGTACGCGAAGTCCACCAACCTGCCGAAGGTCCTCGGCGGCCTGGGCGTGGCGATCATCTCCACGTCCTCGGGCCTCCTGACCGACAAGCAGGCCGCAACCAAGGGTGTGGGCGGGGAAGTCCTCGCCTACGTCTGGTAAGGGGGAGAGCACCATGTCGCGCATCGGAAAGAGGCCGGTCGCCATCCCCAGCGGGGTCGACGTCACCGTCGAGGGCCAGACCGTGAAGGTCAAGGGCCCCAAGGGTGAGCTGCAGACCGTCGTGGCCGAGCCCATCACGGTCTCCAAGACCGACGAGGGTGTCGAGGTGGCCCGCCCGGACGACGAGCGGGAGTCCCGCTCGCTGCACGGCCTGAGCCGCAGCCTCATCAACAACATGGTCGTCGGTGTCACTGACGGGTACGAGAAGAAGCTCGAGATCCACGGCACCGGTTACCGCGTCCAGAACAAGGGCGGCAACCTCGAGTTCGCGCTCGGCTACAGCCACCCGATCCTCATCGAGGCCCCGGACGGCATCACCTTCACGGTCGAGAACCCGACCCACTTCGCGGTCCAGGGCATCGACAAGCAGCTCGTGGGCGAGATCGCCGCGAACATCCGCAAGCTGCGCCGGCCCGACCCGTACAAGGGCAAGGGCGTGCGCTACGAGGGCGAGCAGATCCGTCGCAAGGTCGGAAAGGCTGGTAAGTAAGCCATGGCACAGATCGTCAAGCGAGCCAAGGGCAAGAGCGCCGCTCGTGGTCGTCGCCACCTGCGCGTGCGGAAGAAGATCACCGGGACCGCGGGCCGTCCCCGGCTCGTCGTCACCCGCAGCAGCCGGCACGTCTTCGTCCAGGTGGTCGACGACACCGTCGGCAAGACGCTCGCCTCGGCCTCGACCATGGAGGCCGACGTGCGCGCGCTGAACGCCGACAAGACCGAGCAGGCCAAGAAGGTGGGCGGACTCGTCGCCGAGCGCGCCCAGGCGACGGGCATTGACTCCGTCGTGTTTGACCGTGGCGGCAACCGTTACCACGGCCGGGTCGCGGCCGTGGCCGACGGCGCCCGCGAAGGGGGCCTGGCACTGTGATGCAGGCCCAGAACGTCGAGAAGAGGAACATCTGATGCCCGGACCCCAGCGTCGAGGCGCCGGTGCCGCCGGCACCAATGAGCGCTCCAACAACAACCGCCGAGACCGCCGCGACGGCGGCCGCGACCGTCACGAGAGCCAGTTCCTCGAGCGGGTCGTGACCATCAACCGCGTCGCCAAGGTCGTCAAGGGTGGTCGTCGCTTCAGCTTCACCGCCCTGGTCGTCGTCGGTGACGGCGACGGCACCGTCGGTGTCGGCTACGGCAAGGCCAAGGAGGTGCCCTCCGCGATCGCGAAGGGTGTCGAGGAGGCGAAGAAGAACTTCTTCAGCGTCCCCCGCATCCAGGGCACCATCCCGCACCCGAACGTCGGCGAGGCCGCCGCGGGTGTCGTCATGCTCCGCCCGGCCTCCCCGGGTACCGGTGTCATCGCCGGTGGCCCGGTCCGCGCCGTGCTCGAGTGCGCCGGCATCCACGACGTGCTGAGCAAGTCGCTCGGCTCGGACAACGCGATCAACATCGTCCACGCGACGGTCGAGGCCCTCCGCGGCCTCGAGCGCCCGGAGGCCGTGGCCGCGCGCCGCGGCATGCCGCTGGACGAGGTCGCCCCGGCAGCCATGCTGCGCGCCCAGGCTGCTGGCCGCGCCGAGGCCGCCGACAAGGCGAAGGCGGGTGCATGATGGCTCAGCTGAAGGTGACCCAGACCCGTTCCGAGATCGGTGGCCGGGAGAGCCAGCGCAACACGCTGCGCAGCCTCGGCCTGAAGCGCATCGGCGACGTCGTCGTCAAGGAGGACCGTCCCGAGATCCGCGGGATGGTCAAGACGGTGGACCACCTGGTCTCCGTCGAGGAGGTTGACTGATCATGGCTGACAGCAAGGCTGACGTCACGCCGGACGAGGGCTCCAGCGCCCTCAAGGTGCACCACCTGCGCCCGGCACCCGGCGCCAAGACCGCCCGCACCCGCGTGGGTCGCGGTGAGGCCTCGAAGGGCAAGACCGCCGGTCGCGGCACCAAGGGCACCAAGGCCCGTTACCAGGTGCCCGAGCGGTTCGAGGGTGGCCAGACGCCGCTGCACATGCGGCTGCCGAAGCTGCGTGGCTTCAAGAACCCGTTCAAGACCGAGTACCAGGTCGTGAACCTCGACCGCATCGCGACCCTCTTCCCCGAGGGTGGCACCGTGGGCGTCGAGGAGCTCGTGGCCAAGGGCGCCGTTCGCGCGGGCCAGCCCGTCAAGGTCCTCGGCTCCGGCAACGTGTCGGCGAAGGTGGACCTCACGGTCGACGCCTTCTCCGCCAGCGCCAAGGAGAAGATCGAGGCGGCCGGCGGCAGCATCACGCTGCGCTGACCCCCTTCGAACCAGGTCGTGAGGCCGTCCCGTCTCCCGGGGCGGCCTCACGCCGTTCCGGCCGGTCGGGTCGGGCGCTGCCACCGATGACAGGTATCGTCGGTCGGGTTGTGCCCGCACGGTCCATCGGCCCGGGGCGCATCACCCGGACCATCCTGGAGGAACCAACCCGTGCTCTCCGTCTTCACCCGGGCGTTCAAGACGCCCGAACTGCGGAACAAGCTGCTGCTCACCCTGGGCATCCTCGTGCTCTTCCGCATCGGGTCTTCCGTACCCACCCCCAACGTGGACTACTCCGCGGTGCAGCAGTGCATCGCGGGTGCGAGGGACGACTCCGGGAGCAGCTTCCTCGGCATGGCCAACCTCTTCAGCGGCGGCGCGCTGCTGCAGCTGTCAGTCTTCGCGCTCGGGATCATGCCCTACATCACCGCGAGCATCATCGTGCAGCTGCTCACGGTCGTCATCCCGCACTTCG